>NZ_JAVKPO010000010.1:0-87341 GCF_040980945.1 Kocuria sp. CPCC 204721
CACTCCTGCGTCTCCTGAACATCAGCGTCCTGAAGATTATTCGTCAACCCACTCAAAATGTGGTGATTGCTGTCGGAAGACACGAGAACCTCTCTATCGTCAGCTCCGTGTCACGGGATCCCCGGTGTCGGAGCGGTGTGTCAGGCGGCGGGTGATCGGACAGGCCGATGCCGCCGTCCTTTCATCGTGTCACACGCGATGGCGTCACCGGCAGTGGCCACACCGTTTCACGCGTCACACCGCCTGCGCCGGGCCGCCACGGGTGTGGAACGTGTCACAAGTCACCCGATTCGCCCCGCGGTTCGTGGTGTGGCTTGAACGCGGGGACAATCCAGTGTTGTCTTTATTACGCACCGTTGACATCCCCGTCACGGTGAGGGTGAGGTCCGGCAGCGTCGTTGAGCCGACGGTCCGGCCCCGCGCGAGACAGCAGTGAAGGAGAGTTACGGTGAGCGAGGCGAAAGCCCCCGAGGAGAGCATTGCGGCGCAACTGAATCTGAAGGACGGCGACTACGTCCAGGAATTCGGTTACGACGACGATGTCGACGCGGATCTGCGCGGGCGGATCGAGGACGCGATCGGCTCGGAGCTCTTCGACGAGGACGCGCAAGAGGTCGTGGACGCCGTCGTGCTGTGGTGGCGTGACGGGGACGGCGATCTGGTGGACGAGCTCGTGGACGTCCAGACCACCCTCGACGACGGCGGTGTCGTGTGGTTGCTGACGCCCAAGGCCGGCCGCCAGGACCACGTCTCTCCCGCTGACATCCAGGAAGCGGCCTCGACCGCCGGTCTGCACGTCACGAGCGCGGCACGGGTCTCCCCGGACTGGTCCGTCTCCCGCCTGACCCCCAAACGAAACTTCTGAGCGCGCGCCGCGGCGCTCCCGCGCGGCAGGAAGGGCCCTCATGAGTGCCATCGGATCCACCGCGCCGGACTTCACCCTCCAGGACCGTTACGGCGAGTCCCGCTCCCTGGGCGACTACCGGGGTGCGCCGGTCGTGCTCGTGTTCTTCCCCTACGCGTTCTCGCCGATCTGCACGGACGAGCTGTGCCATCTGCAGGATCACGCGGACATGTTCGATGAGTTCGCCGCCGTCGTGGTGTGCATTTCCACGGACAGCCACTTCGCATTGGACGCGTTCGCGCGGCAGGAGTCCTACGACTTCCAGATGCTCTCCGATCACTGGCCCCACGGGGACGTGGCCCGCCGCTACGGTGTCCTGGACGAGGACGCAGGGTGCGCCCAGCGCCACACCATCACCATCGACGCCCGCGGGATCATCCGTGACGTCAGCTCCGCCGACATCACCCAGGCCCGGGAATGGGATCGACTGCGGGGCGTCCTCGAGAACCTGCCCCGGTCCTGATGCCCCTGCGAGTACTGCGCGCCGGTTACGGCGCACCGGTGGACGAGAGCCTCTTCCCCGATCCCCATGCACTGAACGCCCGAGACGGTCTGCCGCGCGTTCTCGAGGTGCTACGGGGCAAGCAGATCGCGGTGCTCACGGGCGCGGGGGTGAGCACCCCGTCCGGGATCCCCGACTACCGCGGCCCGGGCGCCAAACCTCGTTCCCCCATGACGTATCAGGAGTTCATGGGCAGTGTGGCGAGTCGCCGGCACTACTGGGCCCGCAACCAGTACGGCTGGCACTTCGTGGCCCGGGCACAACCGTCCGCCGCCCACGAGGCGCTGGCCCGGCTCGAGGCCGCCGGTCTGGTGGACGGGATCATCACCCAGAACATCGACCGGCTGCACCAGAAAGCCGGCTCCGTGGCCGTGGTGGACCTGCACGGCACCTACGCGTGGGTGTTGTGCACCTCGTGCTCGTCCCGGTTCCCCCGGGAACAGGTCTCGCGCTACCTGGACGAGTTGAACCCCGGGTTCTACGACGGCATGGCCTCGGCGGACGACATCGAATACGCCCCGGACGCGGACGCCACCGTGGAGCACACCGGCGGTTTCCGTGTGTGGGACTGCCCCGTGTGCCAGGGGGTGCTGAAACCGGACGTCGTGTTCTTCGGGGAGAACGCGCCGTCGCACCGCGTGGCCCTGGCGCGGCGCTTGGTCGCGCGGTCCGAGGCGCTACTCGTGGCGGGATCGTCGCTGACCGTGAACTCCGGACGCCGGTTCGTGCGGCAAGCAGACCGAGAGGGGATCCCCGTGGTGATCGTCAACCACGGCGTCACCGGAGGGGACTCGATGGCCACCGTGAAGGTGGACGCTCCCGTGGGGGAATTCCTCACCGACCTGGGCGAACACCTGACGGCTTGATCCGAATGCGTTGAGTACTTAGACTCTCAATACGAGACCCCGAGGGTCCGCGGAGGGGAAGCCGCGGTCACCTTCGGGGTCTCACCCATGTCCGGGGCGGGTCGGTACCGTCCCGAGCGCGGAGGATCTCCACGGCCCGGGACGGGCGTCCGTCACTTCACGGGGTCGATGACCGGCTTGGCGGCCTGGGCGTCCCGGCACTGCTGGGCCCACAGCGCAGCACCCACGATGCCAGCGTTGTTGCGTAGCGCGGCGATCTCTACCGGTGTCCGCAGTTCGAGGTAGGGCAGGAACTTCTCCGAGTTCTTGGACACACCGCCCCCGATCACGAACAGGGACGGGGAGAACAGGAACTCCACGTGGGAGAAGTACCGCTGCAGCCGCTTCTTGGCCCACTTCTTCCAGGGCAGCTGCTCGCGTTCCCGGGCGGCGGCCGAGGCCTTGGTCTCGGCATCGAAGCCGTCGATCTCCAGGTGACCGAGCTCGGCGTTGGGGACCAGTTGGCCGTTGAGGATCATCGCGGAACCGATCCCTGTGCCCAGGGTGATCACCATGACCAGGCCTTCCTTGCCCTTGCCCGCGCCGTAGTGCGCTTCGGCGAGCCCGGCGCCGTCGGCGTCGTTGAGGGCCTCGACCTCACGGCCCAGCGTCTCGGTCATGAGGGCATCCACGTTCGTGTTGATCCACGACTTGTCCACGTTCGCCGCGGACAGCGCCACCCCGTTCTTGATGATGGCGGGGAAAACGATGCCCACGTGGCTGTCCGGGGCCGGGGCCTCGGGGCGGGACTGCAGTTCGTCCACGATCTGCTTGACGACGCCGGCCACGGCTTCCGGCGTGGCGGGCTGCGGCGTGGGGATGCGGAACCGTTCACCCACGAGTTGGCCGGTGGCGAGATCCACGATCCCACCCTTGGTGCCGGTACC
Source organism: Kocuria sp. CPCC 204721 (assembly GCF_040980945.1). Classification (NCBI taxonomy): domain Bacteria; kingdom Bacillati; phylum Actinomycetota; class Actinomycetes; order Micrococcales; family Micrococcaceae; genus Kocuria; species Kocuria sp. CPCC 204721. Next base: position 3,199 of record NZ_JAVKPO010000010.1, read on the forward strand.
ACCAATGTCGATTCCGATGCCACACTGCGATACGACACCCTGCGGAGTACCTGAGCTCATGAACGGTCCCTTCGGTTCACGGTGGAAACTATGCGGAGGTGGACGCGATGCAGCCCGCCCCGTCGCTCGATCTTACGGGAGGGTGAGGATCTCCACGCCGTCATCGGTCACGACCATGGTGTGTTCGAACTGTGCAGTGCGCATCTTGTCGTGGGTCGTGATGGTCCAGTCGTCGGACCACTGGTCCCACGTGATGGAACCGAGGGTCAGCATGGGTTCGATCGTGAAGATCATTCCCGGGACCATCTCGGTGGCGTAGGACGGGGCGGCGTCGTAGTGCGGGACGATCAGACCCGTGTGGAACTCGCGCCCCACGCCGTGCCCGGTGAAGTCGCGCACGACCCCGTAGTCGAAACGCTTGGCGTACTTCTCGATGACGCGCCCGATCACGTTGATCTCACGCCCGGGACGCACGGCCTTGATCCCGCGGTTCATCGCCTCGTGCGTGCGTTCCACGAGCAGGCGGGAATCCTCGTCCACGTCACCCACCAGGAACATGGCATTGGTGTCCCCGTGCATGCCGTTCTTGTACGCGGTGACGTCCAGGTTGATGATGTCCCCGTCCTCGAGCACGGTGGAATCGGGGATGCCGTGACAGATCACCTCGTTGAGTGACGTGCAGATGGACTTGGGGAACCCGCGATACTCGAGGCACGAGGGGTATGCCCCGTGATCACACATGTACTCGTGCGCGATCCGGTCCAGTTCATCCGTGGTCACGCCGGGCCTGGCCTCCGCGCCCGCGGCCTGCAGCGCACGGGCGGCGATCCGGCCGGCCTCGCGCACCAGCTCGATCTCTTCGGGGGTGTACACGTTGGAGGCGTGACCCTCGTTCGCGTCCCGGCGTCCCACGTACTCCGGCCGCTCGATCCCGCCCGGGACGTGGCGCCGCGGGGTGAGGTTCCCGGGGCGCAGCGCGCCGCGCGGTGCGGTGGATCCGGGTGCTGGTGCGAGATTGTGCGTGGTCACGATGGGTCATTGCCTCCTGCGGCGATCGCGGGCGTGTTCGTGCTGTGAGGCGTCAAGGCGCCCCGAACACCTGGTTCAGCAACTAGCCTAATCCTTGAGTCCCGGGCCCGTTCGGCCGGGAAGGTTCGCGACCCCGCCGCGGGGCGGGTGTACGGCGCACGGCGCCGCACAGGGAGGAAGATCATGGCCGAGTACTGGTACAACCTCTACACCAAGCAGGTCGAGGAAGGCCCCAAGGACGACTACCGCAAGCTCATGGGCCCCTACGCGACCCGCGAGGAGGCCTCGCGCGCCCTCGAGCGCGCCGCGGAGAACACCAAGCGCTGGGACGACGAGGACGCCGCGTTCAAGGGTGACTGACCCTGTAGGGCCGGGCGGCGACGTCGCCCGGTCCCATTCTCGTTCGGGGCGACCCGGGCGTCACCCCCGGTAGGAGTGCTCCTCGGCCGGGAACGCACCGGAGCGGACGTCGGCCACGTAGCCGCGCACGGCGTCGTCGGCGACCTGAGCGAGCTGCGCGTACTGCTTGACGAAGCGCGGCATCTTCCCGGTGCGCAACCCCAGCATGTCCTGCCACACGAGCACCTGGCCGGTGGTCACATTCCCGGCGCCGATCCCCACCGTGGGGATCCGCAGCTCGTCCTCCACTCGTGCCGCGGCGTCCGCGGACACCATTTCCAGGACGACGGCGAAGCACCCGGCGTCCTGCACGGCACGGGCGTCGCGCAGTAGCTGCTCCCCGGCCTCGCCGCGGCCCTGGATCCGGAACCCGCCCAGCGCGTGCTCGGACTGCGGGGTGAATCCGACGTGACCCATGACAGGGACCCCAGCGCGCACCACGGCGGCCACGTGCTCCGCGAGCGCTTCCCCCGCCTCGATCTTCACGGCGTGCGCGCCGGACTCCTTCATGATCCGCACCGCGCTGCGCACGGCCTGATCCGGGGACTCCTCGTACGAGCCGAAGGGCAGGTCCACGACCACGAGGCTGCGCTGTACGCCGCGCATGACCGCGGCGGAGAACGTGATCATGTGCTCGAGCGTGACCGGCAGGGTGGACTCGTGTCCGAGCACCGTGTTGCCGAGTGAATCACCCACGAGCAGGACGTCCACGCCGGCTCGGTCGAAGATCCCCGCGGTGAGCGTGTCGTAGCTCGTGAGCATGGAGAACTTCTCCCCGGCGTCCTTGGCACGCTGCAGGTGCAGGGTCCGCACGCGGGCGATCTGGGCGAGGGATTTCTCGGCGGGGGAACCGGACGAAGGCTGCGTTTCGCTCATGGTGTCAGGGTACCGGCCGGTCGGGCCCAGGGGTTCCGGGCGGGGAGCGGCACTGACTCGGCGACCCGATCTCCGTGCGGACCGGGGCGGGAACACGCAAGCGGACAGATGGGGGAGACGGGCGCGAGGAACGCTGCTGCGACCGATACAGTTGTGACGTGGCTCGTCCCGGGCATGGCCCCGGCGCGTGAGCCCGCAGCCGCTGTGTCACACGCCCCAGGAATCCGAGGTGGACCCATGGACCGTCAGCAAGAATTCGTTCTGCGCACCATCGAGGACCGGGACGTCCGGTTCGTCCGGTTATGGTTCACGGACGTCGTGGGGACCCTCAAGTCCATTGCGCTGGCACCCGCTGAGGTGGAGGCCGCGTTCGAGGAGGGCCTCGGGTTCGACGGCTCCTCGATCGAGGGGCTGTCGCGGATCTTCGAGTCCGACATGCTCCTGCAACCGGATCCCTCCACGTTTCAGTTGCTGCCGTGGCGCGGGGAGGACGAGCCGACCTCCCGGATGTTCTGCGACCTGAAGACCCCGGACGGTGAGCCCTCCGCGGCGGATCCCCGCGGGGTTCTGCGCCGCGTGCTCGCCAAGGCCTCGGACATGGGCTTCACGTGCTACACCGCTCCCGAGATCGAGTTCTACCTGTTGCGCTCGCCCGAGCTGGACCCGCGCACCGGCGAACCCGTACCGGTGGACTACGAGGGGTACTTCGATCACGTCCCGGGGGGAGTGGTCCAAGACTTCCGCCGCACCGCGGTGAACATGCTCGAATCGGTGGGCATTTCCGTGGAGTTCTCGCACCACGAGGCCGGACCGGGTCAGAACGAGATCGACCTGCGCTACGCGGACGCGCTGCAGACCGCGGACAACATCATGACGTTCCGCACCGTGGTGCGCGAGGTGGCCCTGTCCCAGGGGATCTACGCGACCTTCATGCCCAAGCCGTTCTCCCGCCACCCCGGCTCGGGGATGCACACGCACTTCTCCCTGTTCGAAGGGGACACCAACGCGTTTTACGAGGCCGGGGCCGAGTTCCGGCTCTCCGAGACCGGGCGGCACTTCATCGCCGGGCTGCTGCGCCACGCCCCCGAGTTCACGTCCGTGACCAATCAGTTCGTGAACTCCTACAAGCGACTGTGGGCCGGTGACGAAGCGCCGTCGTACATGTCATGGGGCCACAACAACCGCTCGGCGCTGGTGCGTGTGCCGCTCTACAAGCCGGACAAGGTGCAGTCCTCCCGGATCGAGTACCGGGGGATCGACTCCGCGACGAACCCGTACTTGTCCTACGCCGCGCTGCTGGGGGCGGGGCTCAAGGGGATCGAGAACGAGTACGAGCTGCCGCCCGTGGAGATGGACGACGTGTTCGCCATGAGCAGCGCCGAGCGCCGCGCCGTGGGCCACCAACCCCTGCCGGGCAGCCTCCACGACGCGATCCGGCTGACCGAGGAATCGGAGTTCATGGCGGAGCTGCTGGGCGAGCAGGTCTTCGAGTACTTCCTGCGCAACAAGCGCCGCGACTGGGACCAGTACCGCCAGGAGGTCTCGCCCTACGAACTGCGGACCAACCTGGGCATCCTGTAGGGGCAGACCATGACTGACACCCCGGGCACCGCCAAGGAGCGCGCGGAGAAGATCTCGGCCAAGCAACTGATCTCGATCGGTTTCGCGGACGTCACGAATGCCCGGCGCTGGCTGGGGTTCCGGGAACTGGACGGCGTGGACCTGTCCGCGCTGCTCGCGGGACTGGCCCACGCGGCGTCGCCGGACGTGGCGCTGCAGCTCATCGTGCGGCTCATCGAGAACCACCCGGAGGTCGCGCGGCGAATCAACGGGGACCCCCGAGAGTCCGAGACCATGTTCCGCTTGCTGGGTGCGTCCGAGGCGCTGGGGGAGTTCCTGCTGCGCGCCCCCGAGAACCTGGACCTGCTGGACATCCCGCCCGTGGACGAGCCGAGGGCGGACCGCGCGGAGGTCTTCCGTGCGGCGCTGCTCGAATCCGTGGGCGCCGATCCGCAGGCGGACACCCCGGTGGCATCGCTCACGGGACAGGACGCGCACAAGGCGTTGCGCGTGGCCTATCGCCGCGGGCTCGCGCGCGTGGCCGTCCGGGACGTCGGGGCCGTGGACCCCGTGGCCTACATGCCCGCCGTCGGCCGGCAACTCGCGGACCTCGCAGGCGCTGCCCTCGAAGCGGGGCTGGCCGTGGCGCGCGCCCACGCCGCCGAGCGCTGGGAACCCGCCGTCGTGGAACAGGTGCGGCTCGCGGTGATCGGCATGGGCAAGTGCGGCGCCCGGGAGCTGAACTACATCTCGGACGTGGACGTGGTCTACGTCGGGGAGACCCGGGCCTCCGGCGCCGGGGACACCCCGGACGAGAGCACGAGCACGGAGATCGCAACCGAGATGGCCCATACCCTCGCGCAGGCCATGATGGCCACCGGTCCCGAGCCGGCGTTGTGGGAGGTGGACGCGAACCTGCGGCCCGAGGGGAAGGACGGGCCGCTCGTGCGGACCATGGACTCCCACGTGCGCTACTACAAGCGCTGGGCCAGGTCCTGGGAGTTCCAGGCGCTGCTCAAGGCCCGGTGCGTCGCGGGCGACCAGGACCTCGGGCGGCGTTACGAGGAGGCCATCGCGCCGTTCATCTGGTCATCCGCCGAGCGCGAGGGCTTCGTGGAATCTGTCCAGGCCATGCGCCGCAGGGTCACGGAGAACATCCCGGAGGCGGACCGGGACCGGCAGATCAAGCTCGGACCCGGGGGACTGCGGGACGTCGAGTTCACGGTGCAGTTGCTGCAACTCGTGCACGGGCGTTCGGACGAGACCGTCCGCACGCGTGCCACCACGGAATCCCTCGCGGCGCTGAGCGCCGGTGGCTACATCGGCCGCGCGGACGCCGAGGAGTTCGGCCTCAACTACCGATGGCTGCGGTTGCTCGAGCACCGGATCCAGTTGTTCCGCATGCGGCGGACGCACCTGATGCCGCGCGACGAACGGGAACTGGCCGTCGTCGCCCGGTCCGTGGACGGCGCCGCCGAGCGCACGCACCCCACGGCCCAGAAACTCGTGAGCGACTGGAACGCGGCCAAGCGCTCCGTGCGCAGCATGCACGAGCGGATCTTCTACCGTCCCATGCTCGCGGCGCTCGCCAACGCGCCCGCGGACACCACCCTCACGACCGACGCCGCTCGGGACCGCCTCGCAGCACTCGGGTACCAGGACACCAAGGCCGCGATGCGACACATCGAGGCCCTCTCGCGCGGCGTGAGCCGGCGAGCCGAGATCCTGCGCACGCTGCTGCCGGTTCTGCTCGACTGGCTCGCTGAGGGCGTGGACCCGGACGCCGGTCTACTCAACCTGCGCAAGGTGTGCGAGGCTCTGGGCAACACACCCTGGTTCCTGCGATTACTGCGGGATTCCAACGCCGCGGCCGAGCGGTTGTGTCACATCCTCTCGAGTTCTCGGTACGTCTCGGACCTGCTCGAAACCTCTCCCGAGGCGACGGCGTGGTTGGGCGACGACTCGCAGCTGGCCACCCGGTCCCTGGACGAGCTCGTGTCACAGATGCGCGCGCAGGTCGCTCGGCACCACGACCCGGGCGAGGCCATCCGGGCCGTGCGCCAGATCCGGCGCCGCGAACAGTTGCGCATCGCGCTCGCGGACACGAGCGGCGTCGCCAGCGTGGAGACCACAGTGACGGGTCTTTCGGACGTGGACCAGGCCACCGTGATGGCCGCGCTGTACCTTGCCCGCACCGAGTACGCGGCCGAGCACGACGGCGCTGTCCCCGCCGAGGTGCTCGTGATCGCCATGGGGCGCCAGGGCGGGCGCGAGATCGGTTTCGGCTCGGACGCGGACGTGATGTACGCGTACGCACCCGCCCCGGACGCGGACCCCGGGGAAGCGCGCAGTGCCGCGGAAACCGTGCTCAACCGCATGGTCAAGCTCCTGAAGCAACCGTGCACGCCGCCCGTGATCGCCGAACGGGTCCTGGAGATCGACAACGACCTGCGTCCGGAAGGGCGCTCGGGCACCATGGTGCGGTCGGTGGCCTCGTACGCCGAGTACTACGAGCGCTGGGGTCAGACCTGGGAGTTCCAGGCCCTGACCCGCGCCCGGTACATGGCCGGTTCCGAGGACGTGGCCCAGGCGTTCTTCCGTGTGGTGGACCGCTTCCGGTACCCGGCCGAATTCACGGACCGTCAGCTCGTGGACATCCGGCGCATGAAGGCGCGCGTGGAGAGCGAGCGGATGCCCCGCGGGGCAGATCCCACCCGGCAGGTGAAGCTGGGCAGGGGCGGGCTCTCGGACGTGGAATGGCTCGTGCAGTTGCTGCAGCTGCAGCACGCGCACGAGGTCCCCGAGCTGCGCACCACCTCCACGCTGCCCGCGCTGAACGCCGCGGTGGCCGCCGACCTCGTGGGCCCGGAGGACGCCGCCGTACTGGAGCACGCGTGGAAACTTGCCACGGACATCCGCAACGGCAACGTCCTGCGCTCCGGGCGGGCCTCCGATTCCGTGCCGTCACGCCGGGTGGACCTCGAGGCCGTGGCCCGGTGGATCGGCTACGAACCCGGTTCCGCCGCGCAGCTCGAGGAGGACTACCTGCGGATCACCCGGCAGTCCCGCTCGGTGTTCGAGCGGTTGTTCTACGGCCGCTGAGCCGCCCCCCACGGGGCGCACGGGTGCGACGGCGCCGTCGCCTCCCGTCTGCGTGGCCTTCGTTCGCCGCTCGGTCACCGTGCGCGGGCGGTCCGGTGATGCACCGCCGGCCGCGGAAGCCCACCGCGGCCTCAGTGCTCGCGCCCGTTGGTGCCGTCGTCGTAGGCGGCGTCACGCGAACCCACCTGACGGGACACCGACAGGTGTCCGCCGAGGTACCCGCCGAGACCAGCCGCGGACATGCCGCCCAGTGCCAGCACGCGGCCCAGACCGTGGCGGCCCGCACGGCGGGCGAACCACGAACCGGCCTGTAGCGCGGCGGCCGCACCGTTCGCTCCCGCGTGCACCACGGTCACGCGCTTGTCGCGCTGCTGCAGCCCCGAGTACTCGGCCCAGCCGGTGAGAGCGGAGGGCACGGCCGAGAGCACACCAACGCCCGTGAGCAAACGCGCAGCCCGGCGGCCGTCACTGCCGCCCAGGGTGTCCAGCACGAGGGCGCTCATCCAGGTGCCCATGGGGACCTCGATGATCAGGGGGTGCAGGGCGTGCCCCAGCCGCTTGCCGCGCAGCAGATCGCGAATGCTGTCGTTGCCGGTGATCACGGAGGAGAGCGCATTAGCCGCGGTGACCGCGGGATCCAGGGCACCTGCATTCTCGAGCGCCCGCATAGGCGGGGTCAGCAAGCTCTCTGGGGTGGTGGAGGTGTGAACGTGCTGGGACGTGGTCATGGTGGGTACCTCTCGTCGCTGACAGTGTGAGGTCATTTTCGCACCGACGCGGCTCGGCGAACACCCCTGCAGATGCGGTGCAGATCCCTCATCGCTTGTCGCGGCGCCCGCCCCGGCGTCATCCAGCCATGGCCACGGTGCGGGAGCCGTGGGAGAACGGTCCCGCACGGACGAGGCCGTTCTCCAGGCCAGCTCGCCGGACACATGGTGGTGCCCCAGGAGGGAGTCGAAAACGCCTTCCGGGCGTGTCCTGCGACGATACGGCCCGGAACGGCGCGGAACGCGACCAAACCACCACGGGCCAAAACTCCGGGCCCGTTGACGCCGTCAACACGCCCTGAACCTACCCTGCCTCACCCCGCAGCTCCGCGAGTTCCTCCGCGTTCGCATGCTGCAGTCGGTCGTTGAGTACCCGCTCCGTGACGCCGAGCTCCTGGGCGAGCTGCCAGATGCTCAGCCGGGAGCCAGCATGGGCGGTGATGGCCGCCCAGGGGACGAGCAGACGCGCGGTGTCTGCGCGGACGCGGTCCTCGACGGCGGGCGGCTGGTGCTGGTTGTGACCGCGCGCGAGGTGGATGAGCTCGTGGGTGAGTGTGCACCGGGCCTCAATGGCGGTGAGGTTCTGGTCCAGCCAGATGCGCCGGCCGTCGGTGCACCCACTGAGGTGCCGGAGGGGGTGCGGCTAACCTCGATGTCTCGTTCTGCGGTGAAGGCCCAAGGGTCGAACATGTGTTCGAATGTAGTTGTGAGCGAAGACACGAATAAGGCCCCCACCTGCCAGGTGGGGGCCTCGATCGTGAGTCCAGCGGTGGCGCCTACTCGCGAAGGTTGATGATTGCGTACATCCCTACAGCTACAGCTGGAACGAGGAAGAGTGGCGAGGAGTGGTTGCGCGCCATGAAGAAGAACGCCACCACGAGCCAAGCAACGGCGAGGAAAAGAAGCGCGACCGACCAGAGGTCGATTCTGGCGGGTCTCTGCTCCGACCTACTGGGAGGCCTGCGAGTCGTGTGAACTGTCATCGGTGTCTCCTGGGACGTGGTCAACCACTTCGATGATCGAGTACTTCTTTTTGTACCCCGAGGGAGACTCTACGTGAGTGACCTGGACCTTGAGGGTGAACGTGTCGTTGGGGCCGATCGGTGTCGTGTAAGGGGTGGACAACGCCGCGTTGCGGTACCCCGTCTCCGGGATTCGTATGTACCAGTTGCGGTCCCCATCGAACTCCACCTTTCGCACCGGCGTCTCGAACTGCAGATCGTAGTCCGTTGGTACTTCATCTTCCTCCGGCTCAGGGATCGTGGCAACGTAGTCATCTCTCACCGCGAGAGCCCCTTCGGCCCCATCAGATGAAGAAACTTCGAGGTAGTCTGCGTCGTGTGCCAACGGGGCGAGGAGCTTGTTCAGTGCCTTTTTGCTCCGTTTCGGAGACCGAGTGAAAGCATCCATGACAGCAGGAGACAGGATGAGGGTCGAGCCATCGTTGAAGGAAACTTCCCAATTGCCGTCCTCCAGCCTGCGTTGCGCAGTTACTACCGTGCGCGCTGCCTTGATCTTCGCCTTGAGGAATAGCAGAATACCGGTTCCCATGCCACCAACTCCCATGGTGGCGAGTTCGTCTGTCTGATTGTTGAGGTAGTCCTGAAGGTAAGGAGCCAGCCAGGTTACATCGAACAAGAACGAACCGTGACGCGGTGGAGAAACGCGAAGCTCCGGTTCAACGGCGCTCTCTTCATCGAAACCACCAGATCGAGCGTAGATGCCCGTCAGCTCACGCAGACCTTCGAGTACTTGCTCTAGATCGGTCGCTCGCAGGGTGGACAGCTCAGACTCCTCGTCCCTATACCGGAAGGAAAGGGCGTTCGGAAGGGGCGAAGAGTCGGTCTCGTAGGGGGTTGAAGAGTGGTCATTCACGTCGGTCATACCTCATTCCAGTTAGGGGATCCGCGGACCATGTGGTCTTGTGATCAAAGTTGATCACTGCAGCTCGGCGAGCCTAGAGGTGGCGTCGGGCTCGTTTCAGATCTTGGGGACCACGCGGCTGGGAAGTCGAGGCTGTCACGGACGCCTTGTCGCAACCGGCGTTGCGCGGCCCCAAAGCGTTCTTTTAAGGGGCCAGACCGGGACCCCCGGACCGGCCCCTTGCGGTGGGGATCAGTAGGAGTCGGTGCAGGTGGCCAAGGCGTAGGCCCCGGTGGCGCTCTGCTCCTCGGTCTTCTTGCCATCGCGCGTCATGGTGCAGGTGACCTTGGCGTCAGGCGCCCCGGACCTGTCCTGCACGGTGACGGAGAAGAAGTCCATGCGCTTGGCGGTGACCGTCTTGGTCCAGTCGGTGGTGAACTCGCCCGTGCTCATGGAGCCGCCGGAACCGTAGGACACGGAACCGGCCTCGGTAGCGGTGGTGCTGATCTTGAGCTGATCCTTGCCCTGCGCGGCCTTCGCATCGGCGGGCGCGGACTCCCCGCCCGTGCTGGCTCCGTTGTCCTGAGCTTCCTCGGTCGGGGCATTGGACTGGATGGAGTCGTTCACGGACTTCGCGGCCCCACCGATGAGCGTGGCGCACCCGGCGAAGAGCAGGATGAGCAGCAGGGCGATAATGCCTAGGATCCACGGCCACTTCTTGCGCTTCTTCTTCGGGGGCTCCTGGTAGTAACCCTGCTGAGGGTAGCCCTGCTGACCGTAGGGCTGACCGCCCTGCTGGGGGTAGCCCTCCTGCGGGCGGTGGTTCTCGGGCTGGCCCTCGGGGCCGGGGCCGGGGCCGTTGACGGGGGTACTCATGCTGATCTCCCTGATATTAAGTGCGTGGTGGATCGTTCATGCGATAGCAAACGAGTGCGTGCGCATAAACCTACCGGGGTGCACGCCTGCCCGTGACATCCGCCACAACGTGTCGCGCGCGAGTCAGGCCCCGTCCCGCCCCAAATCGGCGTCACGCCACAGTACGGCCCACCCGGTGGTGCCGCCCTTACGCACGCGCTCTCGGATGGTTGCCATGACCCTGAGCATAGGGACCGCGTCAACGAAAATCGGCCCCGTGTCAACGAGGCCGATTCAAAGCCCCTCTGACTAGGCGTTTCGTGGTGCCCCAGGAGGGAGTCGAACCCCCGACCAAGAGATTAGAAGGCTCCTGCTCTATCCACTGAGCTACTGAGGCGGGTCGCCGAAGCGACGACTCAGTTTAGCAACGCCACCGAGCCGCTCGCGCACGTGAGTTGCTCCGCCACCCCGTGCGGTCCGGGCTGCACAGATGGCCGACGTCGCCCGGCCGGGCATCGGGCTCTCCACACCTCCTTGAACGGACCGCCGACGCCGCGTCCCGCGCGTCAGGCTGGGCTCACCCCGATGCGGGGTTCACCCCTTACCCGCCGGCCTGCGGGCCGCGGGTGACCGAATGAAGGAGCATCCCATGAGCGAACACGTGACACTGCGCGGATTCGTGGGCAAGGACCCGCAGTCGCACCTCTTCGACGACGGCACGATGGCCGCGCGCTTCCGCCTGGCCACCACGTCCCGCCGTTTCGACGCCGCCACCCAGACGTGGCACGACTCCGGCACCAACTGGTACTCGATCCGGTGCTTCCGCGCCCTGGCCATGCACGTCATGGCGAGCGTGCACTGCGGTCAACCCGTGGTGGTCACCGGCAAGCTCAGCATCAACGAGTGGCAGTCGGATTCCGGCCCGCGCACGATCGTGCAGGTGGATGCGGCGGCCGTGGGTCATGACCTGAGCTTCGGCACGGCCAACTTTGCCCGCTCAGGCGGGCGGAATCCGGGGGCCGGTACGGCAAGTGCCGCGCCGGGTGACGGACAGGGGTCTGACGACACCGGCATGGACGGCGCCGGGGAGGACTCGAACGAGAACGCCGGGACCGCCGGGCACGATCGGTACCGCTCCGCTCGGTCGATGGGACTGTCCGACGAGGGGTTCGTGGATCTCACTTCCGGGGCGGTGATCGCGGTGGGGGAGCATGACCACACGTTCGACGGCCTGACCCCGGCCGCTCCCGACGCCAGTGCCGCGGTCGGGGACACCCTGGGTGTCACGGAGGGGGTGGACGAGGACGCCGAAGACGAGTCCCGTGACGGCGCCGACCGGACGCGTGAAACCTCCGACCTGGAGGGGGCGACCACGGGTGGCTGACTAGTAGGGGGCGGGCGGCGTCGTCGTACCAGGGAGCGATTCCGGAACCGGGACCGCACGGCCGGGGGACCGCGGCGCGGCGACGCCGGGAGGTGAGGGAACGACGTCGCTCCGTGGCTCGCGCGAGTGCGGCGGCGCGGTAGCCTGGAGGGTATGGCGGAATTTATCTACACCATGAACAAAGCCCGCAAGAAAGTGGGCGACAAGGTCATCCTCGATGACGTCACCATGTCGTTCTTCCCCGGCGCCAAGATCGGCGTGGTGGGGCCGAACGGCGCAGGTAAGTCGACGATTCTGAAGATCATGGCGGGGCTGGACCAGCCCTCCAACGGCGAGGCGCGCCTGAGCCCCGGCTACTCCGTAGGCATCCTTTTGCAGGAACCCCCGTTGAACGAGGACAAGACCGTCCTGGGCAACGTGGAGGAGGGCGTCGGCGAGATCAAGGCCAAGCTCGACCGCTTCAACGAGATCTCCGCCGAGATGGCCGAGCCGGATGCCGACTTCGACGCCCTGATGGAAGAGATGGGCAAGCTGCAGGAAGAGATCGACGCCGCCAACGCGTGGGATCTCGACTCCCAGCTCGAGCAGGCCATGGACGCGCTGCGGTGCCCGCCGCCGGACGCGGATGTGAAGGTGCTCTCCGGTGGTGAGCGCCGTCGTGTGGCGCTGTGCAAGCTGCTGCTCGAGAAGCCGGACCTGTTGCTGCTGGACGAACCCACCAACCACCTGGACGCCGAGTCCGTGCTGTGGCTCGAGCAGCACCTGGCCTCCTACCCCGGTGCGGTACTGGCCGTCACCCACGACCGGTACTTCCTGGACCACGTGGCCGAATGGATTTGCGAGGTGGACCGCGGCCGCCTCTACCCCTACGAGGGCAACTACTCCACGTACCTGGACACCAAGGCCAAGCGCATGGAGATCCAGGGCAAGAAGGACGCCAAGCAGGCCAAGCGTCTCAAGGACGAACTCGAATGGGTCCGTTCCAACGCCAAGGGCCGCCAGACCAAGTCCAAGTCCCGTCTGGCGCGTTACGAGGAGATGGCGGCCGAGGCCGAAAAGACCCGGAAGCTGGACTTCGAGGAGATCCAGATCCCGCCGGGGCCCCGCCTGGGCAACCAGGTCATCGAGGCCAGCAACCTCAAGAAGGGCTTCGGGGACCGCTCCCTGATCGACGGGCTCTCGTTCTCGCTGCCGCGCAACGGCATCGTGGGAGTGATCGGTCCCAACGGCGTGGGCAAGTCCACCCTGTTCAAGACCATCGTGGGTCTCGAACCGCTCGACGGCGGCGAGCTGAAGATCGGCGATTCCGTGCAGATCTCCTACGTGGACCAGAACCGCGAGAACCTGGACCCGGAGAAGACCCTGTGGGAGGTCGTCTCGGACGGGCTGGACTACATCAACGTGGGCAAGGTCGAGATGCCCTCGCGCGCGTACGTGTCCGCGTTCGGCTTCAAGGGCCCGGATCAGCAGAAGAAGGCCGGTGTGCTCTCCGGTGGTGAGCGCAACCGCCTGAACCTGGCGCTGACGCTGAAGCAGGGCGGCAACCTGCTGCTGCTGGACGAGCCCACCAACGACCTCGACGTGGAGACGCTGGGCTCCTTGGAGAACGCACTTCTCGAGTTCCCGGGCTGCGCCGTGGTCGTCTCCCACGACCGGTGGTTCCTGGACCGCGTGGCCACCCACATCCTCGCGTGGGAGGGCACCGAGGAGAACCCCGACCGCTGGTACTGGTTCGAGGGCAACTTCGACGCGTACGAGGAGAACAAGGTGGAGCGCCTCGGCGCCGACGCTGCCCGCCCCAAGCGCCTCACGCACCGTCGTCTCACGCGCGACTGACATTCGCGCCACCGCGGGTCCTGTGCCCGCACCGGCCCGGCGCCCCCGGCCACCGCACGCGCGGTGACCGGGGGCGGCGTCGGTTCGGGAGCGGGCCGGACCGCGGTGTCCGTGGACCGCTCTGCCCCGGGTGAAACCCATGAAGCCAGGCTCGTGCGACCGCCCGGTCAGCCCACAAGGATGCGGCGGCTCGCAACGTCAGCCCCCGAATCGACCGCCGGTCGTGCTCAGTGGGACTCGGTGAGCCCGTCAACGCGAAGGAACGCCAACTGCCCGGTCTTCCCCGGTAACCGGATGGTCGGGCCGAGCTCGAAACCCGTGGCGATGAGTCGGGCCACGGCCCGGTCGTTGGACACGTCCGGTTCCGCCACGATTCGTCGGGTGCCGCAGCGTGCGAGCTGCGCGATGATGAGGCGCCCGAGTGCCGCGGTGAGTCCCGGGCGGCGGGTGCGCAGGGGCGCCAGCAGGACATGCACCCCCAGGTCCCCGGGTTCCACCCGATACGTCGCGCCCGCCGGATCAGCGTGGGGTTCGTAGCTCTGGAAGATACCCATGGGGGTACCGTCGAGTTCCAGGAGCCACGCATGATGCGTGGGCGAGGCATCCAGGTACTCGTACACCTCGCGCACCCACTCGCGGGTCCACCCCGTCATGCCCCAGAAGCGGGCTCGCGGCGCACGGACCCATTCGTGGATCACGGCCGCGTCCCGCCCCGGATCCACGGGCCTCAGCGTCACGCGCGGGCCCGGCGCGGACTGATCGGGTAGCGGTGGCAGTGCGCCCAGGTCGATGGATCCACCGGACGAGCCGGATGAGCTGGCCGAGCCGGCCGGACCGGCCGGACCGGCCGGACCCATCGCGCCGGACCTCCCCACGGAACCAGCCGGAACCCACGGCAGAGCGTGATCCGTCTCCCCGCGCGACCACCGGTGCAGCGGCGGTTCCGTGCACTCGCCCCGGGCCACGGGGTCGGGTGTGATCCACCATGACGCCGCGGGGTCGGCCAGATCCCACAGCACCCGCGCAGCGGGGACACGCACGCACGCGGGTCCCGTGCCCGGTAGTGTCCCCGCCGCGAGCAGGCAGTCCGCGTCCCCGCCCACGGGAACGGGGTCCGCCGCGGTCAGGGCCGGGTCACTGCGCCACGGGGTGTACACATGCAGTGCGCCCCACGGCGGGAGCGCCGTACCCGGGTGCTCGTGGGCGACCCGTTCGAGGGCCGTCCTGGCGCACCAGCGGACGTCCACTCCCAGGTCAGGGCCGTGACGCACGATGTTCTCCACCGCGAGTCCCACTCGTCCGGGCCCGTGCAGGAACGGGTCCCACACGGTCGGCATGCCTGTGGGTCCCGAGAGCACCGATAGCGGGGTGGTCCGCATGAGCTCGTGAACGAATGCGTCCCGCCACACGGCGAACAACGACGCTGTCCAGGACCCCGCCGCCATCGACCCGTCCCAGTCGAGCAGCGCCGCACGGACGGAGTCAGCCGCCTCCGCCGATGCATTCGTCGTTCGGGACTCCCCCTCCCGTTGCGATGCCGCACCGGCCGCCGACGGCGCCCCCACGGGTCCCGACGCCACGTCCGGCTCCGGCGCCGTCCGCACCGGCCCCGTGGAGCCCACCCGCGCCACGGTGGCGACCGGGTCCGACACGGCGGTCGGAGACGCGTCCGCGAACAGCTCCCTCAACAGCGGGGGCCAGTGCGGAGCGGCGGTGTCCAGCTGGGCCGCCAACAGGTCCTCATGACACACGGCACCGTGTTCGGCCACGGCGGCGTCGAGCAGGTGCGTTGCCCGCCGGGCCCGGTGCGGGGGCGCGCACGCGAGCCGCGCGGCCGAAGCGCAGGGGTCCGAGGGGCGCTGATTGGCGCGCACGGTGATCCCGTGCAGCGGTCGGGACGGTTCGGCGGCCCCCAGGAACGACCCCGTGACCGTGTGCCGGCATGAGCCGTCGCGGTCCGCGGCCACCACGTCGTTGCACGGCACGGCCCACCCGGACACCGCCTCCATGACGTCGTCCGCTGTGCGCGCCGAGAGCAGCTCACGACATGCCGAGAACGCCCGCGCAGGATCCGCCGTGGGCGCGGGGAACACCACGGTGACGGTGGTCGCGGTGCCGGGCACGGCGGCGTCGAGCACTGCTTCCGCCGCGGGAGTGCCCGGCAGCACGAACCCCGCCGCGCACGAGCGGAGCAAACAGGCCCGTTCGACGCTACCGCGCGCCCGCAGCACCACCGAGCGGTGCTCGAGCCGTTCACCCGTGGTCGCGACGTACCACGCGCCGTCACGGTTCTCGACAGCTAGGTCCGCGATGTGTTCCGTCGTCGTCATGGCGGCCGTAATGGCCCACGCGGCGCTTTCGGTGCGCCCGAAGTGCGGGACCCCTGGCAATCCCGCGAGCGCGAGACCCCGCACCCGGACGTCCGGCGTGGAGAGGCACACGGGCTGATAGGGCCCCGATTCTTCCACGACGCGGTGCGGGTCCGCCGCGAGCAGCGGTGCGCCGCTCGCGGACAGCTCGCCCGGAACGAGCCACGCATTGGATCCGGCCGCCGCGGGGGATTCGGCATCGAGCACGGGGACCCAGGCGTCGCCGAGATCGCGCCGCACGCGGCGTCGCCACAGCTGCTCGGGGAGACTCCCCGTGAGCAGGTGCGCATCGAGGTGCACGGCCATCGGGGTCCAGGGGTCCCACGGCCGCACGGCCCGCTCGGTGAGACCGAGCTCGCGCACCTCGGGGGTCCCTGACCAGGTCTCGGCCAGTGCCTCGCTGATCCCGCGCGCGTACGCGGCGAAGAACTCCCGGTCCTGCGCCGACGCCGCGTCCCACCACCGTCTGGCCGTGCCGGGGACATCCGCGGCCAGGGTGAGGTGATCGCCGTCGAGCCCGTCCGGTCCCACGAGCTCCGCCGAGCGCCCCTCGGCGCGGTGACGCAGCACCTCCACGTGCCAGGCCCTGTCCACACCGGTCACGTAGCCGTGGCCGTGTGCCAGCGCGGTGAGATCGTCCGCCTGCACGTGGGGCACACCGAAGGGATCGCGCCACAACCGCCAGCCGGGGCCGGACCGTTCAGGGCCGGGCCGCCCGGCATCAGACTGCTCAGAACCGGTCCGCGCGGGGGCAGAGAGCATGACACTCCGTGACCCGCGAGAGGCACGCCCCGGCTCAGCACCGTCGGTGCGCGCTCCCGCGGATCCGCCGCCGGAACACCGTGCGCTCACGACGCGGGGCCCGCATCAGGGGAGCGGAACGCGGCCAGCGGATTGGTCAACCGACCGGCGTAGGTCAGGGACGCCGACTGGTCGGCCAGATCCACCATGCGCTGCGGGTTGCGCAGTTGCAGCCGGTTCAGGCACGAGTGGGCGAAGGTCTCCCGGAACAGGTCCAGCTCGCGCCAGTGTTCGGGGAAGCGCTCGCGGTGCTCGTCCAGGACCTTGGCCCCGAGCGCCCAGAACTCCTGTTCGGGGAGCACACCGGAGGTGTGCAGGAGCACCGCGAGGTGCCGCAGGACGCCGTCGACCACGTCCGTGTGGATGGACAGCTCCCGCTGCTCCGGCTCCACCACGGAACGGATGCGTTCGATTCCCTCGGGCAGGGGCCGGTCGCTGAGCACCGCGACTTCCTCCCCGATGTCCTTCCAGAACGCACCGACCGGGAACCCGTCGCGCAGACGCAGGATCACGTTTTCGCTGTGGGGCATGAGCGCGATGTCCTGGGACAGCAAGAGGTGCGCGACCGGGACCAGGTACACGTCGAGCAGGGCGCGCACCCAGTCCCTCGCGGTGACTCCCGAGCGCTCGATCCACGCTTCCGCGAGGGGCCGCCCGGCGCAGTCCCGGTGCAATACCCCGGCCAGGCTGGCGGCGTGCTCCCCGGGCTCAAGCATCGGCACCGGGGACTCACGCCACAGCGCAGCCAACTGTTTGGTGTGGTCGGAGGCCACACCGCTGCGGTGGTGGGCATCCCCGGTGTAACCCACCGCGGCGTGCTCGCGCAGCACCCGGATCCCGCGTGCGCGCAGGAACGGATCCTCCCGGGTGATCCCGTGCAGCCAGTCACTCACGGCGGGCATCGTGCGCATGTAGGCGGGGGAGAGTCCGCGCAGGAACCCCATGCTGTGCACCCCGAGCGCGGTCTTGGCGTAATCCCGCGCCGGGTCGCTCACGTCCAGGAACGTGCGCACGGACTGTTGCGCGCGCCACTCGTGCTCACTACGGCCCACCAGGATCAGGTGGCGCCGCAGCACGTCCGGGAGCATCCCGGGCAGGATGCGGTGCTCCCACTGCCACGGGTGCACCGGGAGGAACGTGTACTCGTCCGGGTCCTCGCCGGCCTCGGTCACCGCCGAGCGGAAACGGTCGCGCTCACCGGCGGTGAGGTGCCGGTCCTCATGGTCATGTTCGTTCACGTGCTGCCCCAGGGACACGGTGCACAGACTGCGGCGCGCGGCGAGCCACGTCAACCGGGCGGGGTATGCCGCCTCGGGAGCCCATGACGTCTGTTCGGACGCGCCCATGCCCACCCGGCCCGAGCTCGCGACGAATCCGGGGTGTCCCCGGTCCAGGAAACGTTCCACTTCGGCGAGGTCCGCGGTCGCCAGTTCCGCGGCGGTCGGTGCGGGTACGGCACGACGACGCGCCATCGAGTACATGGTTGCGGACAGGTCCTCAAGGTACAGCGGGAGCATTTCGTCGGTGAGTCCCAGGACGTCCTTGAGGTCCAGCACGGCCTGCTGGGCGTCCGGTTCCTCGCCGGCGTCCCCGGGGATGATGCGCCGCACCGAAGCGGGGTCCACCTCCCAGTGCTCGAGCGGGTGCCGGGTGGCCTCGAAGTACCAACTCGGGCGCCCGGCGGCGTCGGCCACGGTCCAACCGTCGCCGTGCGGGGCGGGATGCAGCAACCGTTCGTGACTGAACTCGGAGAACATCTTGGCGAGCACGTCCCGCTGCAGTCGCCGTGCGGCCCGGCGGTCCAGCCGGGGCTCGGGCGTCGGGGCGACGTCCCGCTGTTCATCGGGGATGCGGGTTTCGACGACGGCGCTCATCGGGTCACCTCCGCGCGCTCGGCCACGGAGGCTTCCGTGTCCGCGGTCCGTATGTGGTCCTGCGGTCCGTCCCCGCGGACGACGACGCTCACGGACGCGGTCTTCTCCGCCAGGTGGCACTCGCCCACCTCACGGAACCCGGCCCAGCGGTTGATCGCGCGGATCCGCTCGTTGCGGACGTCGGGTTCCACGAGAACGCGCTGCACCGCGGGGTCCGACCACAGCAGGTTCAGCGCCGCCGCCATCACGGCTCGCGTGGTCCCCGGAACCGGACGGGACGTGGGGGCCACGAACAGGTGCAGACCGGCGTCGCCGTCGCGGACCGGCCACACCGCGGCCAGGGGGCTGCGGGCGGGGTCGTACGTCTCGAGCAGTGCGAGCGGGCGGTCGTGTTCGCTGACGATCCAGGCGTCCTCTGCGTCCGCCGCGGTCATCCTGTGGTACTCCCGGGAAATCGTCTGCTCGTCCGCGCCCACGAGTCCCCACGCGTGCGCACGCGGGGAACTCAACCACGCGTGCAACAGCGCCGCGTCCCCGTCCGGGTCCACCGGCCGCAGCGTGAACGCGCGCCCGAGAGCGCGGGTCTCGAACGTGCCGTCGGGCCCCACGGCGGGGGCGACATGACGCTGGGGGACGTGACCGAAACTCTGGAACGTCGTGTGGTCCTCGGTGATGTACGGTGTGCGGCCCGTGACGTGCGCGAGCACGTGCGCGTTGCGCAGCGGTCCCATCCCCAGGTCGGGTGCCGTGAGCGCATGCGTGTGCTCGCCGTGGTTGAGTACGTGCACGGTCCCGTCCGGGCTGGCCCGGTGGTACCGGTCGGGGCTGAGCCGCCCTGAGGCGTCGAGCGAGAGCTGGTCCCGGACCGGTGCGAGCCAGTCTGGGGCCGCGGACCGGTAGCCCGTGGCCGCGACGACGGCATCGGTCACCGTCTCGCGCACGTTGTGGTTTTCCGAATTGCGCCAGCGCAGGACGGTGCGCCCGGCCTCGTGCCACGCGTCCACGAGTTCGGTGGCCGCGACGAGGCGCACGGGCGGCGCGTCCGGGTCGTTGCGGCGCACGTACAGGGCCTCGTGGATCGCGTCGATCGTCGCGTCCGAGATGCCGCGGTGCAACTGGGGTTGGGACGCGTTGAGCCGGTCCCGCTCGGCCTCCGGGAGGGACCGGAAGTGGTCGAGGTAGTCGGGCGACGTCAGTTCGAGGCTGAGCTTGGAGTACTCCATGGGGTAGAACCGTGGTGAACGGGTGAACCAGTCCACGGCCGGCCCGCCCGGGGTGTGCAGCAGGTCCAGGAACACCTCCGCGGCCGACTGGCCCGAGCCGATCACGGTCACGTGCTCCTCACTCACCAGGGTGTCCCGGCGGGACAGGTACTCACTTGCGTGCACCGTGGTGTCCGGGACGCCGGACAGTTCGCCCGGCGTGCGGGGGACCGTCCCCGTGCCCACGACCAGGTGGCGCGCCCACCATGAGTGCTCGACGCCGCGGGCCCGGGCCGTGACGCGCCACGGACCCTCACCCGTCGGGCGGGTGACCTGGGTGACCCGGTGTCCCCAGTACACCCCGCGGACTCGCTGCGCGGCCCACCGGCAGTAGGCGTTGTAGTCCCGCCGCAGCGGGAAGAAGGACTCACGGACGTAGAACGGGTACAGCTCGCCGGTCTCCTTGAGCCACTGCAGGAACGAGAACCGCGAGGTGGGATCCGCCATGGTCACGAGGTCCGCGAGGAACGGGACCTGCAGCGTGGCGTCGTCGAACAGCAACCCGGGATGCCAGTTGAAACCGGGGGCCGCGTCCAGGAAGGCGGCGCGGACGTCCGGCAGAGGGTCGGTGAGGCATGCGAGTCCGAGTCCGAACGGGCCCACCCCCACGCACAGCAGGTCCAGGGGGTCGTCCAGGGTGCCACGCTGAACGGTGCCCGGGGCGTCAGTGGGAGTCGACGCGGCGTCCGACGGCGTCGATCCCTGGTCCGCGGGCCTGGAGTCGTCGTGTGCCGGTTCGGTTCCGTGCCGACGGTCGGGGTGGGATGCGGTCGTGCGGGGGGTCATGCGCGGGCCTTTCCGGTGCGATCGTGGGCGGTGAGGGACAGGGCGGTCTCGTGGATGAGGTCCAGGACCTCCCGGACGTCGTCGAGGGTCGTCTGCGGGTTGAGCAGGGTGAATTTCAGGCAGGGACGCCCGGCCACCTCGGTCTCCGCCACGGTGGCGCGGCCGGTGTCCCACACCGCGCGGCGGATCGGGCGCACCCAGCGGTCCGCGGTCTCATCGACCGCGTCCGGGCCGTTCCCCGTGGTGGAGGAGGCGTGTGCGGCGGAAGAGGCGTGCGCGGCAAGCGGGGCCCCCGCGGCGTCGTCGTTCCCCGCATCCGGAGGCGTCCAGCGGAACAGCACGGTGCTCAGGGACGGGTCGCACACGAGCTCGAAGCGCGGGTCCGAGCGCAGCTCGTGGGCCACACGCGCCGCGAGGTCGATGACGGCGTCGAACATCGCGCCGATCGCGTCCGGGCCCATCGTGCGCAGCGTGACCCACAGCTTGAGCGCCTCGAAGCGGCGCGTGGTCTGCAGGGAGCGGTCCACCTGATTGGGCTCGGGGGTGTCCGCCGGGTTGAGGTACGCGGCGTGATGCGCGCAGTGGCGCAGCGTGTGGCCGTCCCGCACGATCACGGCAGAGCACCCGATGGGCTGGAACCACGCCTTGTGGAAGTCCACGGTTACGGAGTTAGCGCGGTCGATCCCGGCGAGCCGGTCGCGGCGCGAGGGGGAGACCAGCAGCGCGCCGCCGTAGGCCGCGTCCACGTGGAACCAGACCCCGTGCTGCGCACACACCTGCGCGACGTCCTCGAGCGGGTCGATCGCGCCGCGGTCCGTGGTGCCCGCGGTGGCCACCACGGCCATGGGGGTCAGCGACTGGGTCGCGAGGTCCGCCAGCACTCGACGCAGCGTCGGCACGGACAGTGCCCCCGCGGCGTCGACCGGGACCGGGACCACGCAGTCGTCGTCGAGTCCCAGGATCCGGGCGGCCGTGCTGACCGAGAAGTGGCTCTCCGCGCTCGCGAGGATGCGCAACGACGCCGCTCGTACCGGCCGCGGGGCCGCGTGCGGGGTGCGCGCGGAGCGTTCGAGGCATTCGTCGCGGGCGAGCATGAGCGCCTGCAGGTTGGAGGTCGTCCCGCCCGGGGTGAACATGCCGTCCGCGGCGGCGGGGAAGCCGATGCGCCGCGCCGTCCACGTCAGCAGCGAACGTTCCATCACGGTCGCCGCCTTGGACTGGTCCCACGTGTCCATCGAGACGTTGACGGTGGCGGCCAGGGTCTCCGCGGCGACCGCGGGCACCGCCACCGGGCAATTGAGGTGCGCGAGCGTCCGGGGGTGATGGAACCACACCGCGTGGCGCAACCACGTACGGTCGAGCTCGTCCACCGCGGCGCCGAAGTCGTGCAGCGGGGTGTCCAGGTCGATCCGCGACAGTGCCCGGTCGATCTCGTCGTGGCTCGCGGGTTCGTGGGGTTGTCGCGCGCCGGCCAGGCGCGCCGCACCGGCGGCCGCGGCTGCGGTGACATCGCGCATGAGGTCCGTGACGGTGTCCGCGTGGAGCAGGGATGAACTCATGGAACGGTTCGGCTTTCGTTCGGGGGCACTCGGATGCAATAAGCTACACGGTGGTAACTAATTACTGATAGGTTAGGCTAACCTAAGATTCAGCACTTGTGTACTGCCCGATCCACCCCGGAACACGCAGAACTACCTCGCGACCTGCCGGTTCTTTCCGGGCTGGTGTTCCGTGACCCGCCCGCCGAACGAGGAGAACGCCCGTGCCCCACTGGGAACGTCTGGCCGTCCGAGCCCTCGGGGCTTCCGAGACCGTGCTCACGGTGGTGAGTCGCCGCGATGTCGGCCCCACCTACACGCGCATCACCGTGCGGCACGAGGGGTTCCTCGCGCGCCACACGCCGTTCCCGACCATGTGGTTGCGGTTGTGGTTCACGTCCCGCGGCAAGGACCACCAGCGGGCGTTCACGGTGGTCGACCCACGCCCGGACGAGGGCGTCTTCGACATGGAGTTCGCCCTGCACGACGGCGCCTCCTCCGACTGGGCTCGCACGTGCGCACCCGGCGACACCATCCGGGCGTCGCTGCTCGGCAGCACCCCGCCCTGGCCGCCGCGCAGGACACCGCGCCGCGGTCACGGGTCCGAACCCGCTCCGGGGCTCGATGCCGATTTCCCGGGACGCACGGTGCTCGTGGGCGACCCTGCGAGCTTGCCCGCCCTGAACTCCATGCTCCCGCTGTTGGGAACCCGCGACGTCGAGGTGTGGTTCGAGTACCGCGACCCGCGCGACGCCGACCTGCCCCTGGCCGCAGCGAAGCGCCACCAGGTGCACACGGTGCACCACATCGGCGCGGGGGAGGACGTGGCCGCGGCCGTGCTCGCGCACTGGGAGACGCATCCGCCCGCACCGGGGGACCGGTACTGGATCGCTGTGGAGGCGCAGCAGAACCGCCTGCTGACCTCGGCCCTGCGCACCCGCTACGGCGTGCCCCGCACACACATCGACGCCACCGCCTACTGGAGGAACGTATGAGCACCATGACCCTGTCCGCGCCCGCGGGGATCCGCACGAACCGTGGGTTCTGGGGGCTGCTGTGGGCGCTATACACCACGCAGTTCATCGGGGCGGCGTTCCTGTCCACCGGCCTGGTGGGCATCCTGCGCGACGGCGGCACGGACCTGGGGACCCTGGGCGCCCTGCAACTGCTCGCCCTCGTGTGGCCCGTGAAGTTCCTGTGGGCACCCCTGATCGATCGGTGGGCGCCGGGCCGGGCGCGCGGGCACTACAGGTCGTGGTTGCTCGTGCTGCAACCCCTCATGGTCCTCGCCCTGCTGGCCATGGCGGTGTTCGCCGACCCGCAGGACGATCTGAGGGTCCTCGTGATCCTGGCCGCGGCGTTCGTGCTCTTCTCTGCGACGCAGGACATCGCGGCGGACGCGCTGTCCGTAAGGGGTCTCGATCGCTCCCAGCACGATCTCGGTGCGGGGGTCCAGGTGGGGGCGAGCTACATCGGGACCGTGATCGGCGGCGGATTGGCCTTGCTGATCTACGACGCATGGGGATGGCGGGCCGCGGTGATCGCGCTCGCACTGTGCACCGCGGCCGCGATGGTCCCCGTGCTGCGGCACCGGGAACCGGAGCGCGCGGCGTCGAATGCGCAACCCCGCGGGCTCTCCGGGATGTTCGGCATGCTGGCCGTACCGGGGGCCAAGGCCTGGGCGCTCGGTGGTGTCCCCCTGGTGACGTTCGGCTCCGCAGCCGTGTGGTCCCTCGTGACCCCGGCACTCGTGGACGCGGGGTGGTCGCTGGCCTTCATCGGCGCGGTCACCTCCATGATCGCGGCGGCGCCCGCCCTGGCCGCGGCACTCCTGGGCGGCCGGTTGTGCCGACGGCGCGGGCGCGGCGTCACGCTGTTGCTCGGCGCCGGGATCCAATTGCTCGGTGGGGTGTGTCTGGCACCCGTCGTGTGGCCCGGTGCGGGCGTGGACCAGTGGCTGCAGGTGCCGCTGGGCGTGGTGGGAGCGTGCGGCGTGCTCGCGGGCTACACCGTGATGAACACGGGCATCTACGCGGTGAACCTGGACCTTGCGCGTCCCGGGTGCGCCGGCGCCGACTTCACGCTCCTGAGTTCCATCGGCATGCTCGGCGGGAGCGTCGGTGCGTGGGCGGCCCTGTTCCTGGCCGGCATGGCCGGCTACGGCGCGTCACTCGTGTTCGGACTCGCGGTGTCCGTCGCGGGCGTGATCGTGTGCCGGTCGCACCCGCTACTGGCACGCCGCCCGTGAGGGCCCCGCTCAGTGGAACTCGGGCAGGCGCATCATGCCCTCCTGCACCGTGGTGGCGATCATCGTGCCGTCCCGCGTGAACATCTTGCCGATGGCCAGACCCCGGGACGAGGATGCGCTGGGGGAGGTCTGGGTGTAGAGGATCCACTCGTCCGCGCGGGCATAGCGGTGCCACCACATCGCGTGGTCCAGGGAGGCCACGTTCATGCCGCGCTCGCCCCAGGACCGGCCGTGACGGCGCAGGATGGGCTCCATCATCGTGTAGTCGGAGACGTACGCGAGGGCCGCGCGGTGGATCGCAGGGTCGTCCGGCAGCGGTGCGAGCGCCTTGACCCACACCGCGTTGTAGGAGTCGTGCGGGCCCTGCCACGGCAGGAACAGCGGCTCGGTGATGTAGCGCATGTCGAACGGGCGCTCGAAGGCCTGGGCACGCGCCTCGGGGATGTTCAGGGCGCCGAAAGTCTCCCGCAGGGAGGGCAGAGACTCGGGGTCCGGCACGTCCTGTGGCATCTCATCCTGGTGCTCGAGCCCCTGGGCGGGCTCCTGGAAGGACGCGATCATCGACAGGATGGTCTTGCCCTCCTGGTAGGCGTGGATCCGGCGCGCGGAGAAGGACCGGCCGTCGCGCACGCGCTCCACCCCGAACGTGATGGGCAGCTCGATGTCCCCGCCGCGCAGGAAGTAGGCGTGCAGCGAGTGGATCGCGCGGTCCGGGTCCACGGTGCGCATCGCGGCCATCGAGGCCTGCGCGAGCACCTGCCCGCCGTAGACGCGGGCGCGGGGGGTGGTGATGGTGCGGCCCACGAAGATGTCCTCCGTGGTGCGTGCGCCGCCGCCGTCGGCCAGATCGAGCATCCGGATGAGGGCGTCCACAGGGTCTTGCGTCGGGTCCAGAGTCATGGATCCACTCTAAACCGGTGGGTGGATGTGGTGTGATGGAACCATGACTTCTCTCAATGTCCCCGTGCAGATGCGATTCTTCGACCAGGACCAGTACGGGCACATCAACAACGTGACCATGCTGCGCTACTTCGAGGACGCCCGTGTGCGGCTCACCGCATCGCCCGTCACAAAGGACCCGGACCACGGTATCCCGGAGGACACCACGTTCCGCGAGTCCGTGGGGGAGCTGCGCACCGTGGTGGCCCACCAGAGCGTGGACTACAAGGAGCAGCTGTTCTTCCGCATGGATCCGGTGTTCGTGCGCACGTGGATCTCGCGCATCGGGGGGTCTTCGTTCACCATCTCCTACCGGTTGCAGGAGGAGGACGGCTCCCACGTGTACGCGGAGGGCGAATCCGTGATCGTGGTGATGGACCCGGGGACCGGCCGCAGCGTGAAGCTCTCCGAGGACCACCGCGCCCTGCTGGGTTCCCTGGAGGACGACGTCGAGTATTCCCACGCGCGGTGAGCGCCCCCCGAGAGCCCGGCGTCGCGGGCTTCACCCTGCTCGACCGCCAGGACGCCGCCGACCTGGCCACCTACGTGAGCCGCGCCCGTTCCGTGGACCCCCAGGCCGCGGTGCGGCTGCAGGGCCTGGACCGCGTGCTCGCCGCGTGGGTCTCCGTGATCCACCCCGCGGGCCTGCTGGATACCGCCCCCGTGGTGCTGGGGCTGCGCACCATGGGGCTCGCGCAGTCCTGCGACCTGGACGTCACCGTGGCCGCGGCCGCCATCACGGACCGGCTCGCGCGCGAGACGGGCGCTCGCGGGTCCGACGGCGACGCCCCGGTGTGGATCAGCGCCCCGCCGCAAGAGGTCTCGGCTCCCTGGGCGGGGATCGTGGCCCCCCGTACGGGGTGGCGCTCCCTGGGGTCCGTGCCCGCCCACCGCGTTCGCGACGTGGCGCACCGCGGTATCCGGACCGTGTCCGATTCCGTGCCCACCAACTCCGGCGCCGCCGTGGTCCAGAAGGTCCGCACGCGGGTGTGGGGTGCCGGGTCCGGTTGGGGTCCCCTGGAGGGCCCGGAGATCCCCGACGGCGCCGCGTTCGCCCTGGACGTCCTGGGGTTCATCCCGGCGTCCGAATCGGACGTGCACGTTGCGGCCGAGGCCTCGGGCCAGTGGGTGCGCCTGAGCACGGGTGCGGGTCACGTGCTCGTCAAGGTCTCCCGCTGAGACCCGGCCCCGCCCGGTAAGGCGGTGCCGGGACCGGATCCCGGCACGCGAGGAGAACGCCTCAGCCGGGGCGGTTGACCATCGCGTGGGCGGCGCGGTCGAAGTAGTCCCACATGATGCCGTCGTGCAGCGGGGACAGCTCCAGGGTGTCCATGGCCGCGCGCATGTGCGTCAGCCACGTCTCGCGCGCCCACGTGTCCACGGGGAACGGGGCGTGGCGCATCCGCAGTCTGGGGTGCCCGCGCTGCTCGGAGTACGTGGTGGGTCCGCCCCAGTACTGCTCCAGGAACATCCGCAGCCGCTCCTCCGCGGGTCCCAGGTCCTCTTCGGGGTACAGCGCCTTGAAATCGGGGTCCTGCGCCACGCGCGCGTAGAACTCCCGGGTGAGCTTGGCGAACGTCTCGTGCCCGCCCACCTGGGCGTAGAACGAGTCCGACGACGCCGCTTCGGCCACGCCCCGCGCGTCCCCCACCTGTTGCGGGGGCTGGGTCACCGAGCCGGCGGCCGACCGGGAACCCACCGCACCCAGCGTGAAGGTGCGCCGCCCCGCCGGAGCAGCGGCCTGCGGGTCGAGTGGCTGGGAAGAGTCCTGCGTCCCACTCATCGGTCGGCCTCCGGGGTGTGGGCCGTGGTGTCCTGCACCGCAGCGGCGTCCACGGCCTGGGCGCGCACTGCGCGGCGCGCGGCGTCCTGGCGTTCCAACACGATCCGCCGCAACCCGGATAGGGCCGGGTCCAGCCGGTCGAGGAACGCCTGGGCGGCGTCGACCGTGTCCTGGCCGACGGCGCGGGGGAACAGTCCCACGGCGATCTGCTGCGCGAGTTCGTGCGTACGCTCGGTCCACACACCCGTGACGGCGTCGAAGTAGCGAGAGGAGTACGGGGTGACTAGGGCGTCGTCGTGCACGCGGAAGAACCCGGCGATGGCCGCTTGCTGCTGGGAGTTGGGCAGCGCGCCCTCGGTCACGACGAGCCGCCACGCCTCGGCCTTGGCCTCCGGGGTGGGGATCGCGGCGCGCGCGGTGGCCGCGGCGATCGCACCGGTCTCGGTGTTGTCCTCGGCCAGCGCACGGTCGACGTCCTCGGCGCCCTTGCGGCCGGCCGCAACGAGCGCGATCAGCACGGCCCAGCGGGTGTCCGTGTCCAGTTCGATCCCCTCGGGGACGCCCCCGTCGAAGAAACCCTCGATGCGATCGAAATGCGCCTCTATGCACGCCCGGCGCAGGAAGGCCCGGAAGAACTGCCACTGGTGGTCGGAGCCCGCCTCCGCGGCGGCCGTGAGATCCCACAGGGTGTCCGCGGCCCGGGCCCGGACCTCGTCCGCGTGCTCGGGGGCGAGGTAGCGGTCCAGGGCCACGTCCAGCTGGCGCAGCTGCACCTGCACGGCCGTGGAGTCGGTCTCGTGGCCCACGTTGGAGAGCACGAGGTCCACGTAGTCGCGCGCCGGGCTCACGCCGTCGTGCACGGAGTCCCACGCCGCGGCCCACACGAGCGAGCGGGGCAACGACTCCTCGAAGTCTCCGAGGTGGGTGGTGGCCGTGGCCAGGGAGCACTCGTCCAGGCGGATCTTGGCGTAGGCCAGGTCGTCGTCGTTGAGCAGCACCAGGTCCGGGAGTTCGCGACCCACGAGCTGCGGGACATCGGTGAACTCGCCGTCCACGTCCAGCTCCACGCGGAACGTGCGGCTCAGCAGTCCGGTGTCCTCACGGTGGTCGTAGAAGCCCACGGCCACGCGGTGGGGCCGCAGGGTGGGATGGCCGTCCTGACCCAGCTGCTCGATCCGGAAGGATGTGATGACGCCATCGTCATCGGCCTCGACCTGCGGCACCAGGGTGTTCACGCCCGCGGTCTCGAGCCAGCGCGCGGACCAGTCGGTCAGGTCGCGACCGCTGGCCGCCTCGAGCTCGACCATGAGGTCCGAGAGCTCCGTGTTGGACCACGCGTGCTTGCCGAAGTAGCGGTTGAGCCCCGCCATGAACTCATCCTGGCCCACCCAGGCCACGAGCTGCTTGAGCACCGAGGCACCCTTGGCGTAGGTGATGCCGTCGAAGTTCACGAGCACCGCCTCGAGGTCCGGGATCTCGGCCTTGATGGGGTGGGTGGTGGGCAGCTGGTCCTGTTCGTAGCCCCAGGACTTCTCCCCGGCCGCGAACGTGGTCCACGCGTTGGTGTACCGGGTGTTCTGCGCGCACGCGAGGGTGGACATGTACTCGGCGAAGGACTCGTTGAGCCACAGGTCGTTCCACCAGCGCATGGTCACGAGGTCCCCGAACCACATGTGCGCGAGCTCGTGCAGCACGGTGATCGCGCGGCGCTCCACGCGGGCCTGCGCCGGCTTGGAGCGGAAGACGTAGGACTCCACGAAGGTCACCGCGCCCGCGTTCTCCATGGCGCCGGCGTTGAACTGCGGCACGAAGAGCTGGTCGTACTTCTCGAAGGGGTAGGGCACCCCGAACTGGGACTCGAAGAACTCGAAGCCCTGCTTGGTGACCTCGAACATCTCCTCGGCGTCCACGTACTCGAACAGGGAGCGGCGCGCGAACAGGCCCAGCTCGATGGTGCGTCCGTCCGAGGAGACCAGGCTGTCCGTGGTCTTGACGTAGGGGCCCGCGATCAACGCGGTGATATAGCACGAGATCACGGGGGTGGGGGAGAACTCCCACCGGGCCACGCCGTCTGCCACTGGGAAGGGTTCCGGGGTGGGCTGGTTGGACACCACGTCCCAGTCGGCGGGTGCGGTGACCGCAAACTGGAACGTGGCCTTGAGATCGGGCTGTTCGAACACCGGGAACATCCGGCGGGTGTCCGCGACCTCGAACTGGGTGTAGAGGTACACCTGCTCGTCCACGGGATCCACGAACCGGTGCAGGCCCTCACCCGTGTTCATGTAGTACATCCGGGAGTCCACCACGAGCTCGTTGTGCTCGGCGAGATCGGGCAGGTCGATGCGCTCGCCGTCGCTGACCTTCGCGGGGTCCAGGAAGGTGCCGTTGAGGGTCACGGAATCCACGGACGCGGTGATCGCGTTGATGAACGTGTGCGCTCCCGCTTCGGCATCGAACGTCACCGTGGTGCGCGCCCGGAAGGTCTCGGGGTCCCCCGTGAGGTCCAGATCCACGTGGTAGGACTCAACCGAGATGATCCGCGCGCGCTCGGCGGCCTCCGCTCGGGTCAGGTTCGTTCCGGGCACAGCGGCGTTCCTCTCCTCGACGACAATTCGATGCCCGCGCGGGGCATCTTGCCATTATGGCAGCCGTCGCAAGTCCCGCCGCGGGCCCCACGCCGCCGACTCGGGCCCGCGTTCTTCCTCGCACGCATACCGCGACGGCACGGCCCCTCCGCCGGTCCGATCGTTGCCCGGGCGCGAGCCGGGGGAGCGCCCGCGCCGGTGGGATCGGCGGCTAAGGTGGAGGCGACCCTTTCCCCGTCGCGGAGCAGACGTGCCGGTTGCCCCGCGACCACCCCGTCCAGGAGTTGCTGACGTCCCATGCGCGTGCACATTGCCACCGACCACGCAGGCCTCGAGCTGTCCCACTTCCTCATGCAGCGGCTGAGCGAGGACGGTTACGAGATGATCGACCACGGCCCCGCGGTCTACGACGCCGCGGACGACTACCCCGCGTTCTGCATCAGTGCTGCCCAGGGGGTCCGCGAGGACCGCGAGAACGGTCTGGACTCGCTCGGCATCGTGCTGGGCGGTTCCGGTAACGGCGAGCAGATGGCGGCCAACCTGGTCCGGGGGATCCGCGCGGCCCTCGTGTGGAACGAGGACACCGCCCGGTTGGCCCGGCAGCACAACGACGCCCAGGTGATCGCGATCGGCGGGCGCCAGCACGGCAACGACGAGGCCCTGGAGCTCGTGCGGATCTTCCTCGCCGAGCCGTTCTCGGGGGAGTCCCGGCACGTGCGCCGAATCGAGCAGCTCGCCGAGTTCGAGCGCACCGGGGACATCGTGGGCCACCTCTCCGAGGTCCCAGTCCGCCCGTACACGCAGGACTGAGCGGGGGCGTCGGACGTGCCCGAGGGCCACTCGATCCACCGCCTCGGGCGTCAGCTCGGGGACCTGTTCGTGGGCCAGCGGTTGCGCGTCACGAGTCCCCAGGGCCGCTTCGCCGCGGGTGCCGCCGTGCTGGACGGGCGCGTCCTGACGTGCGCCCGCGCCCACGGCAAGCACCTCTACCTGGACTTCGCGGCGCCCTGTGACCCGGACGACGTCGTGGTCATGCGTTCGCACCTCGGCATCTACGGCGCGTGGAGTTTCGCGGGGGACGAGCAGTTCGCGGCGGCGTCCTCGATCGGCGCCCCGCGCCGCGTGGGGGAGCGCGAGTCCGGCTCCGCGGAGGAATCGGCAGTGGCGTACGACGACGCCGGACGGGTCGTTCCCGAGCCCCCGGTCGGTGCCGTGCGGGCCCGGTTGGCCGGCGAGCACGGGTGGGCGGATCTACGCGGGCCGGCCCTGTGCACGGTGGAGACACCGGAGGAAGCGCGGGCCGCGGAGGCCAAGCTGGGACCGGACCCCCTGGACCCGCAGGCCGATCCGGAACCGTTCCTGCGTGCCGCGGCCAAGAGCAAGCGGGCGATCGGCGTGCTGCTCATGGAGCAGAACGTGGTGTCGGGGATCGGCAACATCTTCCGGGCGGAGTCCCTGTTCCGCCGGGGTGTGAACCCCATGACGCCCGGAGCCTCGCTGACCCGCGAGGACCTGCTCGGGCTGTGGGAGGAGAACGTGACGCTCATGGCCGTGGGGGTGCGCGTGGGCCGGATCATCACCACGGATCCGGCAGACCGCCCCGACATCCCGGACACCGAGGCATGGCCCGAGCATGCGAACTACGTCTACCACCGCCACGGGCAGCCGTGCCTGCGGTGCGGGACCACCGTGCTCAAGCGCGACCTCAACGGGCGGGGGCTCTACTGGTGCCCGAGCTGCCAGGCGTGATGCGGCCTCGCACCCACCGTGTGCCCGCTCCGGTTCGACGCGGCGTCGTACTGCGAGAGTCTTCCGGGGGGGTGTCGGGAGAAGGGTCGCGGGAACGAGGAAACCCCGCGGCGCACACGGGTACGGCGGGGTTTCGGGGATCGCTGAGGGGATGACGGGAATCGAACCCGCGTAGCCAGTTTGGAAGACTGGGGCTCTACCATTGAGCTACATCCCCGGGGACGTTGAAAGAGTACACGAGCCCCAGAAACCGTGCCAATCACCGGGTTCTACCACCCGGTTGCCGGGTGCGGGGCCGCGACACGATAGACTGTCGTGATGTCGGCTCGCCCGCGGGCGAGCCGTCGACCTCGTTCCGTCCACGGGCGGAGACGAAACGGAGCGCGTGTCGGGCACGTGATCACGGGGTGTAGCGCAGTGGCTAGCGCGCCTGCTTTGGGAGCAGGAGATCGCAGGTTCGAGTCCTGTCACCCCGACGTCTGAGCGTTGCAGCGCGTCGCGTTGCGGCGCTCGTTGACCGACCGGACCGACCCCGGTCCGTTGTAGCAAGTACCCATCGACCCCAGGAGTGACAGCGGAAGTGAAGAGCGCCGTCGAGAAACTCAACCCCACCGAGGCGAAGATCACCATTGACATCGCTTACGCGGATCTGAAGCCGTTCGTCCAGAAGACCTACAAGGAACTGGCCGAGCAGATCCAGATCCCCGGCTTCCGCAAGGGCAAGGTGCCCTCCAAGCTCATCGACCAGCGCGTGGGCTTCGACTTCGTGGTGGAGAACGCCCTGAACGAGGGGCTCAACGACTTCTATCAGCAGGCCCTCGCCGAGCACGAGCTGACCCCGCTGTCGCAGCCCCAGGTCGAGGTGCTTTCCAAGCCGGAGGGTGACGACCGCGAGGCCGACAGCCAGGTGGAGATCTCCGTGGCCATCCGTCCCGAGATCGAGCTGCCTGACTACAAGGGTCTGAAGATCGAGGTGGACGCCCGTGAGGCCTCCGCCGAGGACGAGCAGAAGGCCCTGGACGAGCTGCGCGGTCGCTTCGGCACCCTCAAGACCGTGGATCGCCCCGCGGCCGAGGGTGACCACGTGACCCTCGACCTGCAGGCGCTCGTGGACGGCGAGGAAGTGGACGCCGCCAACGACCTGTCCTACGAGGTGGGCTCTGGCACCATGCTCGAGGGCATCGACGAGGCCGTGACCGGCCTGTCCGCCGGTGAGGACGCCACGTTCGAGACCACGCTGGCCGGTGGCGAGCACTCCGGTGCCGAGGCCACGGTCAAGGTCAAGGTCACGGCCGTGAAGGAACGCGAACTGCCCGAGGTGGACGACGAGTTCGCCCAGCTGGCCTCCGAGTTCGACACCGTCGATGAACTCAAGGAGGACCTGAAGAAGCAGGCCGCCGAGTCCGTCGCCGTCGAGCAGGGCATCGAGGCCCGTGACAAGGTGCTCGAGAAGCTCGTGGAGCTCATCGAGGTCCCGGTCCCCGAGAACGTCATCGAGGAGCAGGTCACCCAGCACTTCGACTCGCCGCAGGCCCAGGCCTCCGCCGAACCCGGTCACGACACCGAGGAGCACCGTGCCGAGGTCCGTGAGAACGCCGCGACCGCGTTCCGCAACGAGATCATTCTGGACGCCGTGGCCGAGGCCGAAGAGGTCGGCGTGGAGCAGTCCGAGCTGATCGACTACATCGTTAACATGTCCCAGCAGTACGGCATGGACCCCAACCAGTTCGCACAGATGCTGGACGGTTCCGGCCAGGCCGGGATGATGGTCGGTGAGGTGCGCCGCCGCAAGGCCCTGGCCAAGGTCCTCGAGTACGCCACCGTCACCGACTCCAACGGCAAAGCCGTGGACCTGTCCAAGTTCGTGGGCTCCGCGGACGACGCCGCCGCCGACCAGGGTGCCGAGGCCGAGTCCGCTCCGGCCGTCTCCGAGGAGACCGCCGCGGACGAAGCTGCCACCGACGAGGCCGCCGAGACCAAGTGAGTCACCCGTTGGCACCCGGGTGAACCGGGTGCCAACGGCCTCCGCGCAACGCCACGACGAGCCCCCCACCGAGGGGACGTCGTGGCGTTTCGCTGTCCGCGTGCCACCATGCGCCAGAAGCGAACACCGCGGAACACCGGGCGTGCACGGGGAGACGGCGCACTACGCTGCTGAGACAGAACGTGTTCATGGGTTCGGTTCGGCGGCGCTCGTTCGACCCGGACCCGTCCAGCAGAAAGAGGGCATTCATGACCTCCACTCCCATTCAGCCGTACGGTGCCGCACCGGCCACTCCGCGTATGGAGGACATGGCGCCGGGCGGTCAGGACGACTACGTCTACAACCGACTGCTCAAGGAACGCATCATTTGGTTGGGTTCCGAGGTGCGGGACACCAACGCCAACCTCATCTGCTCGCAGATGCTATTGCTCTCCGCCGAGGACCCCGAGGCGGACATCTACCTCTACATCAACTCCCCGGGCGGTTCCGTCACGGCGGGCATGGCGATCTACGACACCATGCAGTTGATCCCCAACGACGTCGTCACGGTCGCCACGGGCCTCGCCGCGTCCATGGGCCAGTTCCTGCTGTCCTCCGGGACCAAGGGCAAGCGCTATGCGACCCCCAACGCGCGCATCCTCATGCACCAGCCCTCGGGCGGCATGGGCGGCACCGCGTCCGACATCCGCGTGCAGGCCGAGCTGATCCTGTCCATGAAGCAGCGGCTCGCGGAACTGACCGCGGAGCAGACCGGTCAGACGCTCGAGACCATCCTGCGCGACAACGACCGTGACAACTGGTTCGACGCTCAGCGCGCCCTGGAGTACGGATTCTTCGACCAGATCGCCCAGTCTGCCGGCAACGTGACCGGTGGCGGCGGAACCATGAAGGACTCCCAGTAAGCAGCGCGCGAGCTGCCAGAACCACCCATAGACTTTCAGGACGGACCAATGAACTTGCCTCACGCCACTGCACCGCAGTTGCCCACCAGCCGCTACGTGATCCCGGACTTCGAGGAACGCACGCCGTACGGCTACCGCCGCCAGAACCCGTACACCAAGCTGTTCGAGGACCGGATCATCTTCCTGGGCGTCCAGGTGGATGACACCTCCGCGGACGACATCATGGCGCAGCTGCTCGTGCTCGAGTCCCAGGACCCGGACCGGGACATCACCATGTACATCAACTCCCCGGGCGGTTCGTTCACGGCCATGACGGCCATCTACGACACCATGCAGTACATCCGCCCCGAGATCCAGACCGTGTGCCTGGGCCAGGCGGCCTCCGCGGCGTCCGTGCTGCTCGCGGGCGGTACTCCCGGTAAGCGCCTCGCGCTGCCCAACGCGCGCGTGCTGATCCACCAGCCCGCCATGGAGGGCCAGGGCGGCGGTCAGGCCTCGGACATCGAGATCCAGGCCAACGAAATCATGCGCATGCGCACGTGGTTGGAGGAGACCATGGCGCTGCACACCAACAGGGCTGCGGAGGAGATCAACCGCGACATCGAACGCGACAAGATCCTCACGGCCAAGGAGGCCCAGGAGTACGGCATCATCGACCAGGTGCTGGACTCCCGCAAGATCAACAAGCCCTCCACGGTCACGCAGGCCTGAGCGGCGACCCGGAGGCGCAGCTTCCGGGGGTGACGAGGGGACCGACGGCCACGGTGCACGGATATGCGGCGTGGCCGTCACGCGCCTCGGCATGATTGGGCGGGCCGTGAGAAGCTCGCTTAGAGTGGACCCAGCATCCGTCAAGACGAACTGTGAGGCTGATACATGGCGCGCATCGGGGAGAGCGTTGACCTGCTCAAATGCTCCTTCTGCGGCAAAAGCCAGAAGCAGGTGCGCAAGCTCATCGCGGGCCCGCGGGTCTACATTTGTGACGAGTGCATCGAGCTGTGCAACGAGATCATCGAGGAAGAGCTCACCGAGGTCACGGAGACGGACCAGACGGAGCTGCCCCGCCCGCAGCAGATCTACGATCACCTGCGGGAGTACGTGATCGGCCAGGAGCCCGCCAAGCGTGCGCTGGCCGTGGCCGTGTACAACCACTACAAGCGCATCCGCGCGGGCGTCTCCGGGCACACGCTCACCATTGCGGGCTCCGAGGGGGACGAGGAGGCCATCGAGGTGGCCAAGTCCAACATCCTGTTGGTAGGACCCACGGGGTCCGGGAAGACCTACCTCGCGCAGTCCCTCGCCAAGAAGCTGGACGTGCCGTTCGCGGTCGCGGACGCCACCTCCCTGACCGAAGCCGGATACGTGGGGGAAGACGTTGAGAACATTCTTCTCAAGCTCATCCAAGCCGCTGATTTCGATATCAAGAAAGCGGAGCAGGGGATTATTTACATTGACGAGATCGACAAGATTTCTCGTAAATCTGAGAACCCCTCGATCACGCGGGACGTATCGGGCGAAGGGGTCCAGCAAGCGCTCCTGAAGATCCTCGAGGGCACGGTGGCCTCCGTGCCGCCCCAGGGTGGCCGCAAGCACCCGCAGCAGGAGTTCCTGCACCTGGACACCACCAACGTGTTGTTCATCGTGGCGGGAGCGTTCGCGGGTCTCGAGGAGATCGTGCAGCAGCGCACGGGCAAGAAGGGCATCGGTTTCGGTGCGCCTATCCGGGACACCGCGGACGTGGATCTCACGGGTCAGGTCCAGCCCGAGGACCTGCTCAAGTTCGGACTGATCCCCGAGTTCATCGGGCGGCTGCCCGTGGTGGCCACGCTCTCCAAACTGTCCGTCGCGGACATGGTACGCATCCTCACCGAACCCAAGAACGCGCTGGTCAAGCAGTACCGCAAACTCTTCCAGCTCGACGGTGTGGAACTCACCTTCGACCCGCAGGCACTCGAGGCCATCGCGGAACTGGCCATCGAACGCGGCACCGGCGCGCGCGGTCTGCGCGCGATCCTCGAGGACATCCTCATGCCGGTCATGTTCGAACTGCCGGGCCGCGACGACGTCGCCGCGGTGCTCGTCACCAAGGACGCCGTGGCCAAACTGGCCGACCCCGAGATCTTCACGCACGAGATGATCGACGCCGAGCGGCGTCGCCACAAGTCAGCGTGAGCGAAAGAACCGAACGCCCGAAAGGACACCTCATGGCCGAGAAGCAACACGTCGATTTCTGGTTCGATCCCCTGTGCCCGTGGGCCTGGATGACCTCCCGCTGGATGGAGGAGGTCGTGCGCATCCGGGACGTGGAGGTGGACTGGAAGATCATCTCGCTGGGTATCCTCAACGAGGACAACCCCGAGAACCACCACCACGGCCACGACGAGTCCATGTGGCTCGTGCGCGTGATCCAGGCCGCGGCCGAGCAGCACGGCGGCGAGTACTACAAGAAGCTCTACGACGCCATGGGCTCCCGTCGTCACCCCGGTGGCATGCAGGACCTCGAGGCGATCATCACCGAGTCCCTCGCAGAGGTCGGTCTGCCGGCAGACCTCGCTGCGGCCAAGAACTCCACCGAGTACGACGACGCCATCCGGGCGTCCACGGACGAGGCCCGTGCCGTGGCGGGTCAGGACATCGGCACCCCGTGCATCGCCGTGAACGGCGTGGGCTTCTTCGGTCCCGTGTTCACCCCGGCGCCCAAGGGCGAGGAGGCCGGCAAGGTCTGGGACGGCGCCCTGGCGCTGGCGTCCTACCCCGGCTTTTACGAGCTCAAGCGCGGGCGCGAGAAGGGCCCCGACTTCAGCTGACGTCCCGCGGCGGCGCGTGCGCCCGACCGCTGCAGGCATGAACGAACCCCGTCACGCACGTGGCGGGGTTCGTTCATGCGCTGGGTGCAGCGCGGAGGGCCCGGTGTGCCGGTGCCGCCCATCGGACCGGGCAAGGACGGCTCCGCGGGGGCGACGGCGTTCGTGATGTGCCGAGGGGCCCGATCCCGCACGAGGCAGGACGGGGCCCCTCCAAGTTGACTCAGGCCTGTGGTGCTTCCTCGAGCTGGACGTCACTCACGGCCAGCTCACCCTCGGCGTCGGTGAGCGTGAGGTCTGCGGCGTTACCGGCGGCCTGGAGGTCCTCCAGCCCGGCGCGCAACTGCTCGAGCTGAGCGGCCGGGCCCGAGATCACCGCGGAGGTGACCGCGGTACGCTGCTTGACCTTGGCCTCGGACTTGGCCTTGCGCAGCCCGGACAGCGCCTCGCCCACCACGGTGAGCACCTCGGGATCACCCGCGCGAGCGGGCTCGGCGAACCCGTCAGTCACGGGCCAGGCCGCGCGGTGCACCGAACCGGAGCGCCACCACGACCACACCTCTTCCGTGGCGAATGGGATGAACGGGGCGAACAAGCGCAGCAGGGTGTCGAGCGTCGTCGCGAGGGCCGCGTGCACCGAGGCCTGCGAGGCCTCCCCGCGGGAACCGTATGCGCGGTCCTTCACGAGCTCCACGTAGTCGTCCGTGAAGGTCCAGAAGAAGGACTCGATCAACTGCAGGGCGCGCGCGTACTCGTACTCCTGGAACGCGGTGCTCGCGCGCTCCACGACGTCCGCGAGCTGGGCCAACAGGGAGCGGTCCAGACCGTTGGTCACCACGGAACCGTCCGTCCCGGAGCCCAGCACGGAGGCCTCGGTCACGCCCTGGGCCAGCACGAACTTGGATGCGTTGAGCAGTTTGATCGCCAGGCGACGGCCGATCTTCATCTGGCCCTCGTCGTAGGCGGTGTCCGCGCCCAGGCGGGCCGACGCCGCCCAGTAGCGCACCGCGTCCGAGCCGTACTTCTCGAGCACCTCGGTGGGGATCACCACGTTGCCCTTGGACTTGGACATCTTCTTGCGGTCCGGGTCCAGGATCCACCCGGACAGTGCCGTGTGCTTCCACGGCACGGTCTGCGCCAGCGTCTCGGCGCGTACCAC
Source organism: Kocuria sp. CPCC 204721 (assembly GCF_040980945.1). Classification (NCBI taxonomy): domain Bacteria; kingdom Bacillati; phylum Actinomycetota; class Actinomycetes; order Micrococcales; family Micrococcaceae; genus Kocuria; species Kocuria sp. CPCC 204721. The sequence continues at coordinate 41,653 of NZ_JAVKPO010000010.1, forward strand.
GGTCGAGAACAGCCACGTGCGGATGATGTCGTGACCCTGCGGGCGCAGGTCCATGGGGAACGTGTTGGCGTGCAAGGTCTCGTCCACGGCCCAGCCGGTTGCGATCTGCGGGGTCAGGGAAGAGGTTGCCCAGGTGTCCAGGACGTCCGGGTCCGCCATGAATCCACCGGGCTGATCGCGCTGGTCCTCGGTGTAGCCGGGGGCCACGTCCGTGGTGGGATCCACGGGCAACTGGTCTTGGGCGGGGAGCACGGGGTGGTCGTAATCCGGTTCACCGGACTCGTCCAGCGGGTACCACACCGGGAACGGCACGCCGAAGAAGCGCTGACGGGAGATCAGCCAATCCCCGTTGAGACCCTCGATCCAGTTCTCGTAGCGCGCGCGCATGAACGAGGGGTGCCACGAGATCTCACGGCCCCGTTCGATCAGGGCGTCGCGGCGCTCGGCGTCCCGACCGCCGTTGCGGATGTACCACTGGCGGGAGGTGACGACCTCGAGGGGCTTGTCGCCCTTCTCATAGAAGTTCACGGGGTGGGTGATCTTCTTGGGCTCGCCCTCCATGTCACCGGAGGCGGCGAGCAGTTCGACCACGGTCTTCTGCGCGGAGAACACGGTCTTGCCGGCGAGCTGCGCGTAGTTCTCGGCCGGGGCGCCGTCGGCGATCCATGCGGGCTGCTCCGAGGCGAAGCGGCCGTCGCGGCCGATCAGGGCGCGCGTGGGCAGATCGAGCTCGCGCCACCACGTGACGTCGGTGAGGTCACCGAACGTACAGATCATGGCGATACCCGAGCCCTTGTCCGGCTTGGCGAGCGGGTGGGCCTTGACCTCGACCTCGACGTCGAACAGCGGGGAACGCACGGTGGTGCCGAACAGCGCCTGGTAGCGCTCGTCGTCCGGGTGGGCCACCAGCGCCACGCACGCGGGCAGCAGCTCGGGGCGGGTGGTCTCGATGAAGACCTTCTCGCCGTCCGGTCGGTGGAACGCCACGCGGTGGTAGGCACCTTCGCGTTCGCGGTCCTCGAGCTCGGCCTGGGCCACGGCGGTGCGGAACGTGACGTCCCACATGGTGGGGGCCTCGGCCATGTACGCGTTACCGGCCTCGTAGTCCTTGAGGAATGCGAGCTGGGAGACCTTGCGCGAGTGCGCGTCGATCGTGCGGTACGTGCGGGTCCAGTCCACGGACAGCCCCAGGGTGGAGAACAGGTGCTCGAAGACCTTCTCGTCCTCGACCGCGAGTTCCTCGCACAGCTCGATGAAGTTCTGGCGGGACACCACGTCCCAGTCGCGCTGGTTCTTGGCCGGCTTCTCCGGAGGCTGGTAGCCCTCGATGTACGGCTTGCCGGGCTCGCAGCGCACGCCGTAGTAGTTCTGCACGCGGCGCTCGGTGGGCAGGCCGTTGTCGTCCCAGCCCAGCGGGTAGAACACGTTCTTGCCGGACATCCGCTGATAGCGGGCGATCACGTCCGTCTGCGTGTAGGAGAACATGTGTCCCACGTGCAGGGAGCCGGAGGCCGTGGGCGGGGGAGTGTCGATCGAGTAGACGTCCTCGCGCGTGGTGTCCTCGCGGAACGCGTACGTACCGTTCTCGCGCCACTGCGCGGAGTACTTCTCCTCCAGGCCCTCCATGGCCGGCTTGTCGGGGACGTTCACCGCGGTGGTGGACGCAGCGCTGTCGATGATTTCGGGCGTGTCTGTACCCTCGAGGTTCTGTGCCATGTGCTCCAGTCTCTCATGCACGCGGGCACGGACCGTCGTAGCGTGGGGGCATGGCACGTTTGCACATCCACCGCATTCGCGAAGACGCCGCGAGAGACGACGACGCTCGGATCCTGGTCGATCGCTTGTGGCCGCGCGGGGTCAGAAAGGACCATGCAGCCCTGGACCACTGGTTCAAGGGGGTCGCCCCGAGCGACGAGTTGCGCAAGTGGTTCGGTCACGACCCCGAGAAGTTCGACCGCTTCGCGCAGCGCTACCGCGAGGAACTCGACGAGGATGCCTCCGGGGAGGTCGCGCAGCTCAGGAGCGTGCTGCGGGACGTAGACTCCGCGACCCTGCTTTATGACGCGAAGGACGAGGAGCACAACAACGCCGTTGTGCTCCTGGGCTGGTTGCGCGATCACCGCAGTGGTTTCTGAAACGTCCTAATCGAGCCGATCCGGATTGTTCTAAGTCATAATTCCGCGCGCTACGGTGAAGGTATGACTCAGAACACACATCCCACCTACAAGGATCCCAAGCCGCTCGGCAACGGCAAGGTGGCCGTGGTCACCGGTGCCTCCACGGGCATCGGCGAGGCCACGGTGCGCCGCCTGCGCGAGAGCGGGTGGACGGTGTACGCCGTCGCCCGTCGCGCGGAGCGTCTCGAGGAATTGGCCCGGGAGACCGGCGCGAGTGCCGTGCCCACCGACATCACCGACCAGGCGCAGGTGGATGCGCTGCGCGATCGGGTGCTCGGCGAGCAGGGCACCGTGGACGCGATCCTCAACATCTCCGGCGGAGCACGCGGCACGGACACGGTGGCCGACGCCAAGGACGAGGACTGGCAGTGGATGTACGACGTCAACGTGATGGGCACCCTGCGGGTGGTCCGTGCGTTCCTGCCCGCGTTGCGGGCCAACGGTGAGGGCACGGTGCTGAACCTGACCTCGATCGCCGCTCAGCGCGCCTACGAGGGCGGAGTGGGGTACAACGCCGCCAAGTACGCCGAACGCGCCATGACCGAGGCGCTGCGCCTCGAGGAGGCTGAGCACAACGTGCGCGTGGTGGAGGTGGCGCCCGGTCTGGTGCACACTCCCGAGTTCTCGCTCATGCGCCTGGGTGGTGACCAGGCGGCCGCGGACAAGATCTACGCGGGCGTGGAGAAACCGCTCTCGGGCCAGGACGTGGCCGAGGTCTGCGCCTTCGCCGTGGAACTGCCGCATCACGTGGACCTGGACACGATCACGGTCAAGCCCGTGGCCCAGGCTGCGCCGCACAAGATGATCCGCACGAACAACTGACAGCGTGCGTTGCGGTGACCGGCCGCCGGTGCCTCGGAGCACCGGCGGCCGGTTGCCCTTGGTGGGCCGGTCCTGCCCATCCGCCCGGCGCCCCATGACCGGTCAGCGGAATGCCCTGGCTCTGCTCGGTCCGGCCGCACCCGCGAGAGCGCGCACGGAGCGGTTGCGGCCGAACGGGAGCATGAATTAGGTTAGGCTTGCCTTATCAAATTCAGTGACCCAGGAGTGTCCATGTCCCCTCACCGGTCCGGGAACGCGTCCCGGCAGTTCAATCGTCGCACCCTGCTGGGCTCCGGCCTGGCCGTGGCCTCCCTCGTGGGGCTCGCGGCGTGTTCCACGGGCGCGCGGGACGGGGACGGGCAGGCGCAGACCCCCGGTGCCACGGCGTCGTCGAGCCCCACGGACACGTTCCCCGTGGAGGTGACACACGCCCTGGGCACCACGAAGGTCGAGGCCGCGCCGCAGCGGGTCGTGTGCGTGGGCGCGAGCAACACGCAGGACTTCGTGGCCGCGCTCGGCGTGGTGCCGGTGGGCATGACCAAGGTGGCCTGGGGCGGCAACGCGAACGGGTCCACCGACTGGTTCGACGCCAAGGTCTCAGAACTGGGCGGGCAGACGCCCAAGGCCATGGACGAATCGGATGGTGTGAACTTCACGGACATCGCCGAGCTGAGCCCGGACCTGATCGTCGCGGTGAACTCCGGGGTCACCCGGGAGGAGTACGACCGCCTCACGAAGATCGCCCCGGTGGTCGCGTACCCCACGGGCCCGTGGGTCAACTCGTGGCAGGACATGCAGCGTGTCACGGCCAAGGCCCTGGGCCGTTCTGCGGCCGGTGACGAACTCGTGAGCCGCACCGAAGAACTCGTCTCCCGGCGCTCCGACGAACTCGGCGCGGCCAAGGGCAAGACCTTCATCTACGGTGACGTCTCCCAGAGCCTGGGGTTCTACGGCCCCGCGGACGGACGCCCCCGCTTCTTCACCGAGCTGGGGATGAATCTCGCGGACGCGGTCAAGGACAACATCACGGAGGATCAGTTCTGGCGCGAATGGCCCCGCGAACGCGCCGACGAGCTCACGAGCGACCTGTTCGTGGCGGCCGCGGAGGACGACGCCCAGGCCGAGAAGTTCCGCACGGACCCGATCCTCAAGACCATCCCCGCGATCGCCAACGGGCGGGGGATGTTCCTCACGGACAAGCAGGACGTGCTCTCCGGGTACTCGTCCTCTCCGCTGTCCATGCCCCACGCGCTCGACGCCCACATCCCGGCGATCAAGACCACGCTGGGGGCCTGACCCTTCGTGCCCGGCAGTTCCACATTCGCCCGCCCCGACGCCGCGCCGTCCGCCCCGCGCGGGCGCGCGCGGGGTCAGGGTATGTCCTGGCTCGCCATGGCGGCACTGCTGCTCGTGGCCGTGTTCCTCTCGATCTCGTACGGGTCCCGGCCCATCGGGCTGGGGGTCACGTGGCACGTGGTCCCGCACGTGTTCTCGGGTGACCCGGGGGCCGTCCCCGGGGTTCCCGCGCTCGACGGCGCCGTGGTCGAGTCCCGCGTGTGGCGCACCGGGGCGGGCCTGCTCACCGGGGCCGCGCTCGCCGTGGCCGGGGCGTTGCTACAGGGTGCCACGCGCAACCCCCTGGGCGATCCGGGCATCCTGGGGCTGACGGCCGGGGCCGCGTTCGCGGTCGTGGCCGGCGGCGCGTTCCTGGGTCTGACCGGCGTCACGCACCAGTTGTGGCTCGCGGCGCTGGGCTCCGCCGTGGCCGTGGCCGCCGTGTACGCGCTGGCCTCCGCGGCCCGGGGCGGGGCGCGTCCGGTGACCCTGGCACTCACGGGGGCGGCGGTCTCCGCGGGTCTCACGGCGCTGACGAGCGCGGTGCTGTTGAGCAACCAGGCCACGTTCGACACTTTCCGGCGCTGGCAGGTCGGTGAACTGACCCGGCCGGACGGCACGTTCCTGGTGCTCGCGAGCCCCGTGATTCTCGTGGCCCTGCTGCTCGGGTGGACGCTGGCCCGTTCCCTGGACACCCTGACCCTGGGCGAAGCTCTGGGTCGCGGACTCGGGGTGAACCCGGCGCTCGTGCGCGGCCTCGCGGGCCTGGCCGTGGTGCTGCTCTCGGGTACCTCCACCGCACTCGTGGGCCCGCTCGTGTTCTGCGGACTGCTCGTACCCCACGCGGTGCGTTCGCTGGTGGGCATCTCCTACCGCAGGATCGTCCCGGCGTGCCTGCTCGCGGGCCCGTTCATCGTCCTGCTCGCGGACGTCGTGGCGCGCGTGCTCGTCCCGGACCGGGAGATCCAGGTGGGGATCGCGCTCGTGGTGATCGGCGCCCCCGCGCTCGTGGTCGTGATCCGACGCAGGGGAGTGGTGGCCGCGTGAGTCCCGCCGTTTCCCCTTTTCCCAGGACGACGTCGCTGCCCGCCCCCGCGACCGTGGCCACCGTGCGCGCGGGACGCTCCCGCTCCCGACGCCGCACCCGCCGGGTCACGGCGCTGCTCGTGCTCGTCCTGGTCCTCGCCTCCTTCGCGCGGATCGCACTGGGCAAGTATGTCGTGGCCGTGCCCGACCTGGTCGCCGTGCTCACCCACGACTACTCCGGCCCCGCCGCGTACATCGTGTGGGACATCACTCTGCCGCGCACGGTGCTCGGGATCCTCACGGGGATCGCCTTCGGGATCGCCGGTCACCTGTTCCAGCGCGTGCTGCGCAACCCCCTGGCCTCCCCGGACATCATGGGTGTCTCCTCCGGGGCCGGGCTCGGCGCGGTCGCGGCCATCACGCTGGGCGGGCTCTCTGGGCTCGCGGTGACACTCAGTTCTCTCGCGGGTGGTTTCGGCCTCATGGTCGCGGTGGTCCTGGCCGCCGGGGGCACGAGGGCCAACATCGGCAAACTCGTGCTGACCGGCGTCGCGGCGGGAGCACTGACCGCCGCGGCGATCAACGCGGTGCTGACCCGCGCGGACATCTATGCCGCCCAGGACGCGATGCAGTGGCTCACGGGTTCACTCAACGCTGCCCGGTGGGTGGACATCGCGCAGGTGGGGATCTGCCTCGCGATCCTGCTGCCCGTGTGCGCGGTGTTGGCGCCCGCGGTGGACACGCTCGGCGCGGGGGATCCCCTGGCCGCCGGGCTCGGGGTGCACGTGCGGGCCACGCGGCTCGCGGCCCTCGGGCTCGCCGTGGTGCTCGTGGCCGTGGCGGCCTCCGCCGTGGGGCCCGTGGCGTTCGTGTCGTTCATGGCCGCACCCATTGCGAGGGGGCTGGGCGGCGGTGCGGGTCACGCCCGGCACGCCGCGCTCGTGGGCGCGGTGCTCATGGTGGTCTCAGACTACGTGGCCGCGGAGACGATCCCCGGGCTGGCCCTGCCCGTGGGTGTGGTCACCGCGGCGGCCGGCGCGCCCGTGCTGCTGTGGTTGTTGATCGGGCGAGGAAAGGCGGAAGCATGACGTCCAGGACCGATCCGAACCGGGCCGGGGGGACCGAGCACGGCGAGGACGCGGCGTCGCCGTCCGAGCTCGCGGTGCGTGGGCTGACCGCGGGCTACGGCGAGACGCCGGTGCTGCGGGACGTGAACGTGACATTCCCCGCGGGGGCCGTGACCGCGCTCGTGGGGGCCAACGGTTGCGGGAAGTCCACGCTGCTCAAGGCGTGCGCGCGCCAGCTCACCCCGTCCGCCGGAGAGATCCTCGTGAGCGGGGCGGACGTGAGTCGGTGGCACCGCACCCGGTTCGCGCGCACCGTGGGTTTCCTCCCACAGGACCCCGTGGCACCCGAGGGCGTGACCGTGCAGGAGCTCGTGGCGCGCGGACGGCACCCGTACCGCGGCGCCTTCGGACGGTGGCGTGCCCAGGACGACGACGCCGTGGCGGAAGCGGTCGAACTCACCGGGCTGGGGGAACTGCTCGAACGCCGCGTGGGGGACTTGTCCGGCGGTCAACGCCAACGCGTATGGATCGCCCTCGCGCTCGCGCAGCACACGGACGTACTGTTGCTCGACGAACCGACGACGTATCTGGACATCGCGCGCCAGGCCGAGATCCTGGACATCCTCACCGCACTGCAGCGCTCCCGAGGGATCACCCTGGTCATGGTGCTGCATGAACTCTCGCTCGCGGCGCGGTACGCGGACGTGCTCGTGGCACTCAAGGACGGGGCGGTCGCCGCGACCGGTTCGGCCGAGCAGGTCATGACCGATGAGGTGGTCAGCGACGTCTTCGACATGTCCGCGCGGGTGCTCCACGACGCCCCCACGGACGCCCGGCTCGTGATCCCGTGGACGGGACCGGCGAATACCCCGCCGAGCACTCCAGGATCACCCGAGGAGGTACTACCATGACGGAACTCGCATGTGTGACGGCCACCGTCACGGGACGCACGAAGCTCAGCGAACACCTCGTGCGCGTACGTGTGGCGGGGCAGGAACTGCGGATCATGCCGTGGGGTGACCAGGGACCGGGCCCCCGCACGGACGCCTACCTCAAGGTGCTGATCCCACCCACCCCCGGGGCCACCGTGGCGGTGGACGTGAGCGACATGACCCGGTGGCGGCGCGAGTTCATGGCCGCCCCGCCCGAACGCCGGGGTTGGCTGCGCACGTACACGGTGCGCGATGCGGCCGAGGTGGAGCTGGCCGGGCACACGGTCCCGGAGCTGGCCATCGACGTGGTGCTCCACGACGACCCCGAGCATGGGATGGGCCCCGGGGCCGCGTGGGGTGACACCGTGCGCGAGGGTCAGGACGTGCAGCTGCTCGTGCCCTCGGGCGGGTCCCCCTGGTGGGCCGCGTGGGACGAACGGCGTGCGGCGGACCAGGACGTCGTGCTCGCTGGGGACGAGACTGCCCTGCCCGCGCTCGCCGCGATCATCGACGGCATCGAGCGGGGGGTGCACGTGGGTGCGCCTGCCCCTTCCGCCCCGCCCCGCAGCGTGACGATCGCGGTGGAGGTCCCTTCCGAGGACGACGCTGTGGCCACGGCCGGCCCGCGCGCCCTCGCCCGGGCGACGTCGTCCGACGGGCACACCCTGACCGTGACGCTGCGCGGCGGCACCGAACTGCACTGGACGTGGCTGCCCCGGCGGGGACGCCCGCGCGGACTAGACCTGGAACTATGGCTGTGGCACAGGTTGTCCGAGCGCGCCCGCCGCTACTGGGAGGTCGGTCACGGCGAGCCCGAGGCCGCCCCGTCGGAGGAGGCGGACTTCGTATGGGACGTCGCCCGCCCGGAGGGCCGCGGTACCTACTGGTTCTTCGCGGCGGAATCCGCCACGGTCAAGTCGCTGCGCCGGATGTGCGTGAGCGGGGGAGTGCCCAAGACGGACATCTCGTTCATGGGCTACTGGAAACAGGGAGCGGCCACGGAGTGACCCCGCGGATGTGACGTCCGAGGTCAGGAGAGGCGGCCCGCGGCGTAGCATGGCGATGATCCGCCCGCACCCGAGGAGAGCTCTCGACCATGACCTACCCCCTGGGGCTGAACCTCGCCGGACGCGCCGTGCTGGTGGTCGGTGGGGGACCGGACGCCGCGCGTCGGACGCGGTCCCTGCTCGCCGAGGGCGCCCTTGTGGACCTCGTGGCACCTGATCTGCATGACACGTTGCGGGACCTCACGAGCTCACCCGGTCTCACGTGGCACGAGCGCGCGTTCCGCCCCGACGACCTCGGCGGCGCGTGGCTCGTCTTCCTCCACGTCTCGGACTCCGGGGAACGGGAGCGGGTGGTGCTCGCGGCGGAAGAGCGTCGGGTCCTGTGCGTCGCGGACGACGCCGCGCCCAGGCCCGATCGCGCAGCCGACACTCGGGCACCGGTCACTCAGGTGCCGGTTACCGAAACACGGGTTGCTCAGGATCGGGTCTCTCAGGCCCCGGTCACTCAGGAACCCGGGACAGTGGCGCTGGTGGGCGGAGGACCCGGCGACCCCGGACTGCTCACGGTGCGCGGACGACAACTGTTGGCGGACGCGGACGTGATCGTCGCGGACCGGCTCGGCCCCACGGACCTCCTACCAGAGCTCGCCCGGCACGCCCGCATCATCGACGTGGGCAAGCGCGCCGGGTACCACAAGTACACGCAGGACCGGATCAACGAGACCCTCGTGGACCAGGCGAAACACGGACTGCGGGTCGTGCGGCTCAAGGGTGGGGATCCGTACGTGTTCGGCCGCGGTGGCGAGGAAGTCGAGTTCTGCCGGGCCCATGGTGTGGCCACCCAAGTGGTGCCGGGTGTGACCTCGGCGATTTCCGTCCCCGCCGCGGCGGGGATCCCCGTGACCCACCGGGACATGACACACGGGTTCACGGTGATCACCGCGCACCAACAGTTGCGTCAGGTGCCCTACATGGACGGGCACACGTTGATCCTCATGATGGGCGTGCGGGGTCTCGAACGTAACGCCGAGCTGCTCATGGCCGCGGGCTACCCCGCAGACACCCCGGTCGCGGTCGTGGAGCGGGGCTGGACCCCAACCCAGCGCACGACCGTGGCGCAGCTGGACACGATCGCCTACGTGGCCCGCGCGCGCGAGGTCACTGCTCCCGCGGTGATCGTGGTGGGTCGGGTCGCCGCGCTCGCGCACGAGTCATCCGCGATCCCCGGCCCCCAGGAGTCGGATCAGGAGGGCTGACCCACCGGGATCCTCGCCCCGGACACCAACAGCTTGTGCCCCTCACCGGCCTCGGACCGGGCGATCTCCTCGGGGGTGGCCGGGCGGATCTGTTCGCGCTCGAGCACGTACATGCGCGCGTCCACGTCCTCCGGCGCACTCTCGGGGTGGTTCACGAACACCCGGAAGCGGCACAACCGGTCGGGATCCGCGAGGGTCGCGGCCTACTCGCGGCTGCAGCCCGAGACCCCGAACTTGGACTTGCGGGGTGAGCGCATCCCGCGGTAGCGGTTCTCCAGGCCCACGGCGAGCGCCACCGAGTCCTGCACCCCGAAGCGGCACCACGAACTGCCGATGCACGACTTCACATTGCGCAGCGCCTTGCCGTACGCGGAACCGGACTCGAATCCGGCGTCCACGAGTTCCTTCCAAATCGGCGGCAGCTGCTCCAGGCGGGCCCCGTAGAGCCCGATGCGCTGGGCACCCGTAATCCTGGTGTACAGCCCGTACTCCTGACCCACCCGGGCCAGCACGCCCAGCTTCTCGGGAGTGATCTCGCCCCCGGGGATGCGCGGGATCGTGGGGCGCACGGGGCAGTACCACACGGTGGCCTCACCCCTGTACAAGGAGACCTACGACCTCGCGACCGGGCGGTGCGTGTCCGGCGCGGAGTACACGCTGCCCGTCCACCCGGTGCGCGTGCAGGACGGCCGGGTCCTGGTGGTGGTGTCCGGGGGAGACGAACAGGGCGGCGGCGAGCAGGGCGGCGGCGAGCAGGGCGGCGGCGAGCAGGGCGAGTAGTCCCTCCCGTCGGGGTATCATGGCGGGGTGCGCCCTGCGCGCACGGGTGTCGATCCGGCCATCACCGGGGAGCCCTTCCGGAAGAACAGGCACCGCGCCCCAGTAGAACCGGACGACTCGGGCCCGTGACAGCCCCCAACGAGCGACTCGCGGCGTCGTCGGCTGTGCCGATGCCACCGCGGGTAAGCGAGGTGGTACCGCGCCACCGGCGCCCCGCGCGCCCGAGCGTCCTCGCATCCTGAACCACACACCCCTCAGGATGGAGCACCGTGACCGAATCCTTCGTGTATCCCAAGGCGAGCACCGACCCCAGCGCACACGGAGTGCCCTCCGCGCCGCGTTTCCCCGCGGTCGAGGAGCGCGTCTTGGATTACTGGAAACAGGACCACACCTTCCAGGCGAGCATCGACCAGCGCGACCGCGGGGACCACGGGTCCAACGAGTTCGTGTTCTACGACGGCCCGCCCTTCGCCAACGGCCTGCCCCACTACGGCCACTTGCTGACCGGCTACGTCAAGGACCTCGTGGCCCGCTACCAGACGCAGCAGGGCCGGCGCGTGGAGCGCCGCTTCGGGTGGGACACCCACGGACTGCCGGCCGAACTCGAGGCCATGAAGCAGCTCGGGATGACCGACAAGCAGGACATCGAGGCCATGGGCATCGACAAGTTCAACGACGCCTGCCGCGCCTCCGTGTTGAAGTACGCGTCCGAGTGGCAGGACTACGTGACCCGCCAGGCCCGCTGGGTGGACTTCGACAACGACTACAAGACCCTGGACGTGGACTACATGGAGTCCGTGATCGGCGCGTTCAAGGCCCTGGACGACAAGGGCCTGGTCTACTCCGGCTACCGCGTGCTGCCGTACTGCTGGAAGGACGAGACGCCCCTGTCCAACCACGAGTTGCGCATGGACGACGACGTCTACAAGAACCGCCAGGACCCCTCCGTGACCGTGGCGTTCACGCTCTCCGAGGACACCTCGTGGGCCACCGATCCCGCCGTGGCCGCCGAACTCGCCGGCGCGGAGGCCATCGCCTGGACCACGACCCCCTGGACCCTGCCCACCAACGAGGCGCTCGCGGTCGGTCCGCACATCGACTACGTCCTGGTCCCCGGTGTCGGCGACCTGGCCGGGCGCCGCTTCCTCGTGGCCGCGGAGCTCGCGGGCGGGTACGCCAAGGAGTTCGGGTACGACGACGCCGCGGCCGTCGCGGATGCCGTCACCGCCCACTGCAAGGGTGAGCAGCTGGGCGGGATCCGGTATCGGCCGCTGTGGGACTACTTCACGGACGCCGAGCGCTTCGGGACGCAGAACGCGTGGCAGATCCTCGTGGCCGAGTACGTGTCCACCACGGACGGCACGGGCATCGTGCACCAGGCCCCCGCGTACGGCGAGGACGATCAGATGGTGTGCGCCGCCCACGACATCCCCGTGGTGCTCTCCGTGGACGAGAGCGGACGGTTCTACGATTTCTTCACGGACGAGTCCCTCGCGCAGGGCGCGCCGCTCGCGGAACTCGCCGGGCACAACGTGTTCGACAAGGACGTGGCCCGCACCGTGGTCCGGGACCTCCGAGCCCGCGGCGCGCTGCTGCGGGAGGCCTCCTACGAGCACTCGTACCCGCACTGCTGGCGCTGCCGTAACCCTCTGATCTACCGCGCGGTGTCCTCATGGTTCGTGAGCGTGACCGTGTTCAAGGACCGGATGGTCGAGTTGAACCAGCAGATCAACTGGATCCCCGAGAACGTCAAGGACGGCCAGTTCGGCAAGTGGCTCGAGAACGCCCGTGACTGGTCCATCTCCCGCAATCGCTACTGGGGTTCACCCATCCCGGTGTGGGAATCGAGCGACCCCCATTACCCGCGCCGGGACGTCTACGGTTCCCTCGCGGAGCTGGAGCGGGACTTCGGCCGACTTCCGCGCAACGCCCAGGGCGAGGTGGACCTGCACCGGCCGTGGATCGACGACCTGACCCGGCCCAACCCGGACGACCCCACGGGCGAGTCCGTGATGCGCCGCGTGCCCGAGGTGCTGGACGTGTGGTTCGACTCCGGGTCCATGCCGTACGCCCAGGTGCACTACCCCATGGAGAACCGGGAGTGGTTCGAGACCCACAACCCGGGTGACTTCATCGTGGAGTACATCGGTCAGACCCGCGGCTGGTTCTACACGCTGCACATCCTGGCCACCGCGCTGTTCGACCGCCCCGCGTTCCGCAACGTGATCTCCCACGGGATCGTGCTGGGTTCGGACGGGCAGAAGATGTCCAAGTCGCTGCAGAACTACCCGGACGTCAACGAGGTCCTGGACCGGGACGGTTCGGACGCCATGCGCTGGTTCCTGATGTCCTCGCCCATCCTGCGCGGCGGCAACCTGATCGTCACCGAGCAGGGCATCCGCGACGGCGTGCGCCAGATGATGTTGCCGCTGTGGAACGTGTACCACTTCTTCGGTCTGTACACGAACGCCGCGAACGGGGGAGCCGGCTACGACGCCCAGTTGCGCCACGACGCCGATCACGTGATGGACCGCTACATCCTCGCGGAGACCGGCGCGCTCGTCACGGACGTCAAGCGGTTGTTCGACGACTACGACATCTGGGCCGGTGCCGAGCGGTTGCGCTCCTACATGGACACCCTCACCAACTGGTACGTGCGCCGTTCCCGCGAGCGGTTCTTCGAGGAGGACACCCAGGCCTTCGACGTGCTGTACACGTGCCTCGAGACGGTGTGCCGCGTGGCCGCCCCGCTGCTGCCGCTCGTCACGGAGGAGATCTGGCGCGGTCTTACGGGTGGGCGCTCCGTGCACCTGACCGACTGGCCGGATGCCTCCCTGTTCCCCCGGGACGAGGCCCTACTCACGGCCATGGAGCGCACGCGCGCCATCTGCTCGGCCGGGTCCGGTCTGCGCAAGACCCACAACCTGCGCGTGCGGCAACCGCTCGCGGGGATGACCGTGGCCGTGCCCGGGGCGCATGCCCTCGAGGGCACGTTCCAGGAGATCATCGCCGATGAGTTGAACCTCAGGTCCGTCACGCTCGAGGACTCGGAGCAGGTCAGCGCCGCGGACCACGGTATCTCCCAGGAGTTGAAGGTCAACGCCCGCGCGGCGGGCCCGCGCCTGGGCAAGCAGGTCCAGCAGGTCATCAAGGCCACCAAGAACGGTGACTGGTCGGTCTCCGCGGACGGCGTCGTCGTCGCCGGCTCCGTGCCCCTGCAGGAGGGCGAGTACGAACTCGTCACGGTCGTTGACGACGCCGCGGCGGACTCCGCGCGCGCCGTGACCGTTCTGCCCGGCGGCGGGTTCCTTGTCCTGGACACCGAACTGACGGATGAACTGCGCGCCGAGGGCGTGGCGCGGGACATGATCCGTGCGATTCAGCAGGCCCGGAAGGACGCGGACCTGCAGGTCTCGGACCGGATCCGCACCCACGTCGCCGCGGACGCGCAGACCGTGGCCGCCGTGGCCGCGAACCGCGAGCTCGTGCAGTCCGAGACCCTGTCCCGCGAGGTCGAGCTCTTGGAAGCGGACGAGCCGTCCGTGACCGTGGCGGTGATCGACGCGTGAGCGGGGCCCAGGAGCACGAGGACTTCGCATCGGTCGAGAATATCTACCAGCACCTGCTGAGTCGGGCGCCGGAGGACAGGATGGCGCCGCGGCTGGACGCCGTGGCCGCCGCGGTCGCCGCGCTCGGGGATCCGCACCGCAGCGCACCCGTGGTGCACGTGACCGGGACCAACGGCAAGACGTCCACGGCCCGGATGATCGAGTCGCTGTTGCTCGCCCACGACCTGCGCGTGGGCCGGTACACGAGCCCGCACCTCGAGCGCGTCACGGAGCGGATCAGCATCGACGGCGAACCCGTCCCGGACGAGACGTTCGTGCGGATCTACTCGGAGATCGCCCCGTACCTCGAGCTCGTGGACCGAAAGCTCGAGGCCGACGGCGCTCCCCGCCTCACGTACTTCGAGACCCTTACGGTCCTGGCGTTCGCGGTCTTCGCGGACGAACCCGTGGACGTCATGGTCCTTGAAGTCGGCATCGGTGGCACGTGGGACGCGACCAATGTGGCGGACGCCGCGGTGTCCGTGGTGACCCCGATCGGGCTGGACCACACAACCATGCTCGGGGACACCGTGGGGCAGATCGCCCGGGAGAAGGCCGGGATCATCAAGCCCCAGGGCTTCCTCGTGAGCGCGGCGCAGCAACCCGAGGCCGCGCAGGTCCTGCTGGACCGGGCCCGGGAACTCGGTGACCCGTTCCGGTTCGAGGGCGTGGAGTTCGCCGTGACCGGGCGTTCCACCGCGGTGGGCGGCCAGGTCATCACCGTGCAGGGGCTCGCGGGGGAGTACCCGGATCTCATGTTGCCGCTGTTCGGGGCCCATCAGGCCCAGAACGCCGCGGTGGCCGTGGCCGCCGTCGAGGCGTTCGTGGGGGGAGGGGACAAGCCCCTGAACCCCGAGCTCGTGGCCACGGGACTGGGTGCGGTCTCCTCGCCGGGCCGGCTCGAGCTCGCCCGCAAGGCACCGCCGGTGATCCTGGATGCGGCCCACAACCCGCACGGTCTGCTGGCCTCGGCGACCGCGGTGCGCGAGGCCTTCACGTTCACCAAGCTCAACCTGGTGGTGGGCGTGCTGCGAGACAAGGACGCTGCGGAGATGATGCGCGTGCTCGTGGACGAGTACCACGAGTTCGAGCTCGAACTGTGGTGCACCCGCTCCCAGTCCCCGCGCGCTGTGGCACCCGAGGAACTCGCGGAGATCGCCGAGGAGATGGGCTTCGACGAGGACGCCGTGCACGTGAGCGAGCGACTGGACGATGCGTGTGCCGCGGCCATCCAGGACGCCGCGGCCCGCGAGCAGTTCGACGGCGCGGTGCTCGTCACCGGGTCCATCACCGTGGTGGGTGAGGCCCGTGTGCTGCTCGGACTCTGAGCCCGCCGCCCCGACCATGGAAGGAGCCCGATGGCCCGCCTGACCAAGGCCCAGCGCGAATGGCGCCCTGGCCAACCCAAGAAGCCACGCTCGATCAAGACGATGTTCGCCTCGAGCGTGCTCTCCATCGAGGCGTTCATCGTGTTCTTCGCCGCCCTCGCGGCGTTCGGACTCACGGCGCGGGACTGGAGCACGGCCGGGAAACTGTGGCTCATGGGCGGATCGGTGGTGCTCGCCCTGGTGTTCCTGCTGGCGTGCGGCCTCCTGCGCAAGCCGTGGGGGTACACCCTCGGGTGGGTGCTGCAGGTCGTGCTCATCGCCACGGGAGTGCTCGTGCCCTCAATGTTCGTGATCGGCGTGTTGTGCGCCCTGGCCTGGTGGTACGCCGTGGTCAAGGGTGGCGCGATGGATCGTGAGAACGTGCGGCGCGCGGAGGAACAACGCCGCTGGGAGGTCGAGAACCCCCTGACGTGATCACCGTCTCCCGGCCGCGGTCCCCGGGCGTAGCCGCGCGGGGACCACAGGCCGTTAGGCTCGGAGCGGAACCTGATCGACCGAGGACTCCGCGTGGGTCCACAGCAAGGAGAAGCACATGACGCAACGCACCCTCGTCCTCGTGAAGCCGGACGGCGTCCAGCGCGGCCTGACCGGGCAGATCCTGGCCCGCATCGAGGCCAAGGGCTACACGCTCGCGCAACTCGAGCTCGTGACGGCGACCCGCGAGATTCTCGAGCGGCACTACGAGGAGCACCAGGGCAAGCCGTTCTTCGAGCCGCTCGTGGAGTTCATGCTCTCCGGGCCCGTCGTGGCCGCCGTGGTCGAGGGGGACCGGGTCATCGAGGGCTTCCGCAGCCTCGCCGGTGCCACCGAGCCCACCACGGCCGCCCCCGGTACCATTCGCGGCGATTTGGGTCGGGACTGGGGCGAGAAGGTGCAGAAGAACCTCGTGCACGGCTCCGATTCGCCTGAGTCCGCCGAGCGGGAGATCGGCATCTGGTTCAGCTGAGCTGAACGCGGGATCCATGACCGACTACGACCCGCGGATCGTCGACCTGTACGACGGGGACAACCCCGACGGGCCGGACCATGACGACTACCGCTCCCTCGCCGAGCGGATGCATGCCCGTGCCGTGCTCGACGTGGGGTGTGGGACGGGTGGCGTCAGTTCGAGCCCACCGTGCGGGACACGCAGCACGGGCTGTTGCGGCAATGGTGCGAGGTGGGGGAACTCGAACGGAGCCGGGTCCTGCTGCGTTTGCACAATCACTTCGAGTCATCGGATGAGCTCGTGGTGGAGGAGTCGGACCTGGCCTTTCGTGACCGCGGCATCCTGACCGATCAGTGACGGCGCGCCGGGTTCGAGGTCGACGCGGTTCGGGGCGACTGGCAGCGGACGCCATTCGACGGCACGCACCCCATCATGGTGTTCGAGGCGCACGCCGTCTGAGCGCGGCGTCGGTGAACGGCTCAGGCGAAGATCGCGGTCGAGAAGCGCACCGCGATGATCCCGAAGACGATCACGAGCACCCCGATGCCCAGGAGCCACGCCCACGCGGCGGAGCCGGCGGCGGTGCCACGCGAGGAACCGATCAGGCCGGCGCGGCGCATCCGCGCCGTCGTATGCGCGAGCAACAGGGTCTGGGCGCACCACACGATCATGCAGTACAGGCACAGGGCGTTGATGTGGAAAGTGGTCTGCCACCACAGCCACAGGGTGAACACCGAGCCGGCGGCGATCCCCAGCCACAGCAACCACCAGAACCAGCTGGCGTAGCGTGCGCCGGCGAGCACGCCCACGGCCACGGCGATCACCACGGCGTACGCCACGATCCCGATGAACGGGTTGGGGAAGCCGAAGAGCTCCGCCTGCGGGGTGCGCATGACCGTGCCGCACGAGAGCCACGCGTTGATGTCGCAGCTCGTGCGGTGTCCCGCGTCCTTGTAGATCGCGAGCCGTTCCGCCACGAGCACGGCCGATGCGGCGAAACCCACGATCGAGAAGATCACCGCGAGCACGGCCCACGCGCGGTCCGAACGGGTGGCGTGCGCCGGAGTCGTCTCGGGTGTCCGGTCGGTCAGGGGGGTGGTCGCGGAAGTTGGGCTCACGCGCCCGATCGTAGACCATGCGCATGACGACCCACCGGGCGCGGGCCGCCCGTGGCGGCGGGTGACGCCGGCACACACCCCGTACACGCGCTGTGGTCCGGCCGGTGGAATGTGGTCCGGACCACCCGGAATGTGCCCCGGCCCGGGGTGACTGTGAGATACTGCCAATGGTCGGGCCTCAGCCGCACGTGAGGAACCGGCCCGGCAGGAACACCGATCTCCCTCGGTACGGACCCGCGCTCTCACAGGATCGAGCGCGTCCGGAGCGGGGCAAGTTCGCGGTCCCCACGGACCCAGCGACTCGGGCATCCGCCGGCTCGCGGACAGTGCGCGTGACACACGCCGCGCCCGCGAGTACGACTTTGACTTCCGGCGGCCGCGTGGCAAACACCGGCTCGACCGACCGAGCACACCTCGGGCCCGGGTGCGGGCGGTGTCCCGAGCAGGAGCACAACTTCACATGGAACCTGAGAAGGACAACGCGGAACAGTCACCCCTCGAGACTGCCGCCACCACCCCCGTCGAGGACAGCACCACCACCGATCCCGCCGTCACGCCTGATGCACCGGCCGACGACGCCGCCGTTCCCCATTCCGAGCCCGACGCCGCCGTGCCCGCCGA
This sequence comes from Kocuria sp. CPCC 204721, assembly GCF_040980945.1. Lineage (NCBI taxonomy): Bacteria > Bacillati > Actinomycetota > Actinomycetes > Micrococcales > Micrococcaceae > Kocuria > Kocuria sp. CPCC 204721. Next base: position 59,718 of record NZ_JAVKPO010000010.1, read on the forward strand.
GACCGCTACCGGGCAACCCGCGACGACCGACGCGCCCGCCGAGGATCCGGGGACGTCCGATTCCGCGGCCACCGCTTCCGACGATGCTGGCGTTGCGGACACGCCCGCGCGCGAGATCCCAGTGGCCGAGATCCCCGAGGCCGAGCAGCCCGCGGAGAGTATCGAGGACGAGATCGCGCTCGATGTCGAGGACGCAGCCGGTGACGCCGCTGAGAGCGCCCGCGAGACGGATGAGCAGGCCGCTCAGCGCACCGACGGGCCCGAGCAGACGACGCAGGCCGGCGAAGGAACCGGCTCGGCCGAGGCGAGCGACGAGCAGACCGACACCTCGGAACAGACGGACGCGCAGACTGTACAGGTCGAGGAGTCCGCGAACGACCAGCCCAGCACCCAGGAGAACTTCGGGGCCTTCGGTCCCGGCGCCTCCCTCATGTTCCATGCCCCGGACCCGGAGGAGATCCGCCGTGCCGCCGAGGAGCAGGCTGCCCGACTGCGCGAAGCCGCCAAGGAACGCGACGCCCAGCGCGAGGCCGAGCGGGCCGCACGCAAGGACGTGGACAGCGAGGACGACGTGGACAGCGAGGACGACAAGTCCGGCGAGGTCACGAGCAAGCGGCGTCGCCGGCGGCGTCGCGGTGACGAGGACATGGAACTCGTGGACGAGTCCGACGGCTCGGTGACCCGGGTCCGCGCCCCGCGCGGTGCCGGTGAGGGCACGGGCAGCGACGAGGTGACCGGGGTCAAGGGCTCCACGCGGCTCGAGGCCAAGCGTCAGCGTCGTCGTGAGTCCCGGCAGTTCGGCCGCCGCCGCCACGTGATCACCGAGGCCGAGTTCCTGGCCCGGCGCGAATCCGTGGAGCGCAAGATGCTCGTGCGGCAGAAGGACGACCGGATCCAGATCGGTGTGCTCGAGGACGGGATCCTTGCCGAGCACTTCGTCTCGCACACCCAGCAGGACTCGCTGATCGGCAACGTGTACGTGGGCAAGGTGCAGAACGTGCTGCCGTCCATGGAGGCCGCCTTCGTGGACATCGGCCGCGGCCGCAACGCCGTGCTCTACGCCGGTGAGGTGGACTGGGACGCCGCCGAGCTGGGCAGCAAGCCCCGCAAGATCGAGAACGCCCTGAAGTCCGGGGACACCGTGCTCGTGCAGGTCACCAAGGACCCCGTGGGGCACAAAGGTGCTCGGCTCACGAGCCAGGTGTCCCTGCCCGGTCGCTACCTCGTCTACGTCCCGGGCGGTTCCATGACGGGGATCTCCCGCAAGCTCCCGGACGTGGAGCGCCAGCGGCTGAAGAAGATCCTCAAGGACCGGTTGCCGGAGGGCGCGGGCGTGATCGTGCGCACTGCGGCGGAGGGTGCCTCCGAGACCGAGCTGACCAACGACATCAACCGGCTGCGCTCGCAGTGGGAGCAGATCCAGGACAAGGCCAAGTCCACCAAGACGCTGGCCCCGGAGATGCTGTACGCGGAACCGGACCTGACCATCAAGACCGTGCGGGACGTCTTCAACGAGGATTTCACCGCCATGGTGGTCCAGGGCGAGCAGGCGTGGGACAACATCGAGGCTTACGTGACCTACGTGGCGCCCGACCTGCTGGACCGCCTCGAGCGCTGGACCGGCGATGACGACCTCTTCGAGCACATGCGCGTGGAGGAGCAGATCCAGAAGGCCCTCGAGCGCAAGGTCTTCCTGCCCTCCGGCGGATCGCTCGTGATCGACCGCACCGAGGCCATGACCGTGGTGGACGTCAACACCGGCAAGTTCACGGGCTCCGGGGGCAACCTCGAGGAGACCGTGACCAAGAACAACCTCGAAGCCGCCGAGGAGATCGTGCGGCAACTGCGGTTGCGGGATATCGGCGGGATCATCGTGGTGGACTTCATCGACATGGTTCTGGAGTCCAACCGCGATCTCGTACTGCGCCGGCTCGTGGAGTGCCTGGGCCGGGACCGCACGAAGCACCAGGTGGCCGAGGTGACCTCCCTGGGTCTCGTGCAGATGACGCGCAAGCGCATGGGTACGGGGTTGCTCGAGGTCTTCTCCGAGCCGTGCGAGGAATGCGCGGGCCGCGGCGTCGTGGTCCACGACCACCCCTTGAAGGGCCGCTCCGGCGCGGCTCCCTCCGACCAGCGCGGCACTCGACACGAGCGTAAGCGTTCGCGCAACAAGCAGCACAACGGTGCGCAGGACAAGCCCAGGAACGGCAACCAGCACCACGGTTCGGACGAGCCGGACCAGGCGCGCGTGGAGGCCACCCGCACGGCGTTGGCGAACATCGCCGCGGCCTCCTCCCACGACGAGTCCGACGACGCCGCACGGAATGCTTCCCAGGGCACCGCACCGCAGTCCGGGGGCGGGCAGGCCGAGGACACCGGTTCCCAGGAGCAGCAGACCTCCCGCGGTCAGCAGGGCGGGGAGCACGCGTCCGAGAACTCCCACGGGGAGTCCGAGGGCGGGCGCCGTCGCCGCAAGCGCCGCGGCAAGCGCAGCCGCGGTCGCGGTCAGCAGGGCGAGGACAACGCCGTGCAGAACGACGGTTCCGGCCGGGACGGTTCCGGGAACGACTCGCGCGGGGATTCCCGGTCCGAGGACCGTTCCGGTGGGGACTCGTCCGCGAGCCTCACGATTCACGGCGAGGTCATCGAACTGCCCCACGGGCAGTCTGAGCAGCGGGGGAGCGAGGGCACCCAGGAGGCCCTGTCCCTGGATTCGCTGAGCGCCGCGTTCACGGATGCGGGCGAGGACGAAACCTCGACCGAGGGTGCCGTTCAGGATGCGGACGCCGCGTCCCAGCCGCGGGAGGCGGTGTCGAAGCGGTCGGCCGCCGGACACGCGCCGTCGAACTCCGGGACTGCGCAATCCAGTGCAGGGCAGACGAGTGCCGCGCAGCAGCAGACTTCCGGGGCAGCGTCGTCCGCTGGCGGGAACCGGCCGGCGGAGGCGCCGGCGGCTCCGGCCCGACGGCGTCGTGGGTCGCGGCGTGCCGTGGCGCCGGCGGCCGCGCCCGGAACCGCGAGCGTGGAGACCCACGAGTACACGCAGGAACGGCAGGTCAGCCGTTTCACCGCGGAGGCCGGGGCCGTGGCCCCCGCGGCGTCCGGTGACCAGCCCACCATCGTGGGTGTGGGCATCAAGGCTCAGGACATCACGATGACCGGCAAGCAGGACTGAGTGACCGGCGGCTGGATCCGTCGCCACGCGAGCACCGCAGGGGCACCCGGGATTCCGGGTGCCCCTGTGGCATGATCGGGGACACACACACGGGGTGCTGCGCACTGCGGCTGAGAACACACCCGTCGAACCTGATCTAGCTCGTACTAGCGAAGGGATTGTCGTGGACACCACGCCTTCTACCGCCATACCCCGCGTCCTCTCGATTGCCGGAACCGATCCCACGGGCGGGGCGGGTCACGCCGCGGACCTGAAATCCATCGCCGCACTGGGCGGGTACGGGCTGAGTGTGATCACCGCAGTGGTCGCCCAGAACACCCGGGGCGTCGTGAGCGTACACACCCCACCCGTCCAGGTCCTGCGGGACCAGCTGGATGCGGTCGCCGGGGACGTCACCCTGGATGCGATCAAGGTGGGGATGCTCGGCTCCGTGGAGGTCATCGACACGGTCCGGGACTGGCTCATGGTGGGGCGCGCACCCGTGGTCGTGATCGACCCCGTCATGGTCGCCACGGCCGGTGGGCGATTGCTGCGTCCGGACGCCGAACGGGCCCTGCGGGAGCTGCTGCCCCACGCGAATCTGATCACCCCCAACCTCCCGGAACTCGCGGTGCTGGCCGAGCGCCCCGTGGCCGCGACCTGGGACGAGGCGCTCGAGCAGGGACGCGCGGTCGCGGCGGCGTTCCATACCCGGGTCCTCGTGAAGGGTGGCCACTTGGCCGGGGACACGACCCCGGACGCCCTGTTGCTCCCCGGTCAGGACGAACCCGCCGCGTTGTTCGAGGGTCGCAGGGTGCACACGCGTAACACCCACGGCACCGGGTGCTCGCTGTCCTCCGCGGTGGCCACGGTCGTGGCGCGGACCGGGGACTGGCCCGAGGCGATCCGCACGGCCCGCACATGGTTGCGCGGTGCACTGCGCGGCGCGGACGAGTTGCACGTGGGTCACGGCAACGGTCCCGTGCACCACATGCACCACGTCCAGCACCTCGTCACGGATCCGGCGTTCGTGATGACGGCCGCCGCGGAATCCGAGGGCCCCCGGTTCACCGATGAACTGTGGGAGGAGAGCGCCCCGGTGCGTGAACGCATTGCTGCCCTGGCGTTCATCCGGGGCCTCGGGGACGGCACCCTGGACCCGGGCGAGTTCGAGCTGTACCTGGACCAGGACATGCAATATCTGCAGTACTACTCCCGGGCGCTGGCCCTGCTCGCGGCCTCCGCCCCGGACGAGCGTTCGCGCGAACACTTCGCCGCGGCGTCGGCCTCCGTGGTCTCGGTCGAGTCCGCGCTGCATTGCGCCCGGCTCGGGGACCGGGAGCCCATGCCGCCGAGTGACGTCACGAGCAGTTACGCGGACTTCCTGCTGGCGCGCACGGGTCAGGACGGCTTCGCGGTGGGCTCCGCCGCGATCCTGCCGTGCTACTGGCTCTACGCCCACGTGGGTGCGGAGCTCACCCGTCGTGCCCGCGTCGCGGGACCGCAGCACCCGTTCGCCGACTGGCTCAGCACGTACGACGATCCGGACTTCCAGACCGCGACCGAGTCGGTGCGCGAGATCGTGGACCGGGAGGCCGCCCACGCGGACCCGGCCACCCGGGAGCACATGCGCCGCGCGTTCCACCGGGCGTGCGCGCTCGAGCTGGCCTTCTTCGCGCAGACGACCCCGGCGACGTCGCCGGAGGGCGAGCGGCGCGCCGCGGCGCAACTGGCATGACTTCGGGTGATCGGGTAGGCTGGGGTGTCGGTGCCGAGCGCCGGTGTGTGTCATATCCAGTTCACGCACCAGGTTGCGGCACACTCGGGCGAACATCCTGAATCGATGCGATAGCCACGCGGAGAATGCGGTCGGTCATGGATCACCTCGGCGTGATGTCTCGACATTCGCAGTCCTCCAGGAGTACGCCCGACCCACACACGTAGTCCATAGATGTCGAGAGAAGTGAGTTCCCAAGTGGTGTACGCGATTGTCCGCGCAGGCGGCCGCCAGGAGAAGGTTTCCATCGGAGACCTCGTGACCCTTGACCGCGTCGCCGGCGAGGCAGGCAGCACCGTAGAGCTTCCTGCGCTGCTGCTGGTCGATGGGGACAAGGTCACCTCCGACTCCAAGACCCTGGCGAACGTCAAGGTCACCGCCGAGATCGTCGAGGACCTGCGCGGTCCCAAGATCTCGATCATGAAGTACAAGAACAAGACCGGTTACAAGAAGCGTCAGGGCTTCCGCGCCGAACTGACCACCGTCAAGGTCACCGGCATCGACGCCTGAGCATCCGGCTCCCCACATACGTTTCCAACGAAGGTAGGCACACACCATGGCACACAAGAAGGGTGCGAGCTCCACTCGCAACGGCCGTGACTCCAACGCCCAGTACTTGGGTGTGAAGCGCTTCGGCGGCCAGTCCGTTAACGCCGGCGAGATCATCGTCCGCCAGCGCGGCACGCACTTCCACCCGGGCGTGAACGTGGGCCGCGGCAAGGACGACACCTTGTTCGCCCTGGCCGCTGGCGCCGTCGAATTCGGCACCCGCCGCGGTCGCCGCGTGGTCAACATTCAGACCGCCGAGTAATTCTCATTCGGACCCCTGGGTCCACCCGCCGCCACGACCCCGTGGCGGCGACCACTAGAGGGTGGGCGCTTCACGCGCTCACCCTCTAGTCTTTTCAGAAGACCCCGGTCGACCCGCTCGCAGCAGGTGACCCCTACCACCGAGGAGCCGCGTGGCCAGTTTTGTAGATCGAGTGATCGTGCACGCCACGGGCGGTAACGGCGGCCACGGCTGCGTGTCCGTCAAGCGCGAGAAGTTCAAGCCCCTGGGCGGCCCGGACGGCGGCAACGGCGGCGACGGCGGTTCGGTGATCCTGCGTGTGGACGGTCAGTCCACCACGCTGTTGGGTTTCCACCACGCACCCCACCAGAAGGCCCCCAACGGTGAGCCCGGCAAGGGGGACATGCGCCACGGTTTCAAGGGCCAGGACCTCGTGCTGTCCGTCCCGGACGGCACCGTGGTCAAGGACCGGCAGGGCAACGTGCTCGCGGACCTGCTCGGTGAGGGCAGTGAGTTCGTGCTGGCCGGTGGCGGCCAGGGCGGACTGGGCAATGCCGCACTGTCCTCGCCTAAGCGCAAGGCCCCGGGCTTCGCTCTGCTCGGTGTGCCCGGTGAGGAACACCAGGTCGAGCTCGAACTGAAGTCCATCGCGGACATCGCCCTGGTGGGCTTCCCCTCCGCGGGCAAGTCGAGCCTGATCGCGGCCATGAGTGCCGCGCGCCCCAAGATCGCGGACTACCCGTTCACCACCCTGGTGCCCAACCTGGGTGTGGTCCAGGCGGGTGACACCCGCTTCACCGTGGCGGACGTGCCGGGGTTGATCCCGGGTGCCTCGGAGGGAAAGGGGCTGGGACTCGAGTTCCTGCGGCACGTGGAGCGCTGCGCCGCACTCGTGCACGTGATCGACTGCGCCACGCTCGAACCCGGACGGGATCCGCTGAGCGACCTGGACGCCCTCGAACAGGAACTGTCCCACTACGCCGAGGCCATCCGCGACGACGACCCCACCACGATCCCGCTGACCGAGCGCCCCCGACTCGTGGCCCTGAACAAGGTGGACGTGCCCGAGGCGCGGGAACTGGCCGAGTTCATCCGCCCCGAACTCGAGGAACGCGGTTACCCGGTCTTCGAGATCTCCACGGCCTCGCACGCCGGACTGCGGGAACTGGGCTTCGCGATGGCCGAGCTCGTCTCCCGTGCCCGCGAGCAGGAGGAACAGCGGGAGGAGCAGCGCCGCGCGGAGACCGTGCTGCGCCCGGAACCCGTGCGGCGTCGTCGAGGGAAGGACCGCAAGGAGTTCGAGATCACCCGCGAGGACCGGGCAGGGGAGCCGCTGTACCACGTGCGCGGCGTGAAGCCCGAACGGTGGGTGCAGCAGACCGATTTCAACAACGACGAGGCCGTGGGATACCTCGCGGACCGCTTCGCGAAACTCGGGATCGAGGACGAACTGTTCCGCATCGGCGCCCGCCCGGGCAACGCGGTGCTGATCGGCCCCGAGGACAACGGTGTGGTCTTCGACTGGGAGCCCACCATGGTGGGCGGCGCCGAACTGCTCGGCGGCCCGCGCGGTTCCGACCTGCGCCTCGAAGACACGTCCCGGCCCACGCGCCGCGAGAAGCGGGAACAGTTTTACGACCGCATGGACGCCAAGGCCGAGGCCCGCGCGGAGCTCGAGGAGCAGCGCCGCGCCGGGATCTGGACCGAGTCCGTGGACGACGCGCGAGATCGACGCCGTACTTCCGAGCCGAAGGAGACGCACGACAGTGAGTGACACGCCCCACGCGGAGAAGACCCCCACCGAGACGATCGACGTCCCGGCCATGGAGCAGCAAGCGGCCAAGTCCGCGATCCAGCTGAGCACCGAGAGCCGGGGGAAGAACCGCCGCTCTCCCATCACCCGCCGTGCGGACCTGCCCATGGCCCGGCGCGTGGTGGTCAAGGTGGGGTCCTCGTCCCTGACCTCGATCGAGAACTCGATCGACGAGAACGCGCTGCGCAGCATTGTGGACGCGCTCGGCCGGGTCAAGGCGCAGGGCGTGGAGGTCGTGTTCGTCTCCTCGGGTGCGATCACCGCGGGGCTGCAGCCGCTCGGACTGTCCCGCCGGCCCAAGGACCTCGCCACCAAACAGGCCGCGGCCTCCGTGGGACAGGGTCTGTTGATCTCGCGCTACACCGACTACTTCACGCGCTACGACGTCACGGTGGGTCAGGTGCTGCTCACGGCCGAGGACCTCATGCGCCACTCGCAGTACAAGAACGCGCATCGCCAGATCGAACGATTGCTGGACCTGGGGATCCTGCCGATCGTCAACGAGAACGACGCCGTGGCCACCCACGAGATCAAGTTCGGCGACAACGACCGCATCGCTGCGCTCGTGGCGCACCTGATCAAGGCGGACGCGCTGTTGCTGCTCTCGGACGTGGACGCGCTCTACACCCGGCCCCCCCAGGACGGCGGGGAGCGCATCCCCACCGTCGAGGATCCCATCACGGATCTCGAAGGCGTGGAGATCGGCACGATCGGCCGCGCGGGCGTGGGCTCGGGCGGGATGGTGACCAAGGTGCAGGCGGCGCGCATCGCGGCGTCGTCTGGCATCCCGGTGCTCGTGACCTCCGCCGCGAACATCGAGAGTGCGCTGGCCGGCGACGACGTGGGCACGTGGTTCGCCACGACCGGCGGGCGGCGCAACGTGCGGTTGCTGTGGCTCGCGCACCTCGCGGATATCAAGGGCACCCTGACCCTGGACGACGGCGCGGTGGAGGCCATTCGCGGTCGTCGCTCGCTGCTCGCGGCCGGTGTCACCGAGGTGTCCGGGAAGTTCACTGCGGGCGATCCCGTGGCCATGGTGGATTCCCACGGAAAGGAAGTGGCCCACGGGCTGATCAACTACGCCTCGAACGAGGTCCCCGGGATGCTCGGCAAACGCACGCACGAACTGGGGGAGGAGTTTGGTGAGGACTACGCCCGCGAGCTCGTGCACGTGGACAACCTCGTGACCATGCGGCCCCGTTCGGCGAGGACCAAGCTGAAACGAACCGTCTGACCGCACGTCCAACCCCTAACCTGAACCGTGGGCGCCGCGCGCCCGCACCATGATCCGCAGGAGGAACAGTGGCCGAGAACACGTCCGTACTGACCGCGCAGGAGACCTTCGGGGACGATCCCGTGGCCGGGGTCGGCCTGATGGCCGACGACGCCCGGGTGGCCGCCCGCACGCTCGCCCGCGCCCCGCGCGCGTGGAAGGACCGCGCGCTGAACCTCATGGCCGATCGGATCGAGGCCCGCGCCGACACCGTTCTCGAGGCCAATTCGCGGGATCTGGAACGCGGGCGCGAGTCAGGGATCTCCACCGCGCTGCTGGACCGGCTCAAGCTGGACCGTACCCGCATCACGGGTCTTGCGGACGCGCTGCGGGAACTCGCGGCCCTGCCCGATCCCGTGGGCTCCGTGGTGCGCGGGCAGACGCTCGCGAACGGGCTGCGCATGCGCCAGGTGCGCGTGCCCATGGGAGTGGTGGGCGTGATCTATGAGGCCCGCCCGAACGTGACCGTGGACATCGCCGGGATCGCCGTAAAGTCCGGTAACGCGGTTATGCTGCGCGGTGGTTCGGCGGCCTTCGACTCCAACCGGGCGCTCGTGGGCATCCTTCGGGACGCCATCGCGGACGCCAAACTGCCCGTGGACTGCGTGCAGACCGTGGACGACTACGGCCGCGACGGCGCCAACGCCCTCATGGGTGCGCGCGGGAAGGTGGACGTGCTCATCCCGCGCGGCGGCCGTGGACTCATCCAGTCCGTGGTGACCAACGCGACCGTCCCGGTCATCGAGACGGGCGAGGGCAACGTGCACGTGTTCATCGACGAGTCCGCGCCCGCGCAGATGGCCGCCAAGCTCACCGTGAACTCCAAGACGCACCGCACCTCCACGTGCAACTCCGCCGAGACCCTGCTGCTGCACAGCGGGGCGCAGGAGACATCCCGCGAGGTGCTCGCCGCACTCGACAAGGCCGGTGTGACCCTGCACGTGGACGACCGCGCCGCAGCGCTGCTGCCCCCGGGATCGGACCACCTGCAGGCCACGGACGAGGACTGGGCCACCGAGTACCTGGACATGGACATGGCCGTGAAGGTCGTGGACGGCATCGACGAGGCGATCGAGCATATTCGCACGTACTCCACGGGCCACACCGAGGCGATCGTGACCAACGACCTGGCTAACGCGGAACGTTTCACCGCGGAGATCGACTCCGCGGCGGTCATGGTCAACGCGTCCACCCGCTTCACGGACGGCGGCCAGTTGGGGCTGGGTGCGGAGATCGGGATCTCCACGCAGAAGATGCACGCGCGCGGTCCCATGGGGCTGGAGGAGCTGACCACCACCAAGTGGGTCGTCCAGGGTGACGGCCACGTGCGTCCGTGAGACGTACCATGGAACGGACGTCACCCGGGACGTTCGTCGCATTCACCGACCGGCGCCGCCGGCCACAGAAGGGAACCGCATGAGCTCGCTGTACCTGTTGTCCAACGTCACCGTCCTGGCGGCCGAGGAGGGGCACTCCATCAACGAAGAGCTGCACGCCATGGCGCCGGTCTTCGGCATCGTCGCGTTCATCCTGTTCCTGATCATGCTCTTCATCTCCATGTCCTTCGCGCCCCGCGGCAAGGCCCCGGCCGTCGGTGAGTACGAGGACCCCGCGCAGCTGCCCGCGGAGGAGCAGGCCATGCTCGACCGAGTGCACGCCACCCCGCGCCACTGACCGACAGATCGGCACGAGTGAATCCCCTCAACGCGTCAGTGACCGCGGCCGAGACGGAACTGGACATCCCCCCGCGCAGGCCGGGTGTGACCCGGCTGGGAGTCATGGGCGGGACCTTCGATCCCATCCACCACGGGCACCTCGTGGCGGCGTCGGAGGTCGCCGCAGTCTTCGACCTGGACGAGGTCGTCTTCGTCCCCACGGGTGAACCGTGGCAGAAGGCCGGGCAGGACGTCTCCGACGCCGAGCACCGCTACCTCATGACCGTGGTGGCCACGGCGTCCAATCCGCGGTTCACGGTGTCCCGCGTGGACATCGACCGTTCCGGACCCACGTACACGATCGACACCCTGCGGGACCTGCGCACCCTGCGTCCCCACGCCGAGCTGTTCTTCATCACCGGCGCGGACGCCATGGCGGAGATCCTCACGTGGAAGGGCACCGATGAGCTGTGGTCCTTGGCCACGTTCGTGGGTGTGACCCGCCCGGGCCACGTGCTCTCCGCGCCCGTGGGCTCGGAGAGCGTGTCGCTGCTCAACGTCCCCGCGATGACCATCTCCTCCACGGACTGCCGCGCCCGCGTGGCGGCGGGCAAGCCCGTGTGGTACCTGGTCCCGGACGGGGTCGTGCAGTACATCAACAAGTACGGCCTCTACCGCGGTTCCACCGATCCCGATGTGGACCCGGAGACCGCATCCGGCACCCCTGTGGCACAGGATGCCGGCACCCCCTCATCCGCCCCCACGGATTCGCCCGGGGTCCCCGCCCCGGGTCACAGGAGCACCGCGTGAGCACACCCCCCGAGAAGAACCGAGCCGCGAACCCCCAGGAATGCCCGTGGGCCGCCCACCCGGCCACGGGACAGCAGGAGTGGGTGGCCCCGCCGGCTCCCGTGATCGAGTTGGACACCCCCCAGCACACGGGTACCGTCAAGCCCTTGGGGCCCCGGCGACTCGCGCGGCTGCAGCGTGAGATGGTCGAGCACGCCCGGCAGATCCAGGAATCGGAGCGCACGGGCGGGGGAGAGGTCGACGACGCCCTGCTCGCCACCCAGCGTCGTCTCGCGGATCTCGCGATGCGCGCCGCGGCGGCCAATGAACAGGACCGGCAGGCCGCCGAGCGGGCCACCGCTGAAGAGCCCACCGCTTTGGGGAACGGACCCGCAGCAAGTGGCCCCGCCGGGGAGGCACTGGCTCGTCCGGCATCCGAGGGCTCCGTGCCAGGGGACACCGTGTCGTCGGGTCACGCTCCCGCCGCACCCGGGATCGGCCAGGCGCCGGTCACCCCGCCGCAACCCGTGCACGACGAGCCGGAGCCGGAGTACTTCACCATCACCTTCCCGCCGGCCCTGATGGCCCAGGCGCCGGGGGTGAGCCTGGGGAAGAGTCTCGCGGACCCCGCGTCCCTCCCGGCCTCACCCGTGCGCTACGGACCGGTCACCGAGACCTCCCGGATCCCCGTGATCCAGGCCCCGCACCGGGACCGCACACCCGAGGGGACACACGAGGCCGCGGCGGGAGCGGCGTCGTCGACCCCCGAAACGCGGTCCGAGACCGTGGCTCCTCCCGCCGAGCCGGTGCGCGCGGTGGACGCCGAGGGACTGACCCTGCTGGAACCCGGGGCGTATTCCCGCGGGACGTCCACGACCCGAGTGGTGCTCGCGCTACTCGTGGCCGTGATCGTGGCGCTCGTGGTGGCCTTCGTGATCTTCGTTCTGTGAAACCGACCCATGTGAAAGGACAGCACACTTCAGTGACTGCAACCACCGAATCCATCGACCTCGTGCGCAGCGCCGCGCGCGCCGCGGACCAGAAGAAGGCCGAGAACGTCGTCGCGTTCGACGTCAGCGAGAGCCTCGCCATCACGGACGTCTTCATGGTGACCTCCGCGTCCAACGAACGTCTGGTCTCCGCCGTGGTGGACGCCGTGGAGGAGGCGCTCATCGAGCAGCACGACCGTCGGCCCCTGCGCCGCGAGGGCAAGGGGGAGGGCCGCTGGGTGCTCCTGGACTACGGGGACGCCGTGATCCACGTGCTCCACGACGAGGACCGTGCCTTCTACGCCCTCGAACGGCTGTGGGGCGACTGCCCGGCGATCGACGTCCAGTTGCCATCGGCCGGCTCCGCGAACATCGAGGACGACGCCGCTCCCCGCGCGGTCTGAGCTCGCGCCGCCGGGCAATTTGCGCGAGTTCGCGCGAGCTGTCTAGGATGGTCGAGTCGTTCCGGGGAACTGGAAATGCGATGGTCCCACGATGTGGTTCGGGAGTGAATCCCGGGTAAACGTGGCAGGCCGAAGCGTGGTAAGGTTTCGGAGTCGTACGGGGCTATGGCGCAGCTGGTAGCGCACCTGCATGGCATGCAGGGGGTCAGGGGTTCGAGTCCCCTTAGCTCCACCGAATGGCCCGTCGCACGGGCGGAGAAACCCGGATCCTTGAAAGAGGGTCCGGGTTTTTTGCTGTCCGGGTGAATTTGCCGTGCCGGGTGTGGTTGTCGGTCGAGGGTCCAGGGGGGGCCTCCGCGTCCGTGGCGTGCGCGCCCCACACGCCGGGTACACATATGTGCCGAAAAGACATGGATCCGGGTCCCGGGCGTGCGTATCGCACCACAGATGCACTCCGTGGCCTTTCTCACGCTCGACACGGGGGAAATTGTGTCCGGGCGGTCGTCACATCATGGGCAAGAAGATATGCCCCTCTCTACTCTGGGGGAGGCCCATCGTCGGGTCCCCGGAATGCGACACGAGAACACCCTGTCGACGGATTTCCCCGCCCTTCCCACCTTCCACGGTTTCCTCCCGATGATCGATCCCGAGGACGTCGCTCTACTGCTGGTGGACCACCAGGGCGGCCTGTTCCAGGTCGTCGGGGTCTGAGCGTCCCGGACCTGCGCCGTAATGCGACCGTCCTGGCCAAGGTGGCCGGTAGGACGGGGATGCCCGTGGTCGCCACCGCCTCCGTGCGCGACTGACCGAACCACGCCCACGCCGTCAGATCGCGGACCAGGTCGCCGGGTTGGCAACCGGTGACGACGCCGACGTGGACCTCATCGACCTGACCGAGGTCGCCCTGCCGTTCCTCGACGAGCCGGACATGCCGGCCAGGGGCAATGACGTGGAGGACACCACCAAGGAGTGGGCCCGCGGGGTCGTGGAGCCGCACCGCTCCGAGATCAAAGCGGGTTTCGCGGCCCTGCACGCCGCACTTCGCTCCGGGCACGACTGAGCGAACGCGCCTCGTGGCGCATCGGCCTGTTTCACGGGCCGCGGCGTGATGGGAGCGAGGGTGGGTGGGGTCCACCGTGGACCCCACCCACCCTCCCCATCTATTTGTGGGTGTTCACCCGGAGCAGGTGGAACACCGTGTCCTGGGTGGCCAGGTTGAAGTTGTCGTCCGCCGCGAGCACGAGGGATGCGTCACCGTCCGCGAAATCCGGGCCGAAACTCACGGCCTCCACGTTTCCGGGGGACATCCCCGATACGACCAGGTCGATGACCAGTTCCTTCTTCATCGGGATTTCCGTACCCGTGAGGGCCCCCGAACGGGACACATCGGTGGCGCCCTTGGTGCTGGCCCGGTAGACCTGGATCTGGTTCTCACCCTCGACGTACTGACGCTCGATCACCAGATAATCGGTCTTGCTCAATTGCAGCATTTCGGAAGCGCCGCGGTCGCCGCCACTCGAACCCCGCGGGACGGACACCGGCTCGGTCTTGTAGACGTACTGGGCCAGGTTGTGACCGGTCCGCCGGTCGAGCTGGGCCAGGCGCAGCGGGCTCCCGGTCTCGGGTGAGGCGACCGGGCCGTCCTGGACCAGGGTTGCCTCGTTCATCACGGAGAACGTGGTGCCGCACGGCCCCAGGGTCAGATTCTCCAGCGCGAGGTTGTTGCGAACGCCCCGGATCTGATTGCCGCTCTGGTCCAACGCTGGGAGGTACTGCCGAGGCACGTCGAACGCGCGAACGAACGCCCCTGTGTCGGTCATCTCCCGAATGGCCGGGGCGAGTCCCTTGGTCACGTCTCCCTCGTCCGTCCAGAGAGCCGTGTGCGAGGTGCGGTCCCATCGGATGGACTCCGGATCCACGGAGTTCTCCGGGTACGGGGAGCCATCTGCGTGCTGGAGCACCGTGGTGTCCGTGACGGAGTACCCCGGTGCATCGAAGCCATCATCGTCGAAGGGTAGGTCCAGGGTGTAGAACCTGGCGGGTGCTTTCTGGGAACGGTCGTCGCTGAGGGCCAGATAGGAACCGTCCTCGGAGCGATAGTCCACCCCGGAGATCCCGCCGAAAGGCACGCCGTTCACGCTGCGCAACTCGTCCGGCAAGACCATGCTGTCCACGTAGCTCACCTCGAAGGCGTGCCCCTTGTGATGCCCTCGCCCCGGGCGGTGCTTTTTCCCGTGGCGACGGTGCCGATCGTGATGGGCCCCCTGATCTCCCCGGTGCTCGCGTACACGGTGTCCCTGCGTGTTGGCTTTACCCTCGTGCGGGTGGGTGCCCGGTGCGGGAGAGCGGTCATGCCCTCCCATGGGGACCTGGACGGCGGAGCCGGTGTTCACCGCCGGCGCCGCGGCCGCGGCCGGTCCCGCGGTGAATAGGCCGAACCCCACGGTGATCGCGGCCGCAGGGACGAGTGATCGGTGCATGGCGGTACTCCTCGGTCTGACCCGCGCGGGTCGGCGGCGGGTGTGCCGCAGACCCTACGAGCGTCCGGAGACCGCGAGGTGACCGACCGGTGAACGTCTCTGCGCGACGTCGGGCCCCGGTATGTCCGGGATGGCCGGGCGCCGCGTGGCACGGCCGTCGACAGCGAACGTCGATCGAACCCGTCCGGGCTGGCCAGAAACCGGGCAGGGGCAGGCCTGAGATGGACCCGGGCATGTCACGGGGCGTCGCCGGGGGTATGGGCGCGTAGCCGGAGCCGTTCGGTGACGAGGGGCAGGGACAGCCCAGAATCGTCAGGCATGTCCTTAAACTACTTAGTTCGCGTGCCGGGTGAACAGTGTTCGTTTACGCTGACCCCGTGAGTTACTGGGACCATCGCAAACCCGTGCACCGCACCCGCGCCGTGGACACGGACGAGATCGGCCGAACCGCCGCCGCTCTGCTGGACGAGGGCGGGCTCCGGGCCCTGACGGTCCGCGCCGTGGCCGGTCGGTTGAACGTGGCGCCGGCGAGCCTGTACTCGCGCGTGTCGTCCGTGGACGACCTGTTCGACCTCGGGCTCGACCACGCGCTCGGCGCCGACCCCGCCATGCGACACGCGGTGGACACCTGCGAGCTCACGGACCTGATGCTCGCCTATCACGCGCACCTCACGCGCCACGGGTGGGCGTGCCCGGTGATCGGGATGCGTGCTCCCAGGGGACCCCACTACCTCCGCTTGTCGGAGCGGATGATCGCTCTCCTGGACGAGCTCGGTGCGCCCGATCCCCTCAGTGCTGCGTACACACTCGCCAGCTTCACGCTCGGCAGCGCTCTGACACAGCCGATGGCCCCTTCCGAGCGCGCCGCCCCGGTCGATGCGGAGATCGCGCGGCGCTATGCCCGCCTGCACGCCGAGCACCCCGTGGACACCGACGCCGTCTTCCGGTCGGGACTCACGGCCCTGACCGGAACCGCGCTGACACGGGACGACACCGACGGCGCCGGACATGGCGGCGCGCGGCAGAGGCCCCGATGACCCGGTTCATGGAGCGGTTCCAGATACCCCTCTACCTCGCAGCGCTCGCGGTGGGCGCGCTCGCCGGCTGGTGGGCCCCGGGCCTCGGTGGCCTCGCCGCCCCCGCGGTGACCCCGGTGCTCGCGGCCCTGCTGTACGTGACGTTCCTGGGTATCCCGCTGCGCCGCGTGGGCGAAGGTCTGCGCGACCTGCGCTTCATGGCGTGCCTGGTGATCGTCAACTTCGCGGTCGTCCCGGTCATCGTGTTCGCGCTCGTCCGCGCATTCTCCATCGAGGGCCCGATGCTGATCGGGGTGCTACTGGTCCTGCTCACCCCGTGCATCGACTACGTGATCGTGTTCTCGGGCCTCGCGGGCGCCGCGAACGACCGGTTGCTCGCGGCGTCCCCCGTGCTGCTCGTCCTGCAGATGCTGACCCTGCCCCTGTATTTGTGGTCGTTCCTGGCGCCCGACGTCGCCATGGCCGTGCATTGGGGGACATTCGCCCAGGCCCTCGCGGTGGTGATCGTCATCCCTCTGGTGGCTGCGGCAGTGACCCAGTGGGCCGCAGCGCGGTCCCCGGTGGCCCGGCGGTGGGGCCGGCTCGCCGGTGGTGCCATGGTCCCGCTCATGATGCTCACCCTCGCGACCGTGGTCGCGTCCCAGATCGCCCTCGTGGGTTCACGCGCGCAAGCGCTGCTGCCGCTCGTACCCGTCTACGTGAGCTTCGCAGCGCTCATGACGGCGCTCGGCTGGGCGGCCGGTCGCCTTGCCGGCCTGCGCGTCCGCGAGCGCCGCGCGGTGCTCTTCAGCGGGGTCACGCGCAACTCCCTGGTGGTGCTGCCGCTCGCCCTCGCGGCGCCGGACGGCACGGTCCTCGCGCCGCTCGCCGTACTCACGCAGACCCTCGTGGAGCTGCTCGTCATGCTCGCACTCGTCGGCCTCGTGCCCCGTCTGGTGCGCTGAAGCGGACGACGACGCCGCGGCGCCGGGGCGTCGCGCGGACCCGGCCGAGCGACGTCGTCTCACGCCACAGGGGTGTCGCGGGGTGGAAGGTCGAGAACTCCCAGCCCGCGGGGGTACGATTCCGGCCATGCCTACCAGTCCCACGAGGACGGGCGCGAGACATGCCTCGTGGCGTGTCGTTCTGGTGCTGGTCCTGCTGCTGGTGCTGGTGGCGGCCGTGGTCCTCATCAGTGTGAACCCGTTCAAGTCCGCGGAGCCGCCCACGACCGACTGCACCCAGTACGGGCTGCGCGCGGACGACTCCCGAGCCTTCCCCCACACGGTGACCCTGGCCACGCAGCCGACCACCCAGGACCAGACCCAAGCCGGGGCGCTCGGCCACCTGGAGCAGACCTACACGTACCGCGGGACCACGAGTTCCTACCACGTGATCGACGGCGGGGTGGACGTCTCCAAGCCCGTGGGGCTCGTGATCGACCTGCACGGGGACGGCGGGGCGGAGTACTTCGAACCGGGTGGGCGCACCACGTGCCTGTCCGCGATCGCGGCCTCCCACAACGACCTGTTGGCCGTGCCCCTCACACCCGACTGCCAGGGCGAGTGCACGTGGTGGCAGGGGATGAGTGCCAACATGCGCTGGTTGCGCGCTTTGACCGAGAACCGGCTGCTCGCGGACCTCCCGGTGCAACGGGACCGGGTGTCGTGGTTCGGGTACTCGGGTGGCGCGGAGATGCTCAGCTACGGGGTGCTCAGCGGTGCCCGGGACCTCGTGACCGGCGGTGCGGCCATGGTGGGCGGTGGTGGCGCGCCGGACGGGCTGTCGAAGGTCCCGACCCGCCAGGAGAAGGCCGAGGTGCGCATGTGGTGGTTCACGGGTCTGCTGGACAACGGCTCAGATCCCGCGTCCGATTTCGACGCCGTCACGGCGGCCACGGAGGGTCAGCGCTTCTACGAGAAGCGCGGCTTCACACGCACCCGCCTGGAACTGATGCCGCACCGCGACCACTTCAACATGCCGGACGCCGAGATCCTGGACGAACTGCTCGCGGCGGACGAACCCACGCCCTCCACGTGATCTACGGAACACGATTCACGGGCACACGGGTGGGAGTCCGTGGGGTGGGTCACGTTACATAATTCTTCAGCATGACATCCCCACCTGGGTGATGCCGGGACCGACACCGTACATTGCATCCAAGTTCATGCTTGTCGTATTCTGGCGACGTAATCTGGGCCAGCAGGGGGATATTTTCGCTGGACGCCATTGCGCATCTTCCGGATGTCACGCTGCCGTATCGGTCGGGGGACCCATCGGCATGATCCATACGTTTGCAGCACCGCGCCTCGACCGAGGACGACGTCCGCATCTCCCTGCACCACCGGTCCTTAGCAAGGGGGAGAGTACTAGCAGTGGACAGCCAAGATCTTAGGAGCGGAGTCCGAGCGCTCGCGCCGGACAGGGCCGTGTACCCGGTGGAGGAACCACCGGCACCGCGCACCCTCGTCGACATCGTCCTCGAGACGGTCGCGCAGTACCCGGACGCCATCGCCTTGGAGGACGAGAACGAGAGCGTTCCCTACGGGGAACTCGAGGACCGGGTCGAGACCCACGTCCAGCGGTTGTGGGACATGGGCATCGGACGCGGGGACCGTGTGGGCGTGCGTGTGCCCTCCGGTGGCGTGGACCTGTACGTTGCCATCCTGGCCACCCTGTTCGCCGGCGCGGCTTACGTGCCCGTGGACTGGGATGACCCCGATGAACGCGCGCGCACCGTGTGGGAGGAAGCCGGCGTGGCCGCCGTGTTCGGTCAGGGGCTCGAACTGACCCGCAACCCGGCCGTGACCACGGGTGAGCAGACCGCCACCCCGCGTACCCGCGACGACGCCTGGATCATCTTCACCTCCGGGTCCACCGGTAAGCCCAAGGGCGTGGCGATCTCCCACCGCTCCGCCGCGGCACTCGTGGACGCCGAGGCCCTCATGTACCTGCAGCGCCGCCCGCTCGGCCCCGGTGACCGCGTGATGGCGGGATTGTCCGTGGCTTTCGACGCGTCCTGCGAGGAGATGTGGCTCGCGTGGCGCCACGGTGCCACCCTGGTGCCCGCACCGCGCAAGATCGTGCGCTCCGGCCCGGACTTGGGCCAGTGGATCGTGGACAAGGAGATCACCGCGGTCTCCACCGTGCCCACACTCGCATCCCTGTGGCCCAATGCCGCACTGGACCGGGTGCGCCTGCTGATCTTCGGCGGCGAGGCCTGCCCCCTGGAACTGACCAAGCACCTGGTGCGCCCGGGCCGTGAGGTGTGGAACACCTACGGACCCACCGAGGCCACCGTCATCGCCACGGGCGCCCTGCTCAACGGGGAGGCCCCAGTGCGCATCGGTCTGGCCGTGCCCGGGTGGGAACTCGCCGTCGTGGACGCCGACGGCCAGCCCGTGGGCTGGGGTGAGACCGGCGAGCTGATCATCGGCGGCGTGGGTCTGGGCCGCTACCTGGACCCCGCAAAGGACGCCGAGAAGTACGCGCCGCTGGAATCCCTGGGCTGGGACCGCGCGTACCGCTCGGGTGACGTCGTGCGCGCGGACCCCGAGGGCATCGTCTTCGCTGGCCGTGCCGACGACCAGGTCAAGGTCTCGGGGCGGCGCATCGAACTCGGTGAGATCGACACGCAGATGAGCGCCGTGCCCGGCGTGAAGCTCGGCGCGTGCGCCGTGCACTCCACCCCGGGCGGTGGCAGCGTGATCGCGGGTTACCTGGTCCCCGAGTTCGAGGGCTCCGTGGATCTCTCCGAGGCGCGGCGTTGGCTCGTGGAACGACTCCCGGGGCAGATGGTCCCCGCGCTGTGCATCATGGACGAACTGCCCATGAAAACCTCCGGCAAGGTGGACCGCAAGGCCCTTCCCTGGCCGCTGCCCGCGTCCAATGACGACGGCTCCGAGTCCCTGACCGGGGACCTCGCGTGGCTCGCGGAACTGTGGGCGGACCAGCTCGGACCGCTGCCGTTCGGCCCGGACAGCGATTTCTTCGCAATGGGTGGCAGCTCCGTGGCGCTCGCCCGGTTGGTCTCCGCGCTGCGCAAGACCCACCCGGACACCGAGATCGCCAAGATCTACGCCCACCCCACCCTCGAGGGCATGGCCGGTTACCTGGCCACGCTGGGGGAGTCCCACGACGTCAAGCGGGACCCCGAGCCCACCCCCGCGAGCACCGGCTGGCTGCAGGGGCTGTTCATCCTGGCCCTGAACTTCCTGAACGGGTTCCGCTACGTGGTGGGCGCGCTCATCGTGGTGTGGCTGCTGGCCGTGGTCGCGGACGCCGGTTGGGTCCCCACGCCGCCGTTGTGGCCGCTCGTCCTGGGGTGGCTCGTGATGTTCTCCCTGCCGGGGCGCGTGTTCATCGGCGCTGCCGCGGTACGCGCGCTGACCGCGGGGTTGAAACCCGGGCACTATCCGCGGGGGAGCTGGAACCACCTGCGCGTGTGGGCCGCCGAGCGCATCGTGGTCTACAACAAGTACGACGTCCTCACCGGCACCCCCATGGCCCGCGGCCTGCACCGGTTGTTCGGCAACAAGATCGGTAAGGGCGCACACCTCTACAACACCCCGCCCGTCACGGGTCTCGTGAGCGTGGGGGAGCACTCCACCCTGGAGTTCGAATCGGATCTGTCCGGCTACTGGCTGGACGGGGACGTCTTCCACGTGGGCGCCATCGAGATCGGTGACAACGCCCGCGTGGGCACCCGCACCCTCGTGGATCCCGGGATGCGCGTGGGCCACGGCGCCGAGGTGCTGCCCGGCTCGCACGTCAGCCGCAACGTCCCGGACGGCGAGCTGTGGGGCGGTTCCCCTCTGCGCCACCACGGCTCGGCCGGCCTCACGTGGCCCGAGGAGTCCCCGGAGGCCACGGGAGGCACGAAGACGTGGGGTTCGGCGACGTCGCACCTCGCGTTCTCCGCGGGCGCCGTGCTCGTGGGGTTGTTGCCCTTCCTCGCCCTGATCCCCGGGGCGCTGATCGTGCTGTCCCAGGTGATCACCATCCAGCAGTACGAGGTCGTCTTCCCGATCGTGGCCGTGTGGGTCCCCGTGTTCACCATCGTGACCGCGGTGGTGTGGTTGTTGCTCGTGGTCGCGCTCGTGCGCCTCGTGGCCGGGATGATCGTGCCGGGGTACTTCCCCCAGAACGGTCCCGTGGGGTGGGCCATGTGGCTCACCGAGACGCTCATGCAGCGCACCCTGATCTCCACCTACCCCGTGTACGCGTCCTGCATCACTCCGTGGTTCATGCGCCTGCTTGGGGCCAAGGTGGGGCGCAACGTGGAGATCTCCACCGCGGAGACCATCCCGCACCTGACCACGCTCAAGGACGGGTCCTTCCTGGCTGACCACGCCCTGGTCACGTCCCACCGCGCCGGGTTCGGATGGCTGCACGTGGGTACCTCCGTGATCGGTGAGCGCACCTTCGTGGGCAACTCGGGGATCGTGGGACCGGACCGGGACCTGCCCGCGGACGCCCTCGTGGCCGTGCTCAGCTCCGCCCCGCACCACGCACCCGCCGGTTCGTCCTGGCTGGGTCGCACGGCCGAGCCGATCGCCCGCGCCAAGACCGAGGCCGACGCCGAGTCCACGTTCCGCCCGCAACGGCGGCTCAAGGCGGCGCGTGCGTTCGTGGAGTTCTTCCGCTTCGTGCCCGCCATGGTCTCGGCCTGGTTGGACCTCATCATCGTGTACGTCCTCACCGAGATCTACATGTCCCACGGGATGGGTGCCACGGGTGTGGTGGCCGCGTTCGCGTGGTCCGGTGTGGTGCTCACGGTCGCCAGTACCGTGGCCTGCCTGGTGCCGGTGCTCGTCAAGTGGGCCCTCGTGGGCCGCTTCCGACCGAGCGAACGGCCGCTGTTCAGCTCATTCGTGTGGCGCAACGAACTCACGGACGTGTTCGCCGAGTCCCTCGCGGTCCCGTCCATGATCCGCCTGAGCGTGGGTTCGCCCATGTTCAACCTGTGGGCGCGCCTGATGGGTGCGCACATCGGTCGCGGCGTGTGGTGCGAGTCGTGGTGGCTGCCCGAGTTCGACCTCGTGCGCCTCGAGGACAACGTGTCCGTCAACCGCGGCACGGTCCTGCAGACCCACTTGTTCCACGACCGGGTCATGCGGATGGAGCCCGTGACCATGCGGCGGGGATCCACGCTGGGCCCCAACAGCTTCGTGCTGCCGGGTGCGACGATCGAGGAGCGCACCACCGTGGGCCCCGGGTCCCTGGTCATGCGGCAGGAGACGGTGCCCCCGGACGGCAACTGGGGCGGTAACCCCATCCGTCACCTCGCACCGGGGGACCAGGCGATCAGCGCCGAGGTCGTGCCCGCGATCGAGTCGGACCACGTGTCCACCGCACCGTTGCTCGGAGCTGCACCGGCGCCGCAGTTGAGCGCGGGATCGTCCGCGATGGCCACGGTCCGCACGGACGTCGTCCCCGCGGGGAAGACCTCCGGCAAGCATGAGGGAGTCACCGAATGACGCAGCAGAGCACGCAAGAAGTCGTCCTGGAGGGTGACCTGCCCGTGGGACAGCGCCCGCAACCGGGGCGCCGTCCACCGCGAGAGGTGTGGTTGGGCGACCGCGGGGACGAGGGTTGCACCGCGGCGGAGAGCGGTCTGTGGACCGCCGCGACCCCGGTGGTCACCGCACCGCCGCGTTCCACGTCCGCACCGCGTCAGGGTGCGGCCACCCGCAACGTGACGAGCGCGGATGGCCGCCGCACCAAGCGTCGCATCATGGGCGTGGACGTGGCGCGTGGATTCGCGCTCATCGGGATGATCGCGGTGCACGTGCTCCCCGCGACGAACGCCGCGGGGGAACCGTCCCTCGAATGGACCCTGTTCGCCGGGCACTCGGCCGCGCTGTTCGCCACGCTCGCCGGTGTGAGCCTCGCATTCATGACCGGGGGGCGCACCCCGCGCCACGGTCGTGACGGCTCCCGGGCGCGGTTCTCCATCCTGGTGCGTGCCCTGCTGCTGTTCGCGATCGGTCTTACGGTGAACCTGCTCGACCTGCCCGTGTACAACATCCTGATCTACTACGGTCTGATGTTCCTGCTGGCCATCCCGTTCACGCTCATGAGTGTGCGGTGGCTGCTGGCCTCGGCCGCGTTCTTCGCGGTGGTCATGCCGTTCGTGATGCAGTGGTCGCTGTCGGTGCTGCCCGCCCACGTGTACGGCAACCCCAGCTTCCTGGAGATCTTCTCGGACCCGGGATCCGTGTTCGCGGAGCTGTTCCTCACGGGCACCTACCCGGCGCTGCCCTGGATGACGTTCATCTGCCTGGGCCTGGCGCTGGGCCGGTTGCCCCTGTCCCGCGACCGGGTGCAGGTGCTGCTCGTGATCGTGGGCGCCGTGGTCGCGGCCCTGTCCCGCGGTATCTCCATGCTCATGCTGCTGCGGTTCGACCTCGAGGACGCGTTGATCAATGCGACCCCGTGGATGACGTCCGAGGACGTGTGGAACATCCAGTACTACGGCCCGGACCCCCAGTTGCCGGACACCACGAACCTGTGGTTGCTGCTCACGGGCCCGCACACCAACACCCCGCTCGCCCTGTTCGAGAGTGCGGGCATGGCGATGATCGCCCTGGGTGCGTTCCTGCTGCTGTGCCGCGTGATTGGCAAGTGGCTCACGTGGCTGGGTGCCATGGGGTCCATGACGCTGACGCTCTACGTGTGGCACCTGATCTTCCTGGCGTTCGTGTGGACGGACGGCACCCCGTGGTTCTGGTACATCGTCCAGATCGTGGTGGCCGCCCTGTTCGCGGTGGCGTGGCAGCACGCCGTGGGGCCGGGTCCGCTCGAGCGGTTCGTGACCCGGGTGTCCAAGGGCGCCGCGGCCGCGGTGATCCAACCCAAGAAGGCGCCCCCGCGGCGTCGGGTGGAGACCCCGCGACGTCGCCACTGAGCGACGCCGCCCCGCGGGGCGGATGACGAGCGAACGGACCTCAGCCCTGCGGGGCGGGGTCCGTTCGCCATGCCACGGCCAGGCGCGCGTTCTCCCGCGCCGTGGTGCGCACGTCGCTCACGCTCCACCCGCGGCCATAGTCCGCGCGCGCGGCCGATCCCACGTGGATGCTTGCGGGGTCGCGGGACAGGCCCGTCCGCCAGCCCTTCACGAGCGCTTCCACGCGCACCCACGTGCGGGTCACGGCCACGGCACGACGTCGCCCGCGCACGCGGGAGAGTCGGGCACGGTCCGCGGGGTGCAGGACGTCGAGCAGCACGTTCGCCTCCACCTCGGACTGCAGGCGTTCCACGTCCACACCCACGGCACGCTGGGCCGTGACGAGGGCGATGACCCCGGCCGTGCGCGAGACCGAGAACCGGACGGGGCGCACGTGACCCAGCGCGGAGGACGCCGCGAGCTCGGGACCGGCGTCACCGCGGGATCCGGACACGGCCGCCGCGCGACCGTGCACCTCGTGGGGCGCCCCGGTGCGAGGGTCGTGACTGATCGGGACCTCGTGGGCGGCGCACCCGAGTCGGTGGGCCAGAACGTGGCGCAGAGCGACGCGTGAGACCACGAACAGTTCACGGGTGTGGGAGTCCTGCAGCGCACACGCCCGGGACAGTTCGTCCTCCGTGAGGCAGTCCACGGCGGAGAACGCCCAGGACGAGACGTCCTCGAGGTGCAGGACGTGCAGCGTGAGATCCGCCGGCGCACCGGGCACGCGGCGTCGTTGTGCTGCCCACACGGGCTGGCGGTGCGCGACCGCGTGCGCGCTCATCGGGCGCCACCCGCCGTGCCGTCGACAGCGGACCGCAACGCGTCGTGCAGCTCGCGTGCGTGATCGAACAGCCCGTGATGGCCCCCGGGGATCGTGAGTGTGGCAGTGCCCCCGGTGCTCGTCCACCCCGCCATGGACTCCGCCGACGCCGTGCGGTCCTCCTGTGCGTGGACGAGCAGCAGGGGCGTGGCGAGGTCCGGCGGGGCGGCGTCGTAGCTCAACGACGCCCGAAGATCCGCGCGCAACGGGGCCAGGACGAGCTCACGCAGACCAGGGTCCGTGAGCAGCTCCTCGGGGGTGCCCCCGAGCTCGAGCAACCAAGCGGCCAGAGCGGCGTCGTCCTCGAGGATCGACGCGAGGTGCGGATCGCGATCCGGGGGCGCGGCCTTGGCGGAGAGTACCGTGCGCTCGAGCCGACCCGGGCGCTCGCGGTCCAGGGCCGCGGTGAACTCGGCGGCGAGCAGCGCACCGAAGGAGTGACCGAGCGCGACCGTGGGCCGCTCGTCCGCGTCGAGGATCGGCAGCAGCGCCGCAAGCGCTTCCGCGACGAGCTCCGGGACGTCCACGACAGCGGGTTCGGCCATACGTGATTCCCGGCCTGGACGGCGGTGGGTGAGCACCTCGGTGTCCGCGGCCTGCAGATCGCGGCCGGACAGTGCCCCGGCGCCGGCGTGGGGGAAGACGACGAGGCGCCGTTGCGGGGTGAACGGGCCGGAGAACCACTGGGCGAGGGCCGTGGCGGGGGGTGGGATCGTAGCCAACTTCCCGGACCTCCTGAATCCTGAGTGTGCCGACTGCCGCCGGTGCCGCGCGTGGGCGACGCTCGCTCGGTACAGTGCCGGACTGTTCCACCGGGCGGCCCTGTGGGGCGTTGCGGCGGGTGCTCCGGTGCGGGTCCGGGGTGCTGCGAGTGGGCGTCTTACTGCGAGGCGTCCGGGGGAGAGGCTGTGGTGGGGGGACTTCTCGTCCGCGCTGCGGGAGGACCTAGACTCGAGGTAGGGGGCGCCGGCCCTTCCGTGGTGTGGACGTGGTCCCACAGTACCGAACCCGGCTGGGTGTGCTCCCCCGCAATCCGGGAAGTGACCCGGGTACATGACGGACGCGGCATGGGAGGAACCCGTGGGGAAGAAGACACAACGAGCATCGGCCACGCCCGCCACACTCGCCCTCGAGCGCGCTGGCGTGCAATTCGAAGCCATGGGTTACGAGCACGATCCCCGCGTCACGGCCTACGGGCGCGAAGCGGCCGAGGCGCTGGGGCTGCCGCCGCAGTGCGTGTTCAAGACCCTGGTGGTGCAGACGGATCACGATGGCTTCGGGGTGTGCGTGGTGCCTGTGGCGCAGAGTGCGGACCTGAAAGCGGTGGCCGTAGCGCTGGGTGCCAAGAAGGCCCGGTTGGCGGATCCCGGGGAGGTCCAGCGACTGACTGGCTACGTGCTCGGCGGAGTGAGCCCTCTGGGTCAGCGCACCCGCTTGCCCACGGTGATCGACGACGGCGCTCGGCGGTTGGACCGGATGTACGTCTCCGGTGGCCGACGCGGGCAGGACGTGGGTCTAGCCCCGCGGGATCTGGCCGAGCTCACCGGGGCGGTGTTTGCGGCGATTGCCCGCTGAGGTGGTCGCCGCGATCGCTCGGTGACCGGGCACGGTTTCATCTTCCGACCCATGACGCGCCATGAAGTGGATCCAGATTTATTCGTGATGAATACTGATTCACTTACCGACACCTCGGCCCTCGCCCCGGAGGGCGCGGCCCGTCGTGCCCGCAAGGAGGTCCGCCGGAACCAGCTGCTGCGTGCGGCCGGTGCGGTGCTGGACGAACTCACCGAACGGGTCCCATGAGGTGGAATCGCTCCGACCCCTGGTCGAGGCCATCCAGGAGGCCGTGCGCAGCGGTGCGTTCGTGGAGCTGGACGTCGAACTGCTTGCGTACGACCTGGTCCTGCTGGCTCACGGGTGGGCGCTGAAGTCGTGGTACTTCGAGCGGCGGCACACGTTCGATTCCTACGTCCGGGGCCAGCCCCGCCTGGTCCTGGCCGCCGCGGTGGCGCCCGAGCGCCGTCGCGCCCGAGGACCGGCCTCAAGCCCGTGATCGCGGCGGTCAACGGACTCGCGATCGGTGGCGGGCACGTGCTGCACGTGCCGTGCGATCTCACGATCGCCTCGAGCACCGCGCGCTTCGGTCAGTCCGGGCCCAAGGTGGGTTCGTACTGATCGTGGAGGAGATCGCCCGCGGTGACTTCAACGCGGGCTCGGACGCCGGCAACCCGAGGATGACGGCCCGGCGCACTGACGACGGTTGGGTCATCAACGGCACCAAGGCGGTGGGCCGCGGCCTGATGCGCTGCGAGGACGTCCTGGTCCCGCGCGAGCACCTGATCGGCCCCGGGGGCGCGGGATTCACCCAGGTCATGGAGCTCATCATTTCCCGCGAATCGGCCGGACGCGGGTACGCACCCTGACTGGGATCGACAGCACGACCAGGAGGATTGCCCATGAACGAGCACACCACCGACACCACCGCACGGGTGGCGATCGTGACCGGCATCGGACAGGGCATCGGAGCGGCCATCGCCGAGCCGCTTCACGAGGCCACTGAGGAGTGGACCCGCGAGATCGTGACCGTGGAGCTGCTCGGGTGCTCACTGTGGCTCGCCATGTCCTGCCGCATCTGCGTGCGGGGGGGGTGCTTCTATGGTTTTCGTCAAGCGGCTAGAGCCACCGCGGGTGGGGTGGGTTCGGTGTAGAAGGT
>NZ_JAVKPO010000066.1:0-539 GCF_040980945.1 Kocuria sp. CPCC 204721
CAAGCACAAGGACGTGCAAAACCAGCTTCTTCAGCTTCAGAAAGAACTACGTTCCATTGAAACAAAGAAAAAGGTCCAAAAACTCATTTCTAAGGCTTCAGAGAAGTTTTACGGCTTGATAGGGAAAACGGTTAACGATAGGGAAAAAGATGCCTTAAAAGCCAAAATAAAGGCTTTAGAGGGGGAAAATGAACAGCTATCCGATAGACTGGGAAAGGCTATACTTGAAAAAGAGCGAAACGGCACAAAGGTATTCAAAGCCGAGAACGACAAGGAGTATTATAGACAGCAAATGGACAATGCAAGGACAACCAGTAACCGACTAAGAACGGAGAACCAAGAACTAAAGACCGAAACCAAGGAATTGAAAAAAGAACTTGGTAAGATGAAAGACTTGTTCAATTCCGAACAACTGGAGGCTTTAAGGCATCATTTCCCAAACATATCAAAAGCTATGGAAGAGGGGAAAGACCTACTCAAGCAAATCACCAGAAGCAGAGGTTTCGGCATGGGTATGTAACCCCCCCCCCGCCCCCAAA
>NZ_JAVKPO010000067.1:0-538 GCF_040980945.1 Kocuria sp. CPCC 204721
CCTATGAAGATTCTCGCAAGGACATAAATATAAGTATCAGCAATCAGTCAGTATGGGACGCGCTGTTGCTTGTAAACACCACTTTCAAGACAAATTTCATTATCCGCGGCAGGACAGTCACGATAGGCACTACGTCAAATAATATAGACCATGTGTTCAGTTGTGGCATAGGCCGTGGGTTGTTGTCGATAACTCGCACTTCCGACACCAATCAGAAAGTAATAACCCGTTTGCGTGCTTTTGGTAACACTACCAATGTGCCAACAAACTACTACAAATACCTGTGCATGAAAATAATGCGAGAGTATGTAGTTCCGACGGATATTGAGCTATTATTTTTTGAGTATAATAATGTAATAAAGATAACATTACACGACAAATGGGCACAAGACGGATTGTCATATAGTTGTAATGTTAAGAAAGCTCCTCGAAATGAGGATATGATGCAGTTTGACAGATATGCGAACCCGACACTTTCGATAACCTACGATGGAAACAAAGTGGTATATGCCACCGTATTCGCATCAGAGAACGATGG
>NZ_JAVKPO010000068.1:0-535 GCF_040980945.1 Kocuria sp. CPCC 204721
GCACGGGCTGGGCCTCCAGCGCCAGGGCCGCCTGCTTCAGCACGCCCCGCTTGGTCTCCCGCAGCCCCCGCTCCGTGTACCGGCGGAACTCGGCGGCCCGCTCGGGGTCCAGGCTGCCGTCGGGCAGCAGGCGCCGGAGCGCGGAGTCGTCGGGGACGGTGGCGTCCCCGGACACGCCCAGCATCCGCTCGAGCGAGTCCTCCGAGGCCGGCTGCTCGGGGGCGAGCGCCTGGGCGACGTCCGCGAACAGCTTCTGCAGCAGCTCCTTCTCGGGCTCCTCGAAGCGGGCGGTGATGCCCCGGCGGGTGGACCGGAAGCCCTGCGCCATCAGTGACCCCCCGCCTGCTCGAAGGTGGCCCACAGCCCGAAGCCGTGCATCGCCGCGGTGTGGGTCTCGGCCTCCTCGAGGGAGCCGCTGGCCACCACGGAGCGCCCGTGGTGGTGGACCTCCAGCATCAGGGAGCGGGCCTTCTCCTCCGGGTAGCCGAAGTAGGAGCGGAACACGTAGGTGACGTAGCTCATGAGGTTGACGGGG
>NZ_JAVKPO010000069.1:0-528 GCF_040980945.1 Kocuria sp. CPCC 204721
TTTCTCATTTCCAGCCTTTTTCTTCCATTCTGTGACGAACTTCGGTGTTGCATTAGCCTCTCGCTTCCCAAAAGTGTCCTTTCTTGGAAGCTCCCCTTTATAAAACCTCTTCCTGTAATTATTTGGCGTATCATAGCCGATAGCATAACATGGTCTTTTCTCATTGTAATAATCCACGTATGCGTCCAAGGCCTCCTCGAACTCCTCTCTTGAATTACATGTCTCAATCTTGAAGTCTATGAACAATTCCTCTTTTATCCATCCGTTGAGGGATTCGTTCACAGGGTTGTCTGTAGGCTTTCCTGCCCTGGACATAGACCTCACAATCATCGTGTCCTTTATCAGCTCATTATAGGCGAGCGAAGCATACACGCTACCTTGGTCCGTATGAAGAACAGTTGGCTCATCTGTGCCCTTCAACAGGTTGATGACATCATTTAGCCCATCAATGTACTGGTCTCTATGTCCACGTCTCTCAGCCACATGCCACGTTAGGATTTCTTTCGTAAAGACATCGAAATACATGGT
>NZ_JAVKPO010000070.1:0-525 GCF_040980945.1 Kocuria sp. CPCC 204721
ACATACTTCCTGAGGGCATTGACAAAACCAAGGAGGGGTATAAGCGAGAAATCCTACGCTTGCGTATTGAGAATGAACGGCTCAAAAAAAAATATCTGGTGAGGCAGAACGAGGATGGGCAAACGGAGTATGTTCGTTTAAAAATGAAGAGTTCAAAATAGTGGACATGCTATCGCACGAGTATCCTGTCAAGGATATCTGCAAGATGATGGGAGTAAGTCGGTCGGGGTATTACAAGTGGCTTAGAAGAGAGCCTTCATCCCGTGAGATCAATCGTGAGTTCATGGTGGGTGTGGTTGAGGACATACACTCGGAACACCCTACACATGGCTACAGGTGGGTGGCGGCGTACATAAGAATCAATTTACAGTTGAGTATCAGCGACAATTTCTCTTATAAATGCTTCCAATATCTTGGTATTCAGTCACAAACGAGACACAAGATACATTACAAACCACGTAAGGTAAAGGATAAGTACCCCAACCTCATTTATTCCACGTGGGACACGGTAGACAGACCTCGACA
>NZ_JAVKPO010000011.1:0-80527 GCF_040980945.1 Kocuria sp. CPCC 204721
TCGGGAGGCCTCGACCCCTATCCGGCGACCGACGCGCCGACCCCAACTACACCCTGGATCCTGAAGAGCCCGTTTTGCCGACCCCTCGGCTCCCTACGTACACGCGTGGCCGAGCAATGAATGCTTTTTCGTCCGCTACATGCTGCATCTGAACGCGTAGTCGAACCATGTGTGTTTCTCGCCCGGGAAGGAATGCGGTGACCTCGCCAGGGGTGTACGGGGAGCGCTGCATGGATACTCCTTTATAAAAACCGCTGAACTATAAAGAAGTATATAGAGGCTTCTGGCCAACGTGCCCGGTCAGTACAGCTGGGATGCCGGGCCCGGGTTCTGCAGCTGCTTCTTGAAACCGACGTGGGACGAGCGGTAGCCCAGACGCTCGTAGAAACGGTGGGCATCAGGCCGCGAGGTGTCGGTGGTCAGCTGCAGCAGTGAACAGCCCGAGTCGAGCGCAACGGTCTCCGCCCAGGCGAACATTCGTTCCCCCAGCCCCTGACCGCGAAGGGTGGAGGACACCCGAACGGACTCTATCTGCAGGCGGCGTGTGCCCCTGCGAGACAGGCCCGGGATCACCGTGAGCTGCATGGTGCCCACCACATCGCCCGCGTCGTTCCGGACGGCGGTCAGGAACTGGTGCGGATCGGCGGCGATCTCCTGGAAGGCGCGCTCGTAGGCACCCATGTCCCCGCCTTCCCGAGTGCTCCCCAGCGGATCGTCCGCCAGCAGGCGCACGATTGCGGGGAGGTCCTCCGGACGTACCCGGATGGGGCGGTACCGGGACCCGTCCAACAGTGTCCAGGTGGTGTCCGTCACATGGATCGTCACGCCACGTCCTGGTCTGCCCCGCTGTCCGCCACCGGCCACCGCTTGGCCACCAGCGTCAGGACGTCGTAGGTGGCCACGATCTCGTCCTTCTGGTTGGTCAGGCGGGCATCCCAGGCGACTTCGCCGTACTCGTCCGTGACGCGCGGGGTGATCTTCTTGGCGGTCAGGGTGACCCGGATGGCGTCGTCATACGTCACGGGGGTGATGAACCGCAGGTTCTCCAGCCCGTAGTTGGCGAGTACTGGCCCGGGGGCGGGCTCCACGAAGAGCCCCGCGGCCCACGAGACCAGCAGGTAGCCGTGGGCCACCCGCCGGGGGAAGAACGGGTTGGCCATGGCGGCTTCCTCGTCCGTGTGGGCGTAGAACGTGTCCCCGGTCTTCTCCGCGAACTCCAGGATGTCCTCGAGTGAGACCGTGCGCAGGTCCGAGACGAACTGGTCCCCGATCCGCAGGGTCTGCAGCGACTTCCGGAAGGGGTGCTCCCCGGTGCCGCTCTCCACGTCCTCGCGGGTCACGGTGTTGGCGGTCGCGCCCCAGTGCCACTTGCCAGTGATCCCGGTCAGCAGGTCCGGGGAGCCCTGGACGGCGGTGCGCTGCATGTAGTGCTTGACCCCGCGCACGCCACCGAGTTCCTCCCCACCACCGGCGCGGCCGGGGCCGCCGTGGACCAGGTGGGGAACGGGGGAGCCGTGACCGGTGGAGGTTTTAGCGTCGTCGCGATCCAGGAAAAGCACGCGACCGTGGTACGCACCGATTCCGGAGGCGAACTGCGCCGCGAGCTCGGGGGAGTGAGTGCACACAGTCGCCACGAGCGAGCCGCCGCCCAGCGCGGCGATCTCCACGGCGTCCGCGATGTCCCCCGAGTAGCCCAGCACCGAGGTGACTGGGCCGAACGCCTCGAGCTCGTGGACGGCGGGGGTGCGGGCGTCGTCGAACGAGAGCACCGTGACGGGGAAGAAGGCGCCCTGGTCCGGCAGGGACGCGAGTTCCTCGGGACCGCCGAGTTCCACGGTGGCGCCGGCGTCGATCAGGGTGCGCACGGAGCGCAGCACCTCGAAGTGCTGGTCGTCGGACGCGAGCGGGCCCACCGTGGTGGCGGAATCGCGCGGGTCGCCGACGACGGCGCGCTGCGCCACCCGCTCCCGCAGCGCGCCGATCACGGCGGGCTTGAGCGACTGCGGAACGATGACCCGGCGGATTGCGGTGCACTTCTGCCCGGCCTTGGCGGTGATCTCCAGGACCACGGACTTCACGAACGCCTCGAACTCGGGGGAGTCCTCGGTGACGTCTGGGGCCATGATCGCGGCGTTGAGCGAATCGGTCTCCGCCGTGAAACGCACGCCCTTCTCCTGCGCGTTGGTGTGGGCGCGCAGCAACTGGGCGGTGGCGGCCGAGCCGGTGAAGGCCACGTGGTCGCGGGCGTCCAGGTGGTCCAGCAGATCGCGCGCGGCGCCGGAGATCAGCTGCAGGGAACCCTCCGGCAGTAGACCCGAGGCCAGCATGAGGCGCACGCACGCCTCCGTCACGTACCCGGTGGGGGTCGCGGGCTTCACGATGGTGGGCACGCCCGCGATGAACGCCGGCGCGAACTTCTCCAGCATGCCCCACACGGGGAAGTTGAACGCATTGATCTGCACGGCCACCCCGGGCACGCGGGTGTAGACGTGCTCACCCAGGAACGAACCGTCCCGCGAAAGCTGTTCCACCGCGCCGTCCACGATCACGTTGGCGTTGGGCAGTTCGCGCCGTCCCTTGGACGAGAACGTGAAGAGGGTCCCGATCCCACCGTCGATGTCGATCAGGTGGTCCTTGGCCGTGGCCCCGGTCGCGTAGGAGATCTCGTACAGCTCCTCCTTGTGCTCGCCCAGGTATTGCGCGAGCTGCTTGAGGATCAGGGCGCGGTCGTGGATGCGCAGTTGCCCCAGTGCGGCCTGGCCCACGGTGCGTCCGTGGTCCACGGCGCCCGCGGTGTCGATCCCCTCCGTGCTCACCCGGGCCACGAGCTCCCCGGTGGTGGCATTGCGCACGTCCGCGATCTTCTGCGGGTCCTCCGGCCGCCACCACTTCCCGGCGACGAAGCTGGGCAGGATCTGCGGTTCCTGGGTCTCGGATGCCTGGGTCTGGGTGTTCACGCGGGGTCCTCCGGACTGTCGCGGCCATCAGCCGAACGATCGGTCAGTATATGGTCCAGGATAACCTAGGTCACACAAGGGCACCATGGTCACCACGCTCCGCCGTCGGCGTTCGACGCCGCTCTGGGCACCGCTCGGCGCGGCCCACCGGCGCGGCGTGGGGCCTGATCACCGAGGAGTCAGCATGCACGAGGATCCCACCCGCGCGGACGTCCGCGCCGAGAACGCACGAGTCGCGTCCCCCGCCGAGGAGTTCGGTGAGGCGTACGAGCCATGGACCATCGAGTTGGGTGAACTGGACGAGAAGATGGGCGTGGTGGTGGAGGAGCAGTCCGCCGAGCGCGTGGTGGCGACCATGCCCGTGGAGGGCAACCGCCAGTCCCTGGGGCTGCTGCACGGCGGCGCGTCCGTGGCGCTCGGGGAGATGCTGGGCTCGTGGGCCGCGGTGATCCACGGCTCCACCATGGGCAAGGTGGCCGTGGGCGTGGACATCAACGCGACCCACCACGCCTCCGCTACAAGCGGCCGGGTGCGCGGCGTGGCCACGGCGATCCACCTGGGGCGCAGCGTTACGAACCACGAGGTGGTCATCACCCACATCGACACCGGCAAGCGCCTGTGCACCGTGCGGATCACCAATTACCTCAAGCCCGCGAAGCGCTCCTGAGCATTCGTCCGACGAGGCCGCGGTGCCCGTCCCTCGGGAAGGGCACCGCGGCGTCGTCGTCCGCTGAGCCGCTCCGGCACCGCGGAGGGAGCGCGGAACCGCTCCGGCGCCGCAGGGAATACACGGAACCGCCCCGGCACCGCATGGGAACGGTGTCGGGGCGGTTCGTGGTCCGCGGGAGGGCTGAGGAGTCCCCTCTCATGCCGCGCGGACAGGGTGGACGCGGAGACCGGATGCCCGGAGTTCTTTGGCCTCAGTGACCGTGCTCCGGTCTCCGCGGGTCTTCAGGGCGCCGGGTTCAGAACTGGGCGCTCTCGGTGGAGCCCGTGAGGGCGATCGTGGAGGAGTTGGGGTTGACCACCTGGGAGACCAGGTCGAAGTACCCGGTACCCACCTCGCGCTGGTGCTTGGTGGCGGTGTAACCGCGCTCCTCGGCGGCGAACTCGCGCTCCTGCAGTTCCACGTACGAGGTCATCTGGTTGCGGGCGTAGCCGTGGGCCAGATCGAACATCGAGTAGTTCAGCGCGTGGAAACCAGCCAGGGTGATGAACTGGAAGCGGTAGCCCATGGCGGAGAGTTCGCGCTGGAACTTGGCGATGGTCTCGTCGTCCAGGTGCTTCTTCCAGTTGAAGGACGGCGAGCAGTTGTACGCGAGCATCTGGTCCGGGAAGTCCTCATGCACGGCATCCGCGAACTGGCGGGCCAGCTTGAGATCCGGCGTGCCGGTCTCCATCCAGATCAGGTCCGAGTAGGGGGCGTACGCCTTGGCGCGGGCGATGCAGGGCTCCACACCGTTGCGGACCTTGTAGAAGCCCTCCGGGGTGCGCTCGCCGGTGATGAACTCGGCGTCCTGCTCGTCGATGTCCGAGGTGATCAGGGTGGCCGCCTCGGCATCCGTGCGGGCGATGATGATGCTGGGGACGTCCTCCACGTCCGCCGCGAGGCGGGCCGCGTTGAGGGTGCGGATGTGCTGCTGGGTGGGGATCAGCACCTTGCCGCCCAGGTGACCGCACTTCTTCTCGGAGGCCAACTGGTCCTCCCAGTGCACACCGGCCGCACCGGCGTCGATCATGGACTTCATGAGCTCGAAGGCGTTGAGCGGTCCGCCGAAGCCGGCCTCCGCGTCCGCGACGATCGGCGCCATCCAGTTCTCCACGGTGTGGACGTCCTCGGCGTGCTCGATCTGGTCCGCACGCTTGAGCGCGTTGTTGATCCGGCGCACCACCTGGGGAACCGAGTTCGCAGGGTAGAGAGACTGGTCCGGGTAGGTCTGGCCCGCGAGGTTCGCGTCACCGGCGACCTGCCAACCGGAGAGGTAGATCGCCTTGAGTCCGGCCTTGACCTGCTGGACGGCCTGGTTACCGGTCAGAGCGCCCAGAGCATTGATGTAATCCTCCGAGTTGAGCAGGTACCAGAGCCGTTCCGCACCGCGGCGGGCGTTGGTGTGCTCTTCTCGAAAGGAACCCTGCAGACGCAGGACCTCCTCGGGGGCGTAGTCACGGGTCACGCCGGCCCAGCGGGGGTTCTCCTCCCAGTCCCGGGCGAGTTCCTCGGCGCTGCGGAGGTTGCTGTTCTCGTTGCTCATCTCGTTCTCCTTTGATCGTTCGAGCCGGCGGCCTCGGTGGGAGCTCCGCACGGGTAACTTGATGTGTTCCACTTTTGCCGCGATCTGCACTCCCGCATAGAGGCTTTTAGGATGAAGAATTGGTTTTCTTCACGTTTGAGAAAAATCTGCCTAAACTCGGACTATGACCCCGGACACAGGACCCCGCAGGCGCCGTCGCACCGGCGACGGCGCTCCCCCTCGCCCCGCCGCACCGCGGAGCGCTCATGGCTCGGAACCCGCGCGCGCTGCGCGGTCGCGGGACACGGAGCCCGCCCGGACGGCAACACCGCGGCGCACGGACCCCGCGTCCGGCACGCGGGTCCCCGCGCGCTCGTCGTCCGACGTGCCACCCGAGGAGTCCGGGGACCCGACCGATCCGATCGTGCTGGGGCGGCGGATCCGCTACCGCCGCAAGCGACTGCGGATCACGCTCGAGGAGCTCGCGCGCACCGTGGGCATGGCGGCGTCGGCGCTGTCGCTGATCGAGAACGGCAAGCGCGAACCCAAGCTCAGCGCGCTGTCCGCCATCGCTGCCGCGCTGGACATGAGCGTGGAGCAACTGCTGGGGACCAAGGCGCCGTCGCGCCGCATGGAACTGGAGATCCAGGTGGAGCGCGTGCAGCGCGGACCCATGTACGCGTCCCTCGGGTTGCCCACGGTGCGGGTGGGGCCGGGCACGAGTACCGAGACCCTCGAGGCGCTCGCGGCACTGCAGCGGCAACTCGCCCAGCGGCTCGAGGAACAAGCGGCCACGCCCGAGGAGGCCCGGCGCGCCAACACGCAATTGCGAGCACGCATGCGGGGGATCGACAACTACTTCGAACGCATCGAGACCATGGCCGCGGACCTGCTCGCCGCGATCCGCCACACGGGCGGACCGCTGTCCGAGCACCACATCTCGCGGCTCGTGGAGCACGTGGGATTCGAGATCCACCAGGTCCCGGACCTGCCGCACTCCACGCGCTCGGTCACGGACCTGCGCAACCGCCGGTTCTACCTGCCGGCCACCGCCGGGGCGGGCTCGCCGTGGTCGGTGTTGTTGCAGGCCGTGGGGCATCACTTGCTTGAACACCACCGCCCGGCGGACTACGGCGAGTTCCTGGAACAGCGCGTGGAGACGAATTACTTCGCGGCGGCCCTGATGATCCCGGAGGCCTCCGCGGTGGACCTGCTGGGCCGCGCCAAGTCCCAGCGGGAGTTGTCCGTGGACGACCTACGGGACGCGTTCGCGGTGTCCCACGAGACCGCGGCACACCGGATGACCAACTTGATGACCCACCACTTCGGCATCCCCACCCACTTCGAGAAGGTGCACTCCTCCGGGATCATCCACAAGGCCTGGCAGAACGACGGGTTGCAGTTGCCCACCGACCACAGCGGCGCGGTGGAGGGGCAGAGGGCCTGCCGGTTCTTCTCCGCGCGGCAGGCGTTCTCGGGGACCAACCGGTTGCTGTCCCACTTCCAGTACACCGACACCCCGCACGGCACGTTCTGGTGCTCGGCCCGCGTGGAGGGATCCGAGAACGGGGAATTCTCCATCTCTTTCGGTGTGCCGTACGAGCACGTCAAGTGGTTCCGGGGCCGCGCCACCACGGTGCGCCACACCTCCACCTGCCCCGACCCCGCGTGCTGCCAACAGCCCGCCCCGGCGCTCGCCGAGCAGTGGGACGGCCAGTCCTGGCCCTCCGCCCGCCCCGCGTCCCACATGCTCGCCGCCATGCCCGCCGGTGCGTTCCCCGGGGTGGACGAGACCGAGGTCTACCGCTTCCTGCAGCGACACGCCCCCGTTGCCTCATCCGGCGACCTCACGTAACCTCCATCACGTTCCCGCCGATGACGCCGCGCCACCCCTACGCGCCCGGACCGTCCGTGTCCGGACGCCGCGTGCCCGGGCCCCGAGCGTCGTCGGCGATCCGTAGGCATGAAAGGTGACCCATGAGCTTCGCGACCGCCGACCTGTACGACGAACACGGCGAGGACCTGCAGTCCGTGACCACCCAGTTCATCTCGGTGGGTGGTGTCCACCGGTTCACCGGACCCATCCGCACGGTGCGCTGCTTCGAGTCCAACGTGGACGTCAAGAAGCTCGTGGCCACCCCCGGTGAGGGCGCGGTGCTCGTGGTGGACGGGCAGGGATCCATGAACCGCGCGCTGCTCGGGGACAACGTGGCCCGCACCGCCATGGAGAACGGGTGGGCCGGGCTGATCATCAACGCCCCCGTGCGGGACCGCGTGGAACTGGGCACCCTGGACATCGGCATCAAGGCGCTGGGCACGAATCCCCGCAAGTCCGAACCCAACGACTCCGGGGAAGTGGACGTGATCGTCACCTTCGGCGGCGTGACCTTCCGCCCGGGCAGGACCCTGTGGGCGGACGAGGACGGGGTCCTGGTGGAGCGCTGAACCCGCCACCTCCGCTGGACGGATATACGACGGCGACTTCCGCACCCGCGGGGGTCGCCGTCGTCGTTCCGGTGGGGGCCGGGTGTTGTGATTACTTCTGGGCCACGAACTCCTGGCCATCCGTCAGGTACACGTTGCCGTACTTGTCCACGGTGGAGTTGGTGCGCAGATCCCACTCCTGAACTCCCAGCACGGGAGCGGGGCCGGAGGAGACCACCGTGGTGCCCTCCCTGGGCGGTACGTACCCCACGGCCTGACCGTTCTGGTACACGGCGTAGCTGGCCTGCTTGTCCGCGGGGACACTGCCGGGTTCCACGACACGTTCGTAGCTCACGATCTCCATGGCGCCGAAGACGGGGTGGTGCACCGGGATCGCTGCGGTCTTGTCGCACGGCCCCGCGCAGGGGTCCGCGACGGCCGGCAGGGACGGCGCCGTAGCGGTGGCTGACGCGGCCGGGGTGCTGCCCGCACCCGCGGTGTTCGCAGCGGTGACCGGGCCGGGGGTGGGGAACAACCCCGCGGCGTCGTGGAACCCCAAGTCAGAAGGGGTTCGACGCGCGGAACAGCCGATGCGCACCCGACCCGCCACGAGTACGGCCGTGCACGCGCTCAGGAGTAGTCGTAGAACCCCTTGCCGGATTTACGGCCCAGTTCGCCGCGCTCGACCATGTCCCGCATGAGCTGGGGCGGGGCGAAGCGGGGGCCGAGCGTGGATTCGAGGTACTCCGCGATCCCCAGGCGCACATCCAGACCCACGATGTCGGTGAGGGCGAGGGGACCCACGGGGTGCTTGTAGCCCAGGACCATGGCGTTGTCGATGTCCTCCGCGGACGCCACACCCTCCTCGACCATGCGAATGGCCTCGAGGCCCAGGGCCAGCCCGAGCCGGGAGGACGCGAAGCCGGGGGCGTCGTTCACGGTGGCCGGCGTCTTGCCGATGCCCGCGACCCACTGCAGGGTCAGCTCTTTCAGCTCCTGACGGGTCTTGCGCCCGATCACGATCTCCACGAGCGTGGAGGCCGGGACAGGGTTGAAGAAGTGCATGCCGCAGAACCGCTCGGGGCGCTGGAGCTCATCGGCGAGCCCGTCCACGGAGAGCGAGGACGTGTTGGTGGCCAGCCACGCCGTCTCGGACAGGTTCTTCTCGACCCGCTGGAGGGAGGAGACCTTGAGGTCCCAGGTCTCGGGAACGGCCTCGATCACGAGCTCGCAGTCCGCGAAGTCCGCGTAGTCCACGCTCACGGAGAAGTTCTGGGTCCACGTGTCTAGGTTGCCGTCGATCTTCCCGCGCTCGAGGGACTTGACGAGGTCCGATTCCACCCGCTCCTTGGCGCTCTCCGCGGCCAGCCCGTCCACCTCCACCACGGTCACGCGCGCTCCGGAGATCAGGAACGCGTGGGCGATCCCCGCGCCCATGCGCCCGCCTCCCAGGACTCCCACGCGGGACGGGACGGTTGCGGTGGCGTTCTCGGTCATGTCTTGGGCTCCTTCTTGCGGTCCAGGAACGCTTGCATACGGTCGAATTTGGCCTGCGACTCGAACAGGATGGCCTGTGCGAGCTCGTCCACGTGGGGGTGCGCCTCGCGCGGCATGGCGAACACGCGCTTGGACACGCGCACGGCCAGCGGGTCCTGCGCGGCGATGCGATCGGCCAGGGCGTCCGCCGCGGCCAGCAGCTCGTCTGGTTCGTGGATCTCGGTGATCAGGTGGGCCTCCAGGGCCTCCTGCGCGGAGAGGGTCCGACCGGCCAGCAGGATGTCCTTGGCGAGTGACTCACCGGCCAGTTCCCGCAGTCGCCACAGGGCCCCCGCGGCGGCGATGATGCCCAGGCCGGTCTCGGGTTGGCCCACCGTGACCCGCGGCGTGCCGATCCGGAAG
Source organism: Kocuria sp. CPCC 204721 (assembly GCF_040980945.1). Classification (NCBI taxonomy): domain Bacteria; kingdom Bacillati; phylum Actinomycetota; class Actinomycetes; order Micrococcales; family Micrococcaceae; genus Kocuria; species Kocuria sp. CPCC 204721. The sequence continues at coordinate 9,512 of NZ_JAVKPO010000011.1, forward strand.
TCCGCGGCCCACGCGAGTTCCGCGCCCCCGCCCAGCGCGTAGCCGTCCAGGGCCGCGATCACGGGCATGGGTAGCTTGGCGATCCGGTCGAACAGCTGCGAGTTCACGCCGCGCAGGGCGTCCTCACGACGCCGCTCGCGCAGTTGCGCGATGTCCGCACCGGAGGCGAAGATCCCCTTCCCGTTCACGTGCGTGCCGCTCAGGATCATGATCCGGGGATCGCGTTCCAGACGGGTGCACACAGCGTGCAACTCGTCCACCATGACCTCGTCGATGGCGTTACGCACCGCGGGGCGGTCCAGCGCCACGTGCATGCGGTCCGGGGTGTCGGTGATGCGCAGGGCCGTGAACTGCGCGGCCCACTCGGGGGTGTCGTGCTGCGTCATGGCTGGATCACACCCGCTCCACGAGCAGTGCTGCACCCTGGCCCACGCCGATGCACATGGTGGCCAGGCCCTTGGCGGTCTGCTCCCGCTCCATCCGGCCTAGCAGGGTGATGACGATGCGCGAGCCCGAGGAACCCAGGGGGTGGCCCAGGGCGATCGCCCCGCCGTCCCGGTTCACGATCTCCGGGTCCAGGCCGAGCCGGCGGATCGATGCGAGCGACTGGGTCGCGAACGCCTCGTTGATCTCCACGGAGCCCAGATCGCCCGCGTTCCAACCGGCGCGCTCCAGGACCTTCTCGGATGCGGGCACCGGGCCCAGGCCCATGATCTCGGGGGCGAGACCGGCGGAAGCACCGTCCACGACGCGGCCTCGGGCGTTGAGCCCGTACTTGGTCACGGCCCGTTCGCTGGCCACGATCACGGCGGACGCGCCGTCGTTGAGCGAGGACGAGTTACCGGCCGTGACCACGGACCCGCCCTTGACCACGGGGCGCAGCTTGGCGAGCACCTCCGGGGTGGAGCCCTCGCGGGGGCCCTCGTCCGTGTCCACGACCGTGACCGCACCCTTGCGGCCGTGGACCTCCACGGGCACGATCTCGGCGTCGAAATGACCGGCGCGGATCGCGGCCAGGGCCTTCTCGTGCGACTGCGCGGCGAAGGCGTCCGCGTCCTCGCGGGAGATTCCGTCCACCCGGGCGACCTCCTCGGCCGTCTCGGGCATCGAGTAGGTGGCCTTGCCGTCCCGCGAGAGCGGGCCCTCCACGAACGCGGGGTTCACGAACCGCCACCCGATCGAGGTATCGAAGACCTCCCCGGGCTTGGCGAACGCCGTACGGGGCTTCTCCATGACCCACGGCGCGCGGGACATGGATTCCACGCCACCGGCCACCACGATGTCCGCGGCCCCGGACTTGATCATCTGGGACGCGATCGTGATCGCGGACATCCCCGACGCGCACAGCCGGTTGACCGTAATCCCGGGGACCGTGTCCGGGTACCCGTTGAGCAGCCACGCCATCCGGGCCACGTTGCGGTTCTCCTCACCGGCGCCGTTGGCGTTGCCCAGGATCACCTCGTCCACGAGCGCGGGATCGATGTCGGCGTCCTCCACGACGGAACGGATGCACAGTGCGGCTATGTCGTCCGGGCGCACCGAGGACAGGGCACCGCCGTAACGACCCACGGGGGTTCGCGCCCCTCCGACGAGGAAGGCTTGGGGCATCGAGGACATGGCAACTCCTAAGTGGGGCAATAACTGACCGAGCGTTCACTGCAAAGGTTCCCCGATCATGTGAGCCACGTCAATCGATGACGGTCACGCGGGGAAGAGCGCGACGGGCCCGGCAACCGTATGGCTGCCGGGCCCGCCGTGCGCCGTCGTGACCTCCGACGAATCAGAGGCCGGGACGGTTGGTTCGTGTGTCGGGGATCAGTGGCGGCGGATGCGCGCCGGAGCGGTGGTCTCGGGCTCACCGGCCACCGGGGGAACGATCTCGTGCGGGTGCGCCCGGACGTACTCCTGGTGCACCTCCGCGACGTGCAGGTCCTTGCCCTGGTCCGACTTCTTGACGAAGGAGACCGCGATGAAGGACACGAGCGAGATCAGGGAGATGTACAGGCCGATGGTCCACGCGGCGCCGGTGCGGTTGAGCAGCAGCTGGGCGATCATGGGGGCGAACGCGCCACCGATGATCGACCCCAGGGCGTAACCGATCGAGACACCGGAGTAGCGGACGCGGGCCGGGAACATCTCGGCGTACATGGCGGACTGCGGACCGTAGGACGGACCCAGACCGATCGTCAGGATGAAGATCGCGGCCGCGAACAGGGGCAGGGACGCCGTGTTGAGCATCCACCACATGGGGATGGCCCACAGGATGATGATGCCGTAGCCGATCTGGAACGTGAGCTTGCGCCCGATCTTGTCCGAGATCCACCCGCCGAACATCGTGAAGATGAGCCACCCGACGCCGCCCACGAGCGTGGCGATCAGCGTCTCGGGGCGGGACATCCCCAGGGCCTTGGTGCCGTAGGACGCGAAGAACGCGATGACCAGGTAGCCTGCGGCGTTGTTCGCGGCGAAGATCAGCGCGGCCAGGATGACCTGCGGGGAGTTGGTCCGGAACAGCTGGCCCAGGGGAGCGGAGGACTCCTTGGCGCGCTGGCGCATCTCCAGGAACACGGGGGACTCGTCCACGGAGCGGCGGATCAGCCAGCCCACGAAGATCAGCACGATGGAGAACAGGAACGGAACGCGCCAGCCCCAGGCCTCGAACTGCTCGGGGGTCAGGATGGTGCTCAGACCGAACATGAACAGGGTGGCCATCAGTACGCCCAGGGGCACACCGATCTGGGGGTAGGCGCCGAAGAAGCCGCGCTTGTTCGCGGGCGCGTGCTCCACGGACATCAGGGCCGCACCACCCCACTCACCACCGGCGGAGAAGCCCTGCAGGATACGCAGGACCAGCAGGATGATGGGGGCCGCGATACCGATCTGCTCGTACGTGGGCAGCAGGCCGATCAGCGTGGTGGCCGCGCCCATCCCGAAGAGGGTCATGACCAGGGTGATCTTGCGCCCGTACTTGTCACCGATGTGACCGGCCACGATCGCACCCAGGGGACGGAAGAGGAAGCTGATGCCCAGGGACGCCCAGGCGACGATCTGTCCCAGCGTGGCGTTCTGCTCGCCCGCCGGGTTGAAGAAGTGGGTGGCCAGGATGAAGGCGGCCGCCTGCGCATAGATGAAGAAGTCGTACCACTCGATGGTGGTGCCCACGAGGGTGCCCGCAAGGACCTTGCGTTCTTCTCGGGTCATGGTGTGCGCCGGCTGAGCGGGCGCTGAGGTGGTGGATGCCATGTGGGTCTCCAGGATCGGCGGACGCGGGGTCCGTGGGGTGCCAGTGGCGGAGTGGATCAGGGGAATAACCGACCGATTGGTCTCGAAATAAGTGTACGAAATAATGTGAAGTGCGCCACACGTTTCGTGTATTAAATCGTATATTTTTCCCGGGCCGTTCACCCGGGCGGGCAGCATGTCGGCCGTTGTGACGCGTTCATGACACGGCAACGCCCCCTCCCGCCGTGCCGCACCGTGGAAGGTGCGGGCGCAGCGGAAGGGGGCGGGCGGCGTCGTCGTCCGGGAAGATCGGGGAACCGGAACGGTCAGCGACGCGGTGAGACTAAAAGCTGCAGGACCAGCCGCGCGGCCTGATTAGAACAGGCGCTCGGACGCGATCCGCGCACCCTCCACGAGGGACTCGAGCTTGGCCAGCGCGATCTGCGGGTGCAACCGCCCGCCCAGACCGCAGTCCGTGGAGGCGATCACGTTCTCCTTGCCCACCACGGACGCGTACTGCTCGATCCGGTCCGCCACGAGCTCGGGGTGCTCCACCACGTTGGTCGAGTGAGAGACGAAACCGGGGTAGACCACCTTGCCCTCGGGCAGCTGGTGGTCCTTCCAGACCTTCCACTCGTGGCCGTGGCGCGGGCTGGACGCCTCGAAGCTGTAGCCCTGCGCGCGGATGGTGAGCATGAGGTCCACGAGGTACTTGAACTCGAGGTCCGTGGTGTGCGGGCCGTGCCACGAACCCCAGCACAGGTGGAAGCGGATCTGCTCCTCGGGGAGGTCGCGCAGTGCGTAGTTCAGCGCGTCCACGCGGAGCTGGGTGAAGGCCAGGTAGTCCTCCACGGTGGGCTCGGGGTTGATCTGGTCCCAGGACTCCGCGATCGAGGGGTCGTCGATCTGCACGGTCAACCCGGCGTCCGTGATGGCCTTGTACTCCTCGCGCATCGCGTCCGCGCACGCGTAGACCAGTTCCTCGTCGCTCGCGTAGTACTCGTTCTTCACGCGCGCGCACGAGCCGGGGGACAGCGCTGCCACGAACCCCTGCGTGGCCCCGGTCTCGGCCATGGCCTCCTTAATCCGGCGGATGTCACCGGCCACGGCTTCCTGACCCGTGTAGGTCAGCGGGCCCGTGATCTTCGGCTGGGACACGCTTGCGCGGTGGGCCAGGACCCCGGCCGTGGGATCCTCGTAGGCCTCCCGGAACTTGGAGCGGTCGCGGCGGTCCGGGAAGCTCGTGAGCACGATGTTGCCTGGCGACGAGCGCAGCGTCTCCGCCGTCTGCCAGCGGTCCTCGTCCGTGGGGGTCAGCCCGCCCAGGCGGTGGAACGAGTAGTTCCACCAGGCCCCGTAATCCACGGCGCCGGACGTGGTGTGGCCGTACTCGCCGTCATTGACGATGTCCAGGCCGATCTCCCGCTGCTTGCGCACGACGTCGATCACCCCGGCGTCCAGCGCCTCACCCAACTGCGCCAGGTCGATCTCCCCGGCCTGGAAGCGGTTGTTGGCCTCGAGCAACTGCGGCGTGCGGGGGAGGGACCCCACGTGGGTGGTCTGGATGCGATCGGTGTTCAAGGGCATGGCTGTGCTGATCCTTTCCATCGGTTCTGGCGTTAGCACCGGTGTCACCCCGGTTGCTGCGGCTTCCACGAGCCAGATCTCTCGGCCGCTCTGGATGGGTACTGCTCCATCCAACAGCATCGCGAGGCGCGGAGGCCATTCGTGGCGCGCGGGGTCGTGGCGTGTCGGACGACGACGCCGCTCCCCGGGTTCCTCCTGCCCGGCCCCTCGGGCTCGGGTCACCGGGGCTTCCGTGACCGGGCGGCCCCCGGTGCGGGCCGTGACTCGTAGCTGGTCCGGGGTAGTCCGTTCCGGATCGTGACCCGGCGGCCCCCCGGGGGCGTAGCGTGACGCGGTAGGAGAACCGTCCACGCGCAAAGAGGCTGTCATGGAGCAATCGCTCGAGGGGAAGAAGGCCCTGGTCACCGGTGGGGCCAGCGGGATCGGCCGCGCCGCCGTGCAGGCGTTCGCGGACCGCGGCGCCCACGTGGTCGTCGCGGATATCAATGAAGAAGCCGCTCAGACGACGGCCTCCGAGGTGGGCGGGGAAGCCTGGGTCGTGGACCTCTCGGACACCGCCGCGCTCGCCGAACTGAGCCTGGACGTGGACATCCTGGTCAACAACGCGGGGATCCAAAAGGTGGCCCCCGTGCAGGACTTCGACCCCGCGGACTTCCACCGCATCCTCACGCTCATGCTCGAGGCTCCGTTCCTGCTGATCCGTGCCGCACTGCCGCACATGTACGAGCGCGGATGGGGCCGAATCATCAACGTCTCCTCCATCCACGGTCTGCGCGCGTCCGCGTACAAATCCGCGTACGTCACGGCCAAGCACGGGCTCGAAGGGCTGTCCAAGACCGTGGCCCTGGAGGGCGCTGAGCACGGTGTGACCAGCAACTGCGTCAACCCCAGCTACGTGCACACCCCGCTCGTGGACAAGCAGATCAAGGACCAGGCCGCGACCCACAGGATCCCCTAGGACCAGGTGATCGAGAAGATCATGCTCACCGAGTCCGCGATCAAGCGCCTCGTGGAACCCGAGGAGGTTGGCGAGCTCATCGCGTTCCTGGCCGGCCCGTCCGCGGGCATGGTCACGGGTGCGTCCTACACGATGGACGGTGGCTGGACGGCGTCCTGAGCGCGGGGCGACGTCGCCGCGTCCACCCTCGCTGCCGTTCGGTGTCGAGGCAATGGCCCGCGTTCCACGGCCCCTCTCCGGCCAAGGGCCCGAACATCTGCGTCCCGGAAAAACACCCGCAGTCGCACAACGCGTGCGGTATCGGGGCACAGATGTTCCGGGGTGCGAGGACGCGGGGTCTGACGGTACGGGACGACGCCGCTGCGTCCGGTTCACACGGTCGTGGCCCCCGCGCGCAGCGCCGTGGAGAGCCTGTGGGCCTGGTCCAGCAAAGCCGCCCCGAGGCGGGGTCTGCGTTCCGCGGTGAACCGGGGTTCGATCCCCGTCAGGGAGAGCGCGTAGCGGGGTTGGCCGGTCGCGTCGAACACCGCGGCCGCCATGCCCCACGAGCCCTCCACAATACGTCCGGGGTTCAGGGACCAGCCGTCCTCCCGGACCTGGGCGACGAGGCGGCGGACGTGAGCGTCGTCGTGCTGTGGACCGAGGCGCGTCCGCTCCTCCCGGGTGTCCGCGAGGGCGGTCTCCAATTGGTCCGGGGGTAGGTGACCGAGGATCGCGAGTCCCGCGGAGGCCACGCCCAGGGGCAACCGCAGGCCCTCGTAGAGCACGTGTGAGCGCACCGGGAACGCCCCCTCCACCCGGGCCAGGCAGATGACCTCGTTGCCGCGGCGAGCGGAGAAGAACGCGGACTCGCCCGTGGCCTCGGCGAGCCGCTGCAGGCACGGGGTCGCGAGGTCCTGGGCGGGATAACGTTGGGCGGCCACCGTGCCCAGGATGTGCAGTTCGGGACCCAGGGCCCAGTTGCCGTCCTCCGTGCGGTCCACGAGCCCCTCGGCGGCGAGCGCTGCGAGCAATCGATGCGGGGAGGGCTGCGGGTTCCGGGATTTCTGCGGGGTCATACACGCTCCTGCGTCGGGACGTTCACAATATGGACAGACTAGCGACAGGTTTTCAGATTGTGATCCCTTCACCGACGATTACGGGTGAAGCATTGACCAAGATGTGGTCACTTTCTAGCCTGAGAGGCAGATCACGCACTGGAGGGGTGACCATGTCCAAACTCAGGGACAACGTGGCCGAGTTGCTCGCCGAGACGCTGCGGGACGGGATGACCGTGGCGGTGGGCGGTTTCGGACTGTCCGGGATCCCGCGGGACCTCATCGAAGCGGTCCGGGACAACGGAGCCAAGGACCTGACCGTGGTGTCCAACAACATGGGCGTGGACGGCAAGGGGCTCGGTCTGCTGCTGGAGAACAAGCAGGTGAGTAAGGTGCTGTCCTCGTACGTGGGGGAGAACAAGGAGTTCGCCCGCCAGTACCTGGAGGGTGAGCTCGAGGTCGAGTTCAACCCGCAGGGCACGCTCGCCGAACGGCTGCGCGCGGGCGGTGCGGGGATCCCCGCGTTCTACACCGCCACCGGTGTGGGCACGCGCGTGGCGGAGGGGAAGCCCACCGCGGAGTTCGACGGGCGCACTTACGTCCTGGAACGCGGGATCGTCGCGGACATCGCCCTGGTGCACGCGTGGCGAGGGGACACGGACGGCAACCTGATCTACCGGCGGACCTCGCGCAACTTCAACCCGGTGTGCGCCACGGCCGCACGGATCACGTTTGCGGAGGTCGAGGAGGTCGTGGCCCCGGGCGAGTTGGACCCGGACCACATCGTGACCCCCGGGGTCTTCGTGCAGCACGTGGTTCAGTACTCGGGGGCGCCCAAGGAGATCGAGCAGCGCACCACGCGACCGAGGCCCGCGGCGTCGTCGTCGGAGGGCGGAACGGACGTGCGGACCGGCGGTGGTGCCGCCCGGGGCGCGGGCAACGGCGGAGCGGAAGGAGCGGTGGCATGAGCTGGACGCGTGATGAGATGGCGGCCATCGCGGCGTCGGAACTGACCGACGGCGACTACGTGAACCTGGGCATCGGGATCCCGACACTCGTGGCGAACAACCTGCCCGAGGGCGTGAGCGTGGTGCTGCAGACCGAGAACGGGGCGCTGGGCATGGGCCCGTTCCCGTACGAGGGGGACGAGGACCCGGACCTGATCAACGCCGGGAAGCAGACGATCACCCTGCAGCCGGGGGCCGCGATCTTCGACTCCGCGATGTCCTTCGCGATGATCCGCGGTGGACACGTGAAGATGGCGATCCTGGGGGCCATGCAGGTCTCGCAGCGCGGCGACCTGGCCAACTGGATGATTCCCGGCAAGATGGTCAAGGGAATGGGCGGGGCCATGGACCTTGTGACCGGAGCACCTCGTGTGCTGGTCTTGACGGAACACGTTGCCAAGGACGGCTCCGCCAAGCTCAAGCGGGAGTGCGATCTGCCCCTGACCGGTGTCGGGGTCGTGGACCGCATCATCACCGACCTGTGCGTCTTCGACGTGGAGGAACACGGGCTGGTATTGCGGACCCTCGCCCCGGGTGTGACCGAAGAAGAAGTAGCAGCCAAGACCGAGGCCGAGTACCGGGTTGAGCTCGTGGACGTCACCCCGGACTCCGTGCCCGTACAGGAGGAGAAATGACAGAGAACGCCAATGACGTGGTGATCGTCAACGGAGCACGCACACCCCAGGGCAAACTGCTGGGCGCGCTCGCGGACCTGAGCGCCGTGGACCTGGGCGCGCACGCGATCAAGCACGCCGTGCAGCGCGCGGGGGTCTCCCCCGAGGACGTGGATTACGTCTACATGGGCAACGTGGTGCAGGCGGGCACCGGGCAGAACCCGGCCAAACAGGCCGCGGTGAAGGCCGGACTGCCTAAGACCGTCCCGGCGGCGGCCCTGAACAAGGTGTGCCTGTCCGGTCTGGTGGCCGTCACGGAAGCGGCGCGAATGCTGCGCCTGGGTGAGGCGGACGTCGTCGTGGCCGGCGGGATGGAATCCATGACCAACGCGCCACACCTGGCCCTGGGCGCCCGCAAGGGCAAGTCCTACGGGGACATACGGCTCGCGGACTCGCTCGCCCACGACGGGCTCGTGGACGTCGAGAAGGGCGTGCCCATGGGTGAGCTCACCGAGTCCGGCAACGGCGAGCGTCAGATCGACCGCGCCGAGCAGGACGCGGTGGCCGCGCGCAGCCACCAACTCGCGGGCAAGGCCCAGCAGGACGGGATCTTCGCGGACGAGATCGCGCCCATCGAGGTGCCCCAGCGCAAGGGCGATCCGATCACGGTGTCCGAGGACCAGGGCGTGCGCCCGGATTCCACCGCGGAGGGCCTCGGCAAGCTGCGCCCCGCCTTCACGAAGGACGGCGCCATCACCGCGGGCAACTCGTCCCCCATTTCCGACGGCGCTGCGGCCCTCGTGCTGACCACGCGCGGTTACGCGGAGGAGCACGGACTCGAGTGGCTCGCCGTGGTGGGCAAGCCCGGTCAGGTGGCCGGCCCGGATACCTCCCTGCACTCCCAGCCCTCCCGGGCCATCGAGCACGCGCTCTCGCGGTCCGACTGGACCCTGGAGGATCTGGACTTCATCGAGATCAACGAGGCGTTCGCGGCCGTGGCCGTGCAGTCGGTGCGCGACCTGGGCGTGGACCCCGAGAAGGTCAACATCCACGGTGGTGCGATCGCCCTGGGCCACCCCGTGGGGGCCTCGGGCGCGCGGATCGCGCTGCATGCCGCTTTGGAACTGGCGCGGCGCGGCTCCGGCAAGGCCGCCGTGTCCCTGTGCGGTGGCGGCGGTCAGGGTGAGGCGTTGTTGTTGAGCCGTTGAGCCTTTGAGCCTTGCAGGTGGGTCACGCCCGTCCCGGACCCGGGGTGGGCGTGACCCACACCAGGGGCGGCCCGGCTCGAGCCGGCTGACCGACCCGGGTGCTAGCCGGGGGCGGGCGGCCGGGTTGATCGAATGGATTCAGGAGGAACCATGGCGCACACGGCATCCACACCGGACTCGACATCGTCGGAGGGCCCTGGATCAGGGGGCGGGCCTGTCCCGGACCCCCGGCGCACCCGCAAGCGGGCGGCGCTGTCCGGGTTCCTGTTCGGATGCGGTATCGCCGCCTCCATGATCGACTTGTTCATCTTCCACCTGGGCCTGCAGTGGCATCACTTCTACGACCTCTCCACGCACGAGGTGGCCCTCGTGACGGACGGGTTCTTCCACGCCTTCGGGTGGTTCATCACCATCTGGGGTCTGTTCCTGCTCGCTGACGTGCGCCGACGGGGTGGGGTGCACTGGCCCCACTGGATCGGGGCCGTGATCCTGGGCGTGGGGACCTTCCAGCTCTTCGATGGCATCGTGGACCACAAGCTGCTGGGCATCCACCAGATCCGCTACGGGGTGGACATCCTGCCGTACGACCTCTTGTGGAACGGCACCGCGGTGATCCTCATGCTCATCGGGTTCGTGGTGCTGCGGCGCGGCGCGCGGGCCTATCGGACCCGCTGATGTCCTCGGACCACGCCCACCATGCGGATCACACCCACCACGCGGAGACCGCCGCTGCTGTCGGATGGCCTGTGTTCGAGTGGCTGGTCGTGGCGGTGCTGGTGCTCGCTGCCGCGGGGTACGGGTGGTTGTTGTGGTCGGGCCGTCACAGGACGGGCCCGAGTCCGTGGCGTCCCGTGAGTTTCTACGTCGGCCTGCTGGGCGTGGGGGTGGGCCTCGTGGGGCCCCTCGCCCACGCCGGGCACACCAGCTTCACCGCTCACATGGTGGGGCACCTGTTGGTGGGGATGCTCGGACCCCTGCTGCTCGTACTGGGCGCGCCCGTGCGGGTGGCGCTGCGCGGGCTGTCCACCGCCGGGGCGCGCCGGGTCTCGCGGGTGCTGCGGTTCCCGGTCGTCCGCTGGGTCACGCACCCCGTGGTGGCCGCGATCCTCAATGCCGGCGGGTTGTGGTTGCTCTACACCACCGCGCTGTTCCACTGGATGCACGCCTCCGCGTGGGGCCACGCGCTCGTCCACACCCACATCTTCCTGGCCGGCTACGTGTTCACGGCGGCCATCGCCGGACCGGACCCCGATCCGCATCGTTCGCCCTTCCGGGTGCGCGCCGTGGTCCTGGTGCTCTTCATCGCGGCGCACTCGGTCCTGGCCAAGTGGCTCTACGCGCATCCGCCCGCGGGAGTCGCGCCCCACGACGCTCACGTGGGCGCGCAGGTCATGTATTACGGCGGCGACGTCGTGGACGTCCTGCTGATCGTCCTGCTGTTCCTGGGCCACCACCGGGCCACGCGCCCGCGCCCGGCAACCGATCGCATGTACCCAACCCTGATCCAGATCGGAGAACCACCCGTGTCCCGCCACCACCGAGAGCCGTTGTCATGAGCACCCCGGGAACCCCGCAGGCCACCGCCGCCCGGTGCGAACCGCCGCTGGCCCGCGTGATGCGGCCGCTCAACACCGCCGTGGAGAGGTTCATCCCCTCGGCGCTGATCTTCGCCATAGTCCTCACCGTCCTGGTGGCCCTCATGGCCCTGCTGCTGACCGATTCCGGGCCCGTGGCCGTGATCCAGGGATGGGGCACGGGACTGTCCGGGCTGCTGGAGTTCATGACCCAGATGGCGCTGGTGCTGTTGCTCGGTCATGCCCTGGCCAGTACCCGGCCCGTGCGCGCCGGTCTCGGCAAGTTGGCCTCGGTGCCCCGCTCACCCCTGCGCGCCTACGTCTTCGTGTTCGTCATCGCTGCGGTGGCCTCGCTCATCACATGGGGTTTCGGCCTGGTGGTCGGCGGTCTGCTCGCCCGGGAGGTCGCCGCGGAGTTCGCGCGCAGGCGCCAGGCCGTGAGCTTCCCGATGCTCGTGGCGTCCGGGTTCTCCGGGTTCGTGGTGTGGCACATGGGGTATTCGGGCTCCGGCCCACTGACCGCCGCGACCCCGGGCTCGTTCATCGAGAAGCAGGTGGGCCACATCATTCCCATCAGGGAGACCATTTTCTCGTGGTGGAACATCAGCGCGATCGTCGTCACCCTGATCCTGGTGGCCCTGGCGCTCTGGCTCGTGGCACCGCGCAGCGTTCCCGAGTCCCACACGGTCACGGCCGAGGCGCTCGCCCAGTCCGAACAGGAGATCGAGCGTCCGGTCATAGAGGCCCCGGCCGACCGGTTGGATGCCTCCCGCATCCCCACGACTCTCGTGGGCCTGGCACTGGTGGCCTACCTGGTCATCCACTTCGCCGGGGGTGGAACGGTCACTCTGAACATCGTGAACTGGATGTTCCTGGGGCTGATCTTCCTGTTGTCCCGCAACACGTTCGAGGTCATGGGCCTGGTCAAGAACGCCGCGTCGAACGTGGGGGACATCCTGCTGCAGTTCCCCCTGTACGCCGGGATCATGGGCATCATGACCGCCACGGGGCTGATCCAGGTGCTCTCCGACTCGATCGTCGCCGTGGCATCGCCCCAGACGCTGGGCCTGCTGGCCTTCCTGTCTGCAGGGTTGGTCAACTTCTTCGTCCCGTCCGGCGGCGGGCAGGTGGCCATCCAGGCACCCATCCTGTTGGACGCCGCCGCCCGCCTGGACGTGGACCCCGCCGTGGTGATCATGGCCGTGTCCTACGGCGATCAATGGACGAACATGATCCAGCCGTTCTGGGCCCTGCCGTTGCTGGCCATCGCGGGACTGAAGATCCGGGACATCCTGGGCTACACGACCGTGGTGTTGTTGGTCTCCGGGATCGTCTTCGCCGCCACCATGCTGGTCGTGGGCGCGGGGGTCTGAGCGCGTGTCGTGCTCCGGGCGCACTGCGGTCTCGGAGCACGACGGCGCTCGACGTCACCTCGCTGAGGTGGCCGGGGTGTCAGACCTCGTCCGGGTTCCAGCCCTGGACCTTGCCGTCCGGGGCCGCGTACTTCACGATCAGGCTGCAGTCCAGATCCCCGTACCCCTCGTCGATCAGGCGCTGGAAGCGCTGGGCCGCGAGTTCGGCCGCGGGGAGGTCCACGCCCGTCTGCTCACCGGCGGACAGCGCGAGCCCCACGTCCTTGGCGGCCAGGACCGCGGAGAACGTGGACTCGAAATTGTTGTTGGCGGCGGCCGAGGGGACGATGTCCGGGACGGGGTACCACGTCCGCAGGGCCCAGGAATCGCCGGAGGACACCGACGCGATGTCCCAGAACACCCGCGGGTCCAAACCCAGTCGTTCGGCTAGGACGGAACCCTCCGCACACGCTTCGAGATTGACGAAGAGCATCATGTTGTTCACGATCTTGGCCGATTGCCCCATGCCCGGCCCGCCGGTGTGCACGATCCGACCCGCCATGGGAGTGATGACCTGCTCGGCCCGGGCCACGGTGTCCTTGTCGCCCCCGATCATGAACGTGAGTGTTCCCGCCGCAGCACCGCTGATCCCGCCCGAGACCGGGGCGTCCACGAACGCGAAACCCTTCTCCGCCGCGGCCTTGTGCAGCTCCAGGGCGGTTTCCACGTCGATCGTGGAACTGTCAATGAGGAGGGCGTCCTTCGGGGCGAGCGCCAGGACGCCCTGGTCCGATCGGACGGGGCGTGGGAGCCCACGGATCTGGGTCGATAGTTCGTGAGTGCCGCCGAGGGCATCGAGAGGGCCCTGGATTCCCTCGCCCTGGAATCGGGCGGTGCGGGAGGCGGAGTGAAGGGGCTCGTGCGGGTCTTGGCCCCGGACGGCCTGGGCGGGATCGCCGTGGGTGAGGCCATGTGCAGGCTGTCCGAGACCCACCCCGGTGTGCGGCTCGAGATGATCAACGCGGCGCGCCGCCCGAGCGCCAACCTCGTGGGGATCGACGTCGCGGTGGTCGTGGGGCGCCCAGAGGTCTCCCGGAACGAGTCGTTCCACTTGGCGGACTACTTCCTGGGGCTCTACGCGCCCGCGGCGTACGTGGAACGCCACCCGGCCATCGAGTCCCCCGCCCAACTGCAGGAGCACCCTCTGCTCTACTTCATCGAGTCCATGCAGGACGTCCCGGAGCTGATCGATCCCGTGCGGCATCTGCCGCGGATGCACCAGTCGATCGGGGCCACGTCCTCCATGGTGCACGTGGAGTTGACCCGGTCCGGGGCGGGTATCGGCCTGCTGCCGTGCTACCTGGCCGATCGCGCCGGGGACCTCGTGCGGCTCTTCCCCGAGGAGTTCGCGTTCCGTGCGTCCTACTGGGCGGTCTCGCGCCCGGACCTGTTGAAGCGCCCCGCGGTGAAGGCCGTGATGGACGCGCTCCGGGCGGCGGTCGAGGACATGAAGGACCAATTGGCCGCTTCAGCCGGCACCGGTCGTGCGCGGCCCCGCGGCGAGCGCCGGGGTCCGCGCGCCAACGCACTCGCTCGCTAGCGCACCATCCTGAGCTCGCGCAGGTCCGACAGTCGCGGGTCCACCGTCTCGGTCCCATCCGCGCGGAAGCCATTGCGCTCGTAGAACCGGATGGCGCGCGCATTGGCCGCGGCGACCCACAGCTGCGCGGGCTCGGCCCCCAGTGCGGTGTCCAGCAGCGCCTGTCCCGCTCCGCCGCCGTGGTGCTCGCGCAGAACGTACACCATGCGCAGCGCGGTCTCCCGCGCCGGTTGCGCCTCCTCCGGTGCACCGACCGCGGCGAAGCCCACGATCCGTCCGGCCACCTCCGCGACGCGCACCGCCCTCCGGCCGGCTTCATCGCGCAGGAGTCCGTCCCACATGGTGCGACGACGCCGCTGCGCCGTCTCGTCGTAGAAGCGCTCCGGGAGCATGCCCGCGTACGTCTCACGCCAGGAACGCACGTGGACGGCGGCGAGGGCGGGAGCGTCGTCGGGCTCGGGGAGACGGATGGTGAAGGCGGGCCGTGTCATGGGTCGGACCTCTCGAGGGGCGCTGCCTCACGACCGAGGATCAGGGCCAGTCCGGCCTCGAACCGCGGAGCGCTGTCAGTGGTGGGCAGCCCCATGGCCTCGCGGGTCTGCTGAGCGGTGACGGAGCCCAGTGTGAACCGGACCAGGGTCAGGGCCGTGTTCTCGGCGGTCCGCTGCGTGAGACCCGTGGCGGACAGGGCCGCGACGAGTAGCGGAACCGGCGGCAGGTCGAGCGGATCGAGGGCGTGGGCCACGCCGACGACCTCCGCGCCGTCGCGCACCGCGAGGATCAGCCGACGGAACTCCGCGGCCACCCGAGCGGGGTCGAGGTGGCCGGGCTCGGTGCGGCCGTTATCGGAGTGCCCCGGACCCGCCCCGTCGTGACCGGCCGAGCGGACGGCGCGGGGAGCGGCGTCGTCGTGCACCGCGCGGTCGGCGGCGAGCGGTGCGACCATGCGCTGGGCGAGCACCGCCAGCAACTCCTGCTTGTTGGCCACGTGCCAGTAGAGGGCGCCGGGCTGGACCTCGAGCTCCTTGGCGAGGCGGCGCATGGAGAGATCACCCAGGCCGTAGCTCTGCAGGATGTGCCACGCGGCATCCACCACGTCATCGCGTTTCAGGGCCACGGTGCTCCTCTCGGGGTGCTCGGTCGGGTGCTGCGTGTGACTCTACCGATCGGCCGGTGCGGCGCGGGGCGGGCGTCGGAGAATTGACTTTCTTGAACGGCGTTCAATAATTGAACAATGTTCAAGAACCCTGCCGAGCTGGCCGAGCGCGTCCTCGCCGGCGACCCCGTGACCCCGGACGAAGCCCTCGAGCTGCTGCACACCGACGACCCCGGCATGCTGGACCTCGTGGCCGCCGCCGCACGGCTGCGCCGCGAACACTTCGGGATGACCGTGAAGGTGAACTACCTGGTCAACCTGAAGTCCGGGTTGTGCGCCGAGGACTGCGGCTACTGCTCCCAGCGCCTGAACGCCGGGACAGACATCCTCAAGTACTCGTGGCTGAGCCCCGAAAAGGCGGTGGAGCAGGCCGAGTACGGCATCCGCGGTGGTGCGAGCCGCGTGTGCCTCGTGGCGAGCGGTCGCGGCCCGTCCAACCGTGAGGTGGGCAACGTGACCCGCACGGTCGAGGCGCTGAAGGAGCAGCACCCGGATGTGGAGGTCTGCGCATGCCTGGGCCTGCTCAAGGACGGCCAGGCGGAGACGCTGAGCGGCGCGGGCGTGGACGCCTACAACCACAACCTCAACACCGCCGAGTCCAACTACGAGTCCATCTGCTCCACCCACACCTACCAGGACCGCGTGGACACCGTGGAGCGCGCGAAGGACGCCGGGCTCTCCCCGTGCTCCGGGCTGATCGTGGGCATGCGGGAGACGGACGAGCAGCTCGTTGAGGCGCTCTTCGCGCTGCGGGACCTGGGCTCGGACTCCGTGCCGGTGAACTTCCTCATGCCCTTCGACGGCACGCCCCTGGCAGGCACGTGGCAGCTGAGCCCGCAGAAGTGCCTGAAGATCCTTTCCGTGGTGCGCTTCGTGTGCCCGGACAAGGAGATCCGCATGGCCGGTGGCCGCGAGATGCACTTGCGTTCGCTGCAGCCGCTCGCCCTGCACGTGGTCAACTCCCTGTTCCTGGGCGACTACCTCACCTCCGAAGGGCAGGCGGCCCAGGCGGACCTGGACATGATCGCGGACGCCGGCTTCACCGTCCTTGGTGCGGGGCCAGACCTTTCCCGTGAGCACGACGCCGCGGCGCCCGCCCACGCCTCGAGCGGTACGGCTCCCGAGCAGGCTGCGGCGGGCCAGGCAGGTCAGACGGGCTCGGCAGGCCCGGCGAGCACGCCCTGCGGGTCCACGTGCGGAACCGGTGGAGCTGCCGGTCCCGATGCCACCTCGGGCGGCGGTCCGGCCCCCTTCGACCCCGTCTTTTCCGATCAGGGTGACGACGCCGCGCTGCCCTCGACCGCCCAGGGCCCGGTCCCTGCTCGGTCAGCTGCCCCGGTCTCCGCGGCGCTCGCCGCCCTGTTGAGCTCGGGCGACGGGCCCGAACGCGACGAGAACGACACCCGGGTGAGGATCGAGCTGAGCCCGACCGTGCGGCGTCGTGGTGCGGGGACCTCGGTGGCGCCGAATGCCTGAACCGGCACCGCAGATCACACACGGCACCGCGCCCGCCGAGGGCAGCGGGGAGGCTTCTTGCCCCGCCGCGGGTGCCGTGGCAGAGACGGCAGAACAGGGTGACGACGCCGTGGAGCCCACCCGCCTCGCCGCTCGTGACCGCGGGCTGCTCTGGCACCCCTACGCACCGCTGGACGGACCCGCACCCCACGCGGTGCTGGCCGCGGAGGGCGTGACCCTGACCCTGGAGACTCCTGAGGGGGACCGGATCCGGGCAATCGATGGCATGGCCTCGTGGTGGTGCGCCGTGCACGGCTACCGCAACCCGGAACTGGACCGCGCCGCCGTGGACCAGATCACCGAGTTCTCCCACGTGATGTTCGGGGGGCTCACGCACCGCCCGGCCGTAGAACTCGCGGAGCTGCTGGTGGAGGTCACCCCGCCCGAGCTGCAGCACGTGTTCTTCGCAGACTCGGGCTCCGTGAGCGTGGAGGTCGCGCTGAAGCTCGCGGTGCAGTACCAGGCGGCGCGCGGCCGGCCGCAGCGCCGGCGCATCCTCACGGTGCGCGGCGGCTACCACGGGGACACCACCGGCGCCATGAGCGTGTGCGATCCCGAGGGCGGGATGCACGCGGAGTTCTCGGGTCTCGTGGCGGAACAGCTCTTCATGGCACCGCCGCCCGCGGCGTCGTCGTCGGGGGAGGATCACGAGTGGGTGGGGTCGGACGAGGACGTCGCGCGGTGGATCGCGGACGTGCGCGCCACGGCCCGGGCGCACCGGGACGAGCTCGCGGGCGTCATCGTGGAGCCCGTTCTGCAGGGAGCCGGCGGGATGCGCACGTACGACCCGCGCTGTCTGCGAGCCCTGCGGGAGGTCGCGGACGAGCTGGACCTCGTGCTCATCGCGGACGAGATCGCCACGGGGTTCGGACGCACCGGGCGGTGGTTCGCGTGCGAGTGGGCCGGGGTGGTCCCGGACGTGATGTGCGTGGGCAAGGCCCTGACCGGCGGATACATGACCCTCGCCGCTGTGCTGGTGTCCGGATTCGTGGGAACGGTCATCACGGCGTCACCGCAGCGTGCGCTCATGCACGGGCCCACGTTCATGGCCAACCCGCTCGCGTGCGCGGTGGCCCTGCAGTCCGTGCGGATGCTCCGGGACACGTGGCGCCGGGACATCACCCGACTGGAAGCCGCCTTCCGGGAGATCCTCCCCGCGGCCGCCGAACTCGACGCGGTAGAGGACGTGCGGGTGATCGGCGGGGTGGGTGTCGTGGAATTCCATCGGGCCCCGGACAGTGCACGGTTGACGCGCGCAGCCCTCGAGCACGGTGTGTGGGTGCGGCCCTTCGGTCGGTTGCTCTACGCGATGCCGCCCTACATCTGTTCGGACGACGACGCCCGCCGCATCGCCCACGCCGTGGTGCACGCGGCCCGGGACGTGACAAGGGAGGCCGGAGCATGAACGCGCACACGGAAGCGGCCGCGGCCGGAACCGCCGCGGGACCCCTTGACGATTGGCTTCACGACCGGGCGCGGGAACGCGACGAACTGGGACTGCGGCGTGAACTGCGGCCCATGCGAGGGCCGTGTGTGGACCTCGCGTCCAACGACTACCTGGGTCTGTCGCGGGACCCCCGCGTCGTGGCCGCGGCGCACCGCGCACTGGACGGGTACGGGGCCGGTTCACGGGCGTCGCGGCTCGTCACGGGCACATTGCCCGTGCACGAGGAGCTTGAGCGCGCCCTGTGCGAGCTCACGGGTCAGCCCGCGGCCCTGGTCTTCTCGAGCGGGTACGCGGCGAACACGGGTGTGCTCACGGCGTTGGGAGATGTGGACACCCTCATCGTCTCGGACGCCCACGTGCACGCCTCCCTCGTGGACGGTGCCCGGTTGTCCCGCTCGCCCGTGCGGATCGCGCGGCACTCGGACGTGGCCCACGTGGAGCAGCTGCTGGCGGAGCGGTCGCAGTCGCGGGCGATCGTCGTCGTCGAATCCTTGTACTCGGTGTGGGGGGATCACGCACCGCTCGAGGCGCTGGCGCGGGTGTGTTGCGCGCACGATGCGTTGTTACTCGTGGACGAGGCCCATGGGATCGGGGTCGCCGGCCGTGGTCGCGGGCTCGTGCACGAACTCGGTCTCGCGGGCGCGCCGCACGTGGTCCTGACCGTGACGCTGTCCAAGGCGCTCGGCGCGCAGGGCGGGGCGGTGCTCGGGTCCGAGCTGCTGCGCGACCACCTGCTCAACCGTGCGCGCCCGTTCGTGTACGACACCGCCCTCGCACCGGCGAGTGCCGCGGCCGCCGCGGAGTCCGCCCGGATCGTCCTCGGGCGGCCCGAGCTTGCGGACCGGTTGCACGAGCGCGCGGCCTTCGTGGCCCGCGCGCTGGACGTGCCTCTCGCGCGCGCTGCGGTGCAGTCGGTGCCCGTGGGATCGGTGGAACTCGCCGTGGACGCCGCCCGGACCCTGCGTGAGCGTGGGGTGGCGGTGGGATGCTTCCGCCCGCCGTCGGTGCCGGACGGCATCAGCAGGCTGCGTCTCACGGCGCGCGCGAACGTGGAATTACAAGAATTGTCGGGGGCGGTGGATCGGGTGCGGGAGGTTCTGCGCGCTCTGGAGCCGCCCACGCCAGGAATGGGCGCCGGCCTCGGCCGGATCGCGCCGTCGCGACTCGTTCCGGCCCCGGGTTCCGGTGCCGATGGAGGTACGCCATCCGTCCAGGAGGTCACCGCATGACTCGCAACCCACTCGCCCACACGCCCCTACCCCGCATCACCATCGTCACGGGGACGGACACGGACGTGGGCAAGACCTACACGACCGCGGCGCTCGCGGTGGCCGCGTGGTCCTCCGGAGTCCAACGGATCGCGGTCTACAAACCCCAACAGACCGGCGTGCGCGGCGACGATCCGGGGGACGTTGACGACGTCGCTCGGCTGGCTCATACAGCCGGCGTGCCGACCGCGTCGCTCACCGTGGCGGAGGGACAGCGGCTCACCGAGCCCATGGCCCCGCCTCCCGCGGCGGCGATCGACGGGGTGGATCTCCTGCCGATCACTGCGCACGTGAACCGGGCCCTGGAATTACACGAATCCCACGACCTCGTACTCGTGGAGGGCAGCGGGGGTGTGCTCGTGGAGCTGGACGGGCAGCGGCACACGATCGCGGATCTGGGGCGGGAGCTGCAGAGAAGGGCGGGGGAAGAGGTGGGGACGGTCGTGGTGACCCGCCCGGACCTGGGAACCCTGAACCACACCCTGCTGACTCTGGAGGCCCTGCACCACCGGGGCGTGCGGGCGTCGGGGGTCGTGCTGGGATCCTGGCCAGCCCACCCCGATCCGGTGCAGGAATCCAATCGGGACTACCTGGAGGACCTGCCGGATGTGCGCGGCCGCCACATCCCCCTACTGGGCGCGGTCCCCGCGGGGTGGAACGTCGGCGTGAGCTGAAGACGGCACATGGACGGGGCTCACGAGCCCTCCACCACCGCCCCGTACAGCCGCTTGAAACGGTCGTGGACACCCCGGTAGTACTCCTGCGCGGAATCGCGAGGCGTGTACGTCCCCGCGGGTTCCGGGGAGGAGCGCTCCACATCCGGGGCGAGTGACTCGAGCATGAGCAGGGCGTTGCCGCGGCACGTGGACCGCTTGATGGTCTGGTGGATCACGGGTGTGCCCAGGTAGTCGCCCAGGATCTGTAACCAGGACGGCAGCTCCTGTGTGACCCGGCCAGCCGCCACGATCCGCTCCACGTCCATGGCGGCCCGTTCCAGCTCGTCCGAGACCCTCCGGTAGGAACCGGCGATCCCCTCTAGCATCCCGCGGGCCATCGCGGAGGCATCCGTGGATGCTGACACATCCGCGAACACCGCCCGTGCGCTGCCCGCCCACCCGGTGGAGCGTTCGCCGGTCAGGAAGGGGAGCACCCCGGGGGTGTCCGGGGAGGGGTCCGCGGCGGCGATCTCGTCGAGCACGGCATCGTCGAGTGCGAGGGTGTCGAGGAGCCAGCTCACGGCGCGGCCCACGTCGTTGAGGGCGCCGCCCAGCAGGCACCGGGAGGAGTCGATGCGGTAGCACCACAGTCCCGGCGGGATGTCCTGGGGGCGGTGGTGCAGCAAGACCCGCATGGCGCCGGAGGTCGCAGCGGACGCGACGATCGTGTGCTCGTCCGAACCGCCCACCCCCAGGTTGGCGCACAGCCCGTCCGCCACGGGCGCGAACCACTGCGCGTCCGCGAGCCCCTGCCAACGCGCGGTGCGCTCGGGATCCACGTCCGGGAGCGGCTGGTGGGGATCCAGGATCGGGGAGAGCACGTCCGCGGTGATGCCGGCGGCCTTGAGCATCCGCCGGTCCCAGTTGCCCGAACGGCGGTTGAGCAGCCCCGTCCACGCGGCGGTCGCGGTACCGGCGGCAGTGGTACCGAGCAGGCGCAGCCACACGTACTCGCCGATGCTCAACCAGCGCGCGGCGGCCTCGAAGTCCTCGGGGCGCGTTTCCGCGAGCCACCGGAAACGCGGGGCCAGGTAGCTCGTGTGCAGTCGCGCGCCCACGGTCTGCTGGACCTGGCGTTCGTCGAGTTCCTCGCGCAGTTGTTTCAGCTGCGGCGCGCACCGTGAGTCGGCGTAGGTGAAGCACTCGGTCACGGGGTCACCGTTCGCGTCCACACCCACCAGGGAGGAGGCGAAGGAATCCAGGCCGACGCCGCGCACCCGCCCCGCGAGCTCCTTCCGGTCGCACACCACATCCAGGATCTCGCTGATCTCGTCAGCGACCTGGTCCGGGTCGATCACGGAGGTGCCGTCCGCCGCGGTGGTGAACGCGTGGGGGATCTTGTGGCGGTACCCGCGCACGGGGGTCCCGGTGGCGTCGTGCACGGAGCCGCGGGTGGCGGTGGAGCCGATGTCCAGGGTCATCACCAGGGGGTCCTGCGCCCGGTCCAGTTCCACGGCGAAGTCCACGCCGTCGTCCGTGCACGGTGTGTTCTTGTGCTTGCCCATCTGCGTCTTGCTCCCTCGCGGTTGTGCCGTCCTCCCAGTCTAGGGACGGGCCCGGTGTGCGCTCGGCGGACGACGGCGCCGGGGTCCGGGGCGCGCGGGACGGACGGCGGCGTCGTCGTCCTCTCGTTCCGAATGGTGAGACGGCTGTCTGCTATGTGAAAACTGTGTCGGGGTCACGCGTATCCTGGAGGGAACACTTTTTGCCGGGAGAACGGCGCATTTCGCGCCGTCCACGTCCCGGTCCAGCCTTCGGGAAGGGGTCACAGTGCCGCAGCTACGTTCAGCAACGTCCACCACCGGTCGGAACATGGCGGGTGCCCGCGCCCTCTGGCGCGCCACCGGCATGGGCAGCGAGGACTTCGGCAAGCCGATCATCGCGATCGCGAACTCCTTCACGCAATTCGTCCCCGGTCACGTGCACCTGAAGAACATGGGGGAGCTCGTGGCCTCCGCGGTGCGCGAGGCCGGAGGCGTGGCCAAGGAGTTCAACACCATCGCCGTGGACGACGGCATCGCCATGGGCCACGACGGCATGCTGTATTCCCTGCCCTCCCGGGACATCATCGCCGACTCCGTGGAGTACATGGTCAACGCGCACTGCGCGGACGCCCTGGTGTGCATCTCCAACTGTGACAAGATCACCCCCGGCATGCTCATGGCCGCGCTGCGCCTGAACATCCCCGTGGTCTTCGTCTCCGGCGGCCCCATGGAATCCGGCGAGGGCGTGGAGGGCGTGGTGGAGCACCGCGTGGACCTCGTGGACGCCATGGCCCTGGCCGTGGACGAGTCCGTCACGGACGCGCAGCTGGCCCAGATCGAGGAGAACGCGTGCCCCACGTGCGGTTCGTGCTCCGGGATGTTCACCGCCAACTCCATGAACTGCCTGACCGAGGCGCTGGGTCTGTCCCTGCCCGGCAACGGCACCACGCTGGCCACGCACGTGAACCGCAAGCGGTTGTTCCTGGAGGCCGGGCGGCGGATCGTGGAATCCGCCAAGCGCTACTACGAGCACGACGACGACTCCGTGCTGCCTCGCAACATCGCGACCAAGGCGGCGTTCCGCAACGCCATGGCCCTGGACGTCGCCATGGGTGGCTCCACCAACACAGTCCTGCACATCCTGGCCGCCGCGCAGGAAGCCGAGGTGGACTTCAATCTCTCGGACATCGACGCGCTGTCCCGGAAGGTCCCGTGCCTGGCCAAGGTGGCGCCGAACTCCACCAAGTATCACATCGAGCACGTCCACCGGGCGGGCGGCATCCCCGCGATCCTGGGTGAACTGCGGCGCGGCGGGCTGCTGAACGAGGACGTCCACACCGTGCACTCGCAGACCATGGGCGAGTGGCTGGACGAGTGGGACATCCGCTCGGGCAAGGCATCCGACGCCGCCAAGGAGTTCTTCCTGGCGGCACCGGGCGGCGTGCGCACCACCCAGGCGTTCTCGCAGGCCAACGAGTACGAGGACCACGACGTGGACGCCGCCGAGGGCTGCATCCGCTCCGTGGAGCACGCCTACACCAAGGAGGGTGGGCTCTGCGTGCTGTTCGGCAACATCGCCGAGGACGGCGCGGTGATCAAGACCGCCGGGATCGACCCCGACCTGTTCCACTTCACCGGCCGGGCCTTCGTGGTGGAGTCCCAGGACGAGGCCGTGCACGAGATCCTCTCCAAGAACGTGAAGGAGGGGGACATCGTCGTCATCGCCTACGAGGGACCCAAGGGCGGACCGGGCATGCAGGAGATGCTGTACCCCACGAGCTACCTCAAGGGCCTGGGGCTCGGGAAGAAGTGCGCGCTCATCACGGACGGCCGCTTCTCCGGGGGAACCTCCGGGATCTCGATCGGCCACATCTCCCCGGAGGCAGCGGCCGGCGGTGCCGTGGGTCTCATCGAGCACGGTGACGAGATCGAGATCGACGTGGAGAACCGCGTGCTGCGGGTCAACGTGGACGACGCCGAGCTCGCGCGCCGTCGCCAGGAGAAGGGTGACGCCCCCTGGAAGCCCACCAAGCCGCGTGAACGTCGCGTGTCCAAGGCGCTGCGGGCGTACGCTTCCATGGTGACCTCCGCGGACAAGGGCGCAGTGCGCGTCGTAGAGGACTGAGGACGGTCCGACCCGGGCGGTCAGGACGAAGGGAACGGATATGTCCCAGAACGGCCCGCGGTTGACCGAGGTCCAGGAGAAACACGTCCTGCGGCGGCGCTTCGAGGACGAGACGGCGGGGTTCCACAAGGGGCTGGGCGCTCGTCAGTTGCAGATGATCGCGATCGGCAGCGCGATCGGGACCGGGCTGTTCCTGGGCGCCGGTGGCCGGTTGGAGCAGGCCGGTCCGTCCCTGTTCCTGCTGTACGCGGTGTGCGGTTTCTTCGGCTACCTGATCCTGCGCTCACTGGGCGAACTCGTGGTGCACCGGCCGTCCTCCGGTTCGTTCGTCTCCTACGCCCGTGAGTTCTACGGCGAGAAGGCCGCGTACGTCTCCGGGTGGTTGTACTGGCTGAACTGGGCCATGACAGCGGTCGCGGACGCCACGGCCATCGCGATCTACATCAAGTGGTTCGGTCAATACAGCGCGTTCGTGGCGGGGATCCCGCAGTGGATCCTCGCGTTGATCGTGGTGGTCCTAGTGGTGTCGCTGAACCTGGTCTCGGTCAAGGTGTTCGGCGAACTGGAGTTCTGGTTCTCCCTGATCAAGGTCCTGGCCCTGGTGGTCTTCCTGGTCATCGGCACGTTCTTCGTGCTGTTCGGCACGCCCACCGGTTCCGAGGTGGGGTTCTCCCTGATCCGGGACAACGGGGGCCTCTTCCCGTCCGGCGTGCTGCCGGCGCTCATCGTGGTGCAGGGTGTGGTGTTCGCGTACGCCGGTATCGAGCTCGTGGGCACCACGTCCGGGGAGACCCGCAACGCGGAGAAGGTCATCCCCCGGGCCATCAACACGGTGATCCTGCGGATCGCGGTGTTCTACGTGGGCTCCGTCCTGCTGTTGTGCCT
Source organism: Kocuria sp. CPCC 204721 (assembly GCF_040980945.1). NCBI lineage: Bacteria > Bacillati > Actinomycetota > Actinomycetes > Micrococcales > Micrococcaceae > Kocuria > Kocuria sp. CPCC 204721. The sequence continues at coordinate 34,267 of NZ_JAVKPO010000011.1, forward strand.
GCTGTTGCCCTACACCGCCTACAGCGCCACCGAGAGCCCGTTCGTCACGTTCTTCTCGTCCATTGGCGTGGACGCGGCGGGGCCCATCATGCAGCTCGTGGTGATCACCGCGGCGCTGTCCTCGCTCAACGCAGGCCTCTATTCAACGGGGCGCATCGTCCATTCCATGGCGCAGGCCGGTTCCGCCCCGAGGTTCACGGGCAAGCTGTCTGCGTCCGGCGTGCCCTACGGCGGCATCCTGTTGACCGCCGGGGTGGCCGTGCTCGGCGTGGGGCTGAACTTCGTGGTCCCGGAGCAGGCGTTCGAGATCGTGCTGAACCTCGCGGCACTGGGCACCATGGCGGGCTGGGCCGCGATCTCGCTGTCCCACCAGCGATACGTCTCCCTGGCGCGGAAGGGCTTCTACAACCGCCCGACCTACCGGGCGCCGCTGGCGCCGTTCACCAACTGGCTGACCATGTTCTTCCTCGCGGGGGTCCTTGTGCTGATGGCCGTGGACTACCCCGTGGGCACCTTCACCCTGGCGTCCTCCCTGGTGCTGATCCCGATCCTGGTGATCGGGTGGTTCATGGTGCGGGGCAGGGTGCGCGAGATCGCCGCCGAACGCGAGGGCTTCACGGGGGCGTTCCCGGTGCTCGCGGAGCGGCCCGCGGTGGGCGCGTTCCGCCCGGTGGGCCGGGAGAACTCCACGGGTTCCGGGTCCACCACGTCCACGGCGTCCCTGCATCGGGCCCCGGGGCCGGGTTCCACCGCCGGTGCCCCGACGCCGCCCCCGGGAGACCAGGGTCTGGGGCACCAGGGCCCGGACACGTCCCGCTGACACCCGCACGGGGCCCTGTTTCCGCTACTGTGACCTAGATCAGTGCAACAGCACACATCAGTCACCCGGTTCCCCGCTGTCCATCGCGCAGTGGCCGGAACCGTCTTGAGGCAGAATTCCGGGGAATCACATGGATGCGTTGACAGAACTCGTGGGAACGCTGGGCGGTTACATCTGGTACGTCGTCTTCGCGGTCCTGATCGGTGTGGGGTTGTACCTGACCATCCGTACCAAGGCCATTCAGCTGCGCGGGATCCCCGAGATGTTCAGGGTGCTCACCGATCCGCCCGGTGACGCCGAGAACGGCCGGAAGGGCATCTCCTCGTTCCGTGCGTTCACGGTCTCCGCGGCCGCTCGCGTGGGCACGGGCAACATCGCCGGTGTGGCCATCGCCATCAGCCTGGGTGGGCCCGGTGCGGTGTTCTGGATGTGGGTCATCGCCGCGATCGGCGCGGCCAGCGCGTTCGTGGAGTCCCTGCTGGGGCAGCTGTACAAGGTCAAGACCGGCGACGGCTACGTGGGCGGTCCCGCGTACTACATGGAGCGCGGGCTCAACAAGCGCTGGATGGGTCTGCTGTTCGCGGTCATCATCACCGTGACCTACGGTTTCGTGTTCAACTCCGTGCAGTCCAATTCCATCGTGGACGCCGTGAGCGGGTCCTTCGACGTGGACATCACCAACGGCCAGGGCATGTGGATGCGCGTGGTCCTGGGTCTCGCGCTCGTGGTCATCACCGCGGCCGTGATCTTCGGCGGCATCCGCTCCATCTCCTCCGTGACGCAGATCCTGGTCCCCGTCATGGCCGTGCTGTACCTGGTCCTGGGGCTGCTCGTGATGGTCCTGAACATCACCGCGGTCCCCGGCATGCTGCTCATGATCGTGGAGGGCGCGTTCGGCATCCGAGAGTTCGTCACGGGCAGCGTGCTCGGTGTGATCATCCAGGGTATGAAGCGCGGTCTGTTCTCCAACGAGGCCGGCATGGGTTCCGCGCCCAACGCCGGTGCGACCGCCTCCATCTCCCACCCGGCCAAGCAGGGTTTCGTGCAGTCCCTGGGGGTGTTCTTCGACACCATGCTCGTGTGCTCGATCACCGCGTTCATCGTGCTGCTCTCCAACCCCACGTTCGGCGACGAGCGCCAGGGTGCTTCCCTCACGCAGAGCGCCCTGGGCATGCAGCTGGGTGACTGGGCCGTGCACTTCCTGACCGTGGCGATCTTCCTGTTCGCGTGGTCCTCGGTGATCGGCAACTACTACTACGGCGAGTCCAACATCCGCTTCATGACCACGTCCCGTGCGGCCATGAACATCTACCGCTTCGCCGTGCTCGTGTGCGTGTTCCTGGGTGCCATGCTCGCGCTGGACCTCGTGTGGTCCCTCGCGGACCTGTTCATGGCCCTCATGGCCACGCTGAACCTCATCGCGCTGTGCATGCTCGCGGGTGTCGCCGCCAAGGTGCTGGCCAACTACATGGAACAGCGCAAGGCCGGGGTGGAGCCCGTGTTCAAGGCCGGGGACGTCCCCGGGATCACCGGTCTCTCCGCCTGGGACGGCACGGACACCGTCACGCTCCCCGTGTTCTGGGAACAGCGCGCCAACCAGAAGAACGGGGCGCGCCGCTGATCGACCCGTACGCGGCGTCGTCGTCCCCGGCTCTTTGCAGGGTCGACGACGCCGCTGTCGTTCCCGCGCGCAGGCCGTCGTCTGTGCGCGGCGCGCGCGGACGACGCCGCTCGCGGGGACCGCTCGACGGCTGCGCTCAGCCGCGCTCGGGCGAGGGGCTCGGGGAATCGCCCGAGCCGTCCGCGAGATCCTGCTGGACCTGGGTGCCGATCGCGCCGGTGAGGGCGTCGTCGTCCGCGGGGGAATCGTGGGCCGCGTCCCGGAGCTGGTGCTCGTTGAACTCGGAGAACTCCTTGTCCTGCGCGCGACGCTTGGTCAGCAGGGCGCGGATTCGGTTGCGGCGCCCGGCCTCGACGCTGATGTCCTCGCGGTGACGGAACCACCACCACAGCATGACGACCACCAGGACCATGCCCACGTACCCGATGATCGGGTAGACCACGCTCATCAGGGTGCCGAAGCCCACGAGGCTCACCACGTAACCCACCGCGCACAGGCCCAGGAAAATCGGGACGTAGCGGTGGCGGTGGTTCACGGTGACCCGGCGACCCAGGGCGTAGAACATGCTGATGGTCGTGTTGTAGATCATCACGAACGTCACCACAACCATCCCGAGTGCGGCCCAGGGGTGCATGGTCTGGAAGAGCTGGAGCATGGGCACCTCGGAGCCGCCCACGGCATCGAAGTTCACGAGTAGGGCGAAGGCGTTCATGGCCAGAAGAACGGTGTAGACCACGCCGCCCAGCAGCCCGCCCCAGCCGGCATCGCGCGGGTTGAGGGCGTTGCCGCCGATCACCAGGGACATGGACACGCCCAGCATCAGGGCCATGCACGTGTAGTTGATCGCGGACAGCCACCACGGGCTCACGGGGGAGCCCGCCTGCACCGCGAGCTCGTGCAGCGATCCGAGATCCACGGGGAGCTTGGTCAGGGTGTAACCGAACGCCACGATCACGGCCACGAAGATCGCCGGGGTGACCGCCGAGATGATGTTGGTGACCTTGTTGACGTTGAGCAGCCCCGTGACCATCACGAGCACCACCATGATGGCCGAACCGATCCACGCGGGCAGCCCGAACTGTTGTTCCAGTGTGGAACCCGCGCCGGCGAGCATCACGATGCCCATGGCCAGCAGGGTCAGACTCACCGCGATGTCCAGGAACCGGGACACCACGGGAGAGGACACGGACCGGAAGACCCGGCGGTGCTCGTCCGCCAGGAAGTAGCTGCCGATGTGGATGATCACGGCACCCGCGGCGATCATCAGGATCCCCGAGACCACCGCGCCGGCCAGCCCCCAGACACCGAACGAGATGAAGTACTGGATGACTTCTTGACCGGTGGCGAAACCGGCACCCACCAGCAGGCCCACGAAGGCCAGGGTGACTTGCAGGGTTTTCTTGGCGGACACGGGAGCAACTCCTCGGGGGTCGGACGGTTCTTATGTGGCTCGGATCACATTCCGGGCCTTCTCTACCGGTCAAGCATAGGGAGTGGGCTCCTCCGCGCCACGTGGCAGTGGCCTGCCCGTGACGTGATGATGCCGACACCTCCCGGTTCAAGGGTCGGTGGAATACGCGGAGGTGGAGCATTCGACGAAGGGCGCACCCTGTGACGCAGCAGTGGCAGGCAGATCTCGAGAGCTGGGTGGCCGGTTGGGACGCCGTCCGCGACGACGCCCCGCAGCAGGAGGTCCTGGTGTGCTCCGGGGAGGCGGGATCGTTCGACGCACCCATGGGTGACTACTCGCGCTTCGAGGTGGACGAATGGGGTCACCCGTGGTGCACTCCACCCTGAGCGACCCGCACTCGCAGCGCCGGTAACCCTCGCGATTTAACTGGGTAAAAGCAGGGTTTCGCGCCCAAATCTGCTTTTACTCCACGAGAAATACGATTACCGGGGCGGGCGTCAGCGGGGGTGGCCGGTCAGCGGCGTCGGCAGCCGCGCGCCGGCGCCGTCGCGCCCCGGTCTCAGGCCAGGACCTGGCGCTTCGAGGAGATCACTCCGGTGTTGAACCCGGCCAGGTGGAGACCGCCGTGGAAGCGCGCGTGCTCGATCTTCACGCACTGGTCCATCACCACGTCCAGCCCGGCGTCCTCCGCGATGGCCGCCGCTTCCTCGTTCCACGAGCCCAGCTGCAGCCACAGGGTCTTGGCGCCCACGGCCACGGCCTCCCGAGCCACGCCGGGCAGGTCCGCGTCCTTGCGGAACACGTCCACGAGGTCCGGGACCTCGGGCAGCTCCGCGAGCGACGGGTAGGCCTTCTGGCCCAGCACCTCGTCCAGCACGGGGTTCACGAAGTACACGCGGTACGGGCTCGACGACTGCAGGTACGTGGCCACGAAGTAGCTCGCACGGGACGGCTTGTTGGACATCCCCACGATCGCGATCGAGCGCGTGCCTCGGAGGATGCCGAGCCGTTCGGGGGCGCTGGGGCCCACCCAGGTGCGTTGCGTGCTCATGCCTGTTCTCCTTCGTCTCCGGGCAGCGCGCAGGCCGCCGCACTGTTGCCCTGGTCCAGGGTGGTGCGCGCCGCGCCCGTGAGCGCGGCGGAGGGGGCGACGACGCCGCCCTCCCGGTCCCTGCCGCTGGCTGCGCTCAGTGCCTGGTCCAGGTCCCACAGGATGTCCGCGGTGTCCTCGAGACCCACGGAGATCCGGATCAGGTCCTCTTTGACCCCGCCCGCGGCGAGCTGTTCGGAGCTCAACTGCTGGTGGGTCGTGGACGCGGGGTGCAGCACGAGGGTGCGGGCGTCCCCGATGTTGGCCAGGTGTGAGGCCAGTTGCAGGCTCCCGATGAATCGGGCGCCCACCTCACGGCCGCTCAACTCGTCCGTGCCAGCCACACCGAAGGCGAAGACGGATCCGATGCCGTGGGGCAGGTACTTCTGCGCGCGTTCGTGGTGGGGGTGGTCCTCGAGTCCCGCGTAATTGACGTAGGAGATGCGTGGATCCGTGGCGAGCCACTGCACGACCTCCTGCGCGTTGGCCACGTGGGCGTCCATGCGCTGGGGGAGGGTCTCCACACCCTGCAGCAGGTTCCACGCGGCCTGCGGGGTCAGGGACGCCCCGATGTCGCGCAGCTGCTCGGAACGGAGCTTGGTCAGGAATCCGTACTCACCGAAGTTCCCCCACCACGTCACGTTGTTGTACGAGGGAACCGGTTCGGTCATGGCCGGGAACTTCCCGTTGCCCCAGTCGAAGCGGCCGGATTCGACCACCACGCCGCCCAGAGTGTTACCGTGCCCGCCCAGGAACTTGGTGATCGAGTGGATCACGATGTCCGCGCCGTGCTCGAACGGGCGGCACAGGTACGGGGTGTTGAGGGTCGCGTCCACGATCAGCGGGACACCCGCCTCGCGGGCCACCGCGGCGAGCCCCTCCAGATCGGCGATCTCGCCGGACGGGTTGGCCACGAGTTCGGTGTACACGGCCTTGGTGTGCTCGGTGATCGCAGCCTTGTAGTCCGCCGGGTCGGTCCCGGGGACGAAGGTGGTTTCCACACCGAAGCGACGCAGGGTCACGTCCAGCTGGGTGACCGTTCCGCCGTAGAGCTGGGACGAGGCCACCACGTGGTCACCCTGGCCACACAGCGCGGCGAACGTGATGAACTCGGCGGCCATCCCGGAGGACGTGGCGACCGCCCCGATCCCGCCCTCGAGGGAGGCGATGCGCTCTTCCAGGGCCGCCACGGTGGGGTTGCCGATGCGCGAGTAAATGTTGCCGTACTTCTGCAGCGCGAACAGGTTGGCGGCGTCGTCGGCGTCCTTGAAGACGAACGAGCTGGTCTGGTAGATGGGCACGGAGCGGGCGCCGTGCTCGGCGTCCGGGGTGCCGCCGGCGTGCAGGGCGCGGGTGCGGAAACCGAACTGGTGCTCGGCCATGGATGTCCTCCTCGTCGGCCGGGTACGGCTCCCGTCCGACAGCTGCCCGGGGCCGCGCAGCACTCCATCGGTCCTGGCGGTAGCACCGTGCAGTTGGCCGAGCACTGCGGGTTGCTGCGGCGTCATGGATCCAGGTCTCTCGGCCGCTCGGGATGGTGCGTCTATTGTGTCGCGCGCGTGGGTGACGGACCAAACCGTGCGGATCGCAGCCACCCGAAAGCGGGTGCGATTGATTCAGAGGGCGCGCGCCACGGGTGCCCCGCCGCGAAGGTCACGCTACAGAACAGGTTCCAGCGTTCTCTGGCCCGCAGGATCTCGGATGCCACGGTGGTCGAGGACTCACGCTCGGCGGCCCGCACCACCGCGCGTCCCGCCGGGCCGTTGCGGCTGCCCCTTCCCCGGTGGCGCAAGGGCTGACCCGCCCGTCCGCGGTTCGGCCCCCGGTCGGTGGGGCCCGCGGTGAAAGCGGTGAACTTCCCGCCCGTGGGGTCGCCGACTGCTGGTGAGCTCGCTGGCTTCGGGGCGGAACTCAGCCGTACTTCTCGGGGTCCTTCCGGCGCAGGTTCTCCCGCGCCACCGCGGTGAGGTTCTCGAGTGGCAGCCCCGCCGGGCAGACCTCCGTGCAATCGCCCAGCAGGGAGCACGGGCCGAACTCGTGCTCGGCGGCGTCGAGCACCTTGCTCGAGCGCTCGTCGCGTTCCTCGGGCGTCTTGGCGAGCGGCGGCAGTTCCTTGAGCAGCGTGCCCACGTAGAGCTGGCCCGAGCCGTTGGGGCACGCGGCCACGCACGCGCCGCAACTGATGCACCCAGCGGTGTTCAATGCCTTCATCGCGACCGGGAACTTGGCCTCCTTGGCCACGCGCCGCAGGGCCTTCTTGTCCACGGACAGGTCCTTCTTGACCGGGAATGCTCCCGCGCGCAGGGGCTCGATGCAGATCTCGTCCCCGTCCCGGTAGGCTCTGAGCGACTGCGTGCACGAGGCCCGGTTCTTCTCCGGCCCGTGGGCCACGCCGTCCACGGTCACGCCGCACTTGCCGCAGATGCCCTCGCGACAGCCGTCGTCGAAGCTCACCGGCTCTGCACCCTGGCGCTCGAGCGTCTCGTTGACGGCATCGAGCAATTCGAGCACGCTCATCTCCTCGCGGGCCTGCACGGGGTGGGCGGTCTCGAAGCCACCGGGCTCGTCCTCGCCCGCCTGGCGCCACACGTGAACGGTCAACAGCATCAGCGCACCACCTTGGTCAGTACGGCCACGGGAATGCTCACGTTCCCCAGGGCGACGACGCCGCCCACGGCCTTAGCGATCGTGTCCACCTGTCGTACCCGTCGCGCGGTTCCGGTCACCCCGGTGTCCATCGCGGCGGTCCGCAAGCCGTGGATCATGTGTCCGGCGAGCGCGGCCATCGAGGCCGTGTAGAACACCGCCACGGACGGCCGGGACAGGCTCGCCACCAGGTTGCCGTACGCGTCACCGTGGGTGTGGCTTACGGAAGCAGCAGGCCGGGCGCCCGCCGTCAGGTCCAGCACGTGGTACACCGTGAACAGGCCGAGCACCGCGCCCGTGGAGCGCATCGAGCGAGCGATGATCCGGGGGACGGAGCGGCGTCGGCCTCGGGGACGCTGACGTGGCGCGTGGCGGTCGAAGTGGCTGGCCAGGAAGGCTCCGTCGAACGCCGCTTTCCGGTACCGTTGCGTCCCGCTCGGGGCAGGCGCGGTGGGGAAACCGTTCCGTATCTTCTGAGCGGCGGCGCCCACCCGCCACGTGATGGGTCGGAGCGCATCAGCGACCGTGCGGCCCTCGGCGCTCATGGCCCGCAGCGTGAGCTCGGTTCCGGCCAACACGTGGGTCGCAGCACTTCCGATCAACCCGATACGCACGACCCACAGCACGGAGTTGCGGGGCAGCACCGGCGCGCCCACCGTGCGAATGAACTCGGCGTATTCGTTGTAGTGGTCCCGGCCTAGGTAGACCTGCATGTTCCCGGCCATGTGCCCCACAGTGAACACGCTCAACACGGTGCCCGAGGCGGCCATGGCGAGCTTGAGGTCGGAGCTGTGGGTGTCCCCGAACATGCGCTGCCAGGCATCGCCGGCCACGGCAGCAATCCCGGCAGTGACGGACGCGTCCGCGGGGGCGGTGGCCGTGCGGGTAGTGCCGGTGACGGGTCGCTCGGTCGAGGGCTGCGCGGCGGAATTCATCACTGAGCCATCCTAGAAGTTCCTTCGGGGCATAACAGTTCGCGGGGTCACACGCGGTCATGCCCGCAGATCGGGAAGAAGCCTGGGGGGTGGTCATCCGCAGTTGGCGGCGTGGGTTCCCCGGTCGTCTCCTTCGTGCGGATGTTCACCTCCCGATAAGTGACTCACGTGTGCCGTGCGGGCGCGTCCGCGCCGGCCGGGACCGCCACAGATGGATCAGCAGCGCGGCACCCCAGACCAGGAACAGTGGATCCCACAACCATGCGTGACCGATCATGGCTAGTCGCTCGTATCCGGTGGCGGGGCGGATGAGCCCGATGAGCACGGCATTGCTGATCACCGTGTTGGTCCCGCCGTAGACCACCAGGACCACGGCACCCACCCAACTTATGGCCCGCCAGAACCGTCGCCAGGGCACCCTGTCGTAGGCTTCCGCCACTGGGATGACGGCCGCCATGAGCTTGAAAAGCGAAACCATGCCCAGCCCCAGCCCGGCGGCCAGGGGTGCCTCGTAGGACAGCCGTACCGTCCACTGCCCCACGGTGTCCAGCAACCAGTGCCCGCCCAAAGCCCAGTAGAGGCTGAATCCGGCATGCACGACTCCGGCCGCACACGCCAACCAGACCCAGCCGCGACCGCCGTGGGATCGGGGCAACAAGCTCATGTGGTCAAGCTAAGCACGCCCTGCCAAGACCTCCGCGATCGCGTTTAGCGCTTCCTCGTTCTGCAGCGAGGAACGGTCGCCCAGCTGCTCGCCCTCGTAGAGCTGGGTCAGCAGGCGGCGCGTGATCTTCCCCGAACGGGTCTTGGGCAGATCCGGAACCACGATGACCTCGCGCGGTTTGGCGATCGGGCCGATCTCCCGGGCCACGTGCGCGCGCAGCTCCTCGCGGACCTCGTCCGTGGACAGCGATTGCGCATCCGCCGTGAGCACCACGCACGCCAAAATGGCGTGGCCCGTTACCGCGTCGCGGATCGGGGTGGCCCCGGCCTCCACTACGTGGGGGTGGGTCACCAGGGCGGATTCGATCTCGATCGTCGACAACCGGTGCCCGCTCACGTTGATCACGTCGTCCACCCGCCCCAGGATGTAGAGGTCGCCCTCGTCATCGGTGCGTGCGCCGTCGCCGGCCCGGAACCAACCGCGCTCGCCGTAGGCCGCCCAGTAGGAGGACAGGTAGCGCTGCGGATCGCCCCATACCGTGCGGGCCATGGACGGGCCGATCTTGTCGATCACGGCATAGCCCTGCAGGTTGGGGCCCACTTCCTCACCGGCCTCGTCCAGTACCCGCACAGATACGCCGGGGACCGCACGCGTAGCGCAACCGGGCTTGAGGGGGGTGTGCGCTGCGGCCTCGTCGAACGTGCCGGGAGGGGCGAACTGCGGATCGTGCGGGCGCGGGGATGCGACGCAGGAGCCCGTCTCGGACTGCCACCACGTGTCCACGAAGGGCACCTCGTCGCGGCCGACCTGGGCGCGCAACCAGCGCCACGCCTCCGGGTTGATGGACTCGCCCACGGAGCCGAGCAACCGGATCGAGGAGAGGTTGTAGACCGGGGGCAGCCCCTTGGGGAACGCGCCCATGAGCGAGCGGATCAGGGTGGGTGCCGTGTAGTAGTTGGTCACGCCGTAGCGCTCGATGATCTCGAAGTGGCGGCCGTAATCCGGGGTGTTGGGCGTGCCCTCGTAGATCACCTGGGACACGCCGTTGACCAGCGGGCCGTAGATCTCGTAGGTGTGTGCAGTGACCCACGCGAGGTCCGCGGTGCACCAGTGCACGGTGGAGTCCACCTTGGTGGGGTCGTTCACGGCGGACAGCTCCTCCGGGCGCAGCACCCCGGACGCGTCGGGCACGTCCGGGAGCAGGTCGAACAGCAGGGCGTGGGTGTATGCCGTCTGCACCATGTATCCGCCCATCGTGTGGACCAGGCCCTTGGGCCTCCCCGTGGTGCCGGACGTGTAGATGATGAACAGGGGCGTCTCCGCGTCGAACGCCTCGGGCTCGTGGACGTCCGAGACGCCCGCGGTGAGCTCGTGCCACCACACGTCACGCCCGGGGGTCCACGGCACGAGTTCCTCGTCCTTGGAATGCAGGCCCCGGGTGCCGCGCGGCAGATCGGTGCGCCCGGGCCGGGACGTGCGGCGCACCACGATCACGTGCTCGATGCTGTTCTCGCCGCTGCAGGCCTCGTCCGCATTGGTCTTCACGGGGACGACGGCGCCGCGCCGGTTCTGCCCGTCCGTGGTCACCAGGACCTTGGCTCCGGTGTCCTCGACCCGGAACTTGAGGGCTTCTGCGGAGAACCCGCCGAACACGAGCGAGTGGATCGCCCCGATGCGCGCGCACGCGAGCGTGATGATCACGGTCTCCGGGATGACCGGGAGGTAGATGACCACGCGGTCGCCCTTCTCCACGCCCAGTTGGAGCAGGGCGTTGGCGGCCCTGGATACCTCACGCTGCAGGTCCGCGTAGGTATAGACCAGGCGGTCCCCGGGTTCACCCTCGAAGTACAGGGCCACGTGCTGACCACGCCCGGCTGCCACATGGCGGTCCACGCAGTTGTACGAGACGTTGAGTTTCCCGCCTTCGAACCACGCGATCTCGGGCACGGTGTAAGTGGGGTTGCCGTCGTGGTCCTCACCCGTGCGCTGCGGCTTCTCGAACCGGTGAGCCGTGTGCCACGGCTGCGCCCAGTCCAGCCGCCCGGCCTGCTCGACCCAGAACTGCACCCGGGCGTCGTCAGAGATCAACGCCGGGTTCGGTGTGGGGTGAGCGGGGTCTGAGTACGAGTGCGTACCGGTCACGAGTCCTCCTGTGATGTCGATCCGAACGGTCGGTGTCTGCAACGGCCGGGCCCCCGGTGGAACGACCGGGCCCCCGGTGGAACGACCGGGCCCCGGTGGAACGGCGGGCGCCGGCGGGAACCGGGCGGGTTGTCACCTGGTTCCGGCCACGCTCCAGCGCCGCTGCGTCCACCGCTCGAAGATGCCGAGCAGGGCGTCCGTGAGCTTGCCCAGCACGGCCAGCAACAGGATCGCGAGCAGCAACCGGTCCGTGCGGCCGTTGTTCTGCGAATCGGTGAGCAGGAACCCCAGGCCCATGGAGGAACCCAGCAGTTCCGCGGCCACCAGGAACAACCACGCCTGGGCCAGGGCCAGACGCAGCCCGGAGATCACGGAGGGCAGCACCGCGGGCAACTGCACGGTGGTGAAGAGTTTGACCCCGCGCAGCCCGAAGGACCGTGCGGCTTCGATCAGGTGCCGGTCCACGTGGCGCAGCGCGGCGGACACCGTGGTGTACACCGGGAAGAAGGCGCCGATCGCCACCAGGGTCACCTTGGAGTTCTCCCCGATCCCGATCCACAGCAACAGCAGCGGCACCCACGCCAGGGACGGCACGGCGCGCAGCGCGCCGATCGTGGGCGAGCCGATGGCCCGCGCCCACGGGGAGAGCCCCAGCAACGCGCCGAGCAACAGCCCGAGCCCACTGCCGATCAGGAAGCCCACGATCACGCGCTGCGTGGAGATCCCCACGTGCAACCACAGGTCACCGCTGCGCAGCAGCTCCCATCCCGCGGCGAGCACCGCAGACGGGCGCGGCAACTGCACGGGGGAGAAGGTCCCGTTCGTGGAGAGGGCGTGCCACACGAGCACCAGCAGCACGGGCAGGACGATCCCGATCAGCCCCAGGGCCCAAGGATTGCGCAGCGCGCTGGGACGCGTGCGGGAATCCGCCGCGGCAGGGGTGTCTGATGGGGCTGCGACGTCGCCGGGCGCCACCGCGCCCGCCCCGTGGCGTCCGTCGTCGTCGGACAGTGTGGCCACCGCAGTGACGCCAGCTGCTTCGGAGGACGTGCCGCCCGGTGCTTCGCGGGACGCGCCGTCCGAGGACCGCGGTGCGGCGGAGGAGGTGTCGTGAGTGCTCATGAGGACTGCTTCCCTTCGATCACCTGGGCCACGGCGGCCGCATCGGCGTGTTGTGCGTAGTGCTGCTCCACGATGTTCGCGAGCGCCTCGTCCACGTCCTGCTGCGAGGAGACGTCCCCGGATTCCACCAGGATGGGCCCGACCCGCTCGAGCACCGCGAGCTGTTCGGGGCCCGGAACGGGGTCGATGTCCAGGTGGGTGCGCTGCCAGACCCGCCGGGCGGTGTCGCGATCGATGCTCGCGCCTTCCGCGAGGATCGCGATCCCCTCCTCCGGGTGCTGCAGCGCCCACTGCCGCGCGTAGGCGTACGTGTTCACCACGTCCTGCGCACCCGTGGGGTTCAGCTGCAGGAACACCTCCCGCGCGTTGAGGAACCCGTACGTGTTGAACTCCAACTGCCGGTGGAACAGCACGTCCCCCGCCTTCTCCGCGGCGGCCATCACGGGGTCCAGTCCGGACCATGCGGCCACCTGACCGGTGTCCAGCGCGGTGCGCCCGTCCGCGTGCTGCAGGTTCACCACGGTGACGTCCTGGGCGCTCATGCCCGCCGCGCCGAGGGACTGTAGGAGGAAGAAGTACGGATCCGTGCCCTTCGTCGCGGCCACGGACGTGCCCGCGAGATCCGCCACGGTGCGCACGGGGGAGTCCGGGGTGCGCACGAGCGCGGACCACTCGGGCTGTGAGAACAGGTCGATCGTCCTGATCGGCGAGCGGTTGGCACGCGCGAGCAGTGCGGCGGAACCTGCCGTGGAGCCCACGTCCACGACCCCGGCGCGTAGCGACTCGTTGGCCTTGTTGGAACCGGCCGAGTACACCCACGTCACGGTCTGACCGTGGGCCTCGGCGACCTTCTCGAGCCAGCCCTTGGCCTTGATGATCAGGGACAGCGGGTTGTAGGTCGCGTAGTCCAGGTAGATCTCGTGCGCGGAACCGCCGGCCACACCGCGGCCCGGACCTTCGCCCTCCATGACGCATCCGCTCAGGGGCAGCGCTAGCGCGGACAGGCCGAGTGCCTGCAGGGCGCGGCGTCGGGACAACTGCGCCATGCGCTCAGCGCTCCACGCCGAGCAAGGCCAACAGGTGGGCGCGCAGCGCGGTGATCTCACTGTCCTCGCGGGAGCGCGGGCGGGCCAGCTCGGGGGAGATGATCTCGGCGATGGTCGCGGGGCCCGTGGCCGTTTCCCGCGCGAGCACCACCACGTGATCGGAGAGCACCAGGGCTTCCTCGACGTCGTGGGTGACCATGAGCACGGTCGTGGGATCGGCGCGGTGCACGTCCAGCAGCAGATCCTGCATCCTGATCCGGGTCAGGGCGTCCAGGGCCCCGAAGGGCTCGTCCAACAGCAGGACCCGCGGGTTCCGTGCCAGGGCCCGGGCGAGGGATGCGCGCTGTGCCATGCCCCCGGAGATCTCCGAGGGACGGTGATTCGCGTGGTGGGACAGGCCGACGAGCTCCAACAGCTGCGCCACCCGCCGCTTCCCTTCCCGGGCGGGAGTCCCGTGGGGCAGACCCAGTGCCACGTTGCGCGCCACGCTGCGCCACGGCAGCAACCGCGGTTCCTGGAAGCCGACGGCGCAGCGCGGGTCGATCTCGCGCACCACCGAGTCGTCAATCCGGACTTCGCCCTCGCTCGCCGTGCCGAGCCCGGCCACGGCGCGTAGCAGGGTGGACTTGCCGCACCCCGAGGGGCCCAGGACGGAGACGATCTCGCCCGGACGCACCGTGAAGGTCACGTCCCTCAGGACGTCGTGGACATGCGCTCCGTGGTGTGCGGGGAAGGACTTGCCGACCCGGTCGAAGGTGACCGCAGCGGCGTCGACGGCAGATTCCGGGCGCGTGAGGATATGGCTCAATTCATCAACTCCATCGTTCCTGGCATTAGCACCTTGCCCGCGTGGGGCTGGTTGCTGCGACGTCAACGAGCCAGGTCTCTCAGCCGCTCCGGATGGGAACCCCACCATTGAACGGGCCGGGAGCCCGCGGGTGCAAATCGTGTGACGCGCCGGGGCGCCGTCGTGACGTGCCGTAACCCGAGGTGTTTCCGAGGACCGGGGATCCCCGTTAGGATCGATGCCACAACGATCACGAGTGCCGACGTTTAGCCCTGGCTTGTCGGACGGCAACCCTCTCCCGTAGCGGGGTGCCCCAGGTGAGGATCGGGCCGCATGACACACCGCATGCGGCAAGTACGGCGCCACACAAGCGCGCTGGACCCGCAAGGTAGGCCGCCGTAGGTGGTGCACGGGGCGCGGGTCGTGTTCCTGCTGAGGGGCTGACCGAGATGAGCAAACGGATTTCCGTCAACGCGTTCGACATGACCTGCGTGGATCACCAGAGCTTCGGGTTGTGGCGCCACCCGCGGTCCCGGGCCACCGAGTACAACACCATCGAGTACTGGACGGAGCTGGCCAAGCTGCTGGAGCGGGGCAAGTTCGACGCCCTGTTCCTTGCGGACGTGGTGGGCATCTACGACATCTACAAGAACTCCGCGGCTCCGGCCGTGCGTGACGGGGCCCAGGTCCCGGTCAACGACCCGTTCATGCAGGTCTCGGCCATGGCCGCCGTGACCGAGCACCTGGGCTTCGGCGTGACGAGCGCGGTGACCTACGAGCAGCCCTACACCCTGGCCCGCAAGTACGCCACACTGGATCACCTCACCAAGGGCCGCGTGGGATTCAACGTGGTGACCTCCTACCTTCCGTCCGCTGCGGAGAACCAGGGCCTGCCGCGCCAGATTGAGCACGATACGCGCTACGAGATCGCGGAGGAGTTCTTGGACGTGTGCTACAAGCTTTGGGAGGGCTCGTGGGAGGAGGACGCTGTGGTTCAGAACCGTGAGACGGGTGTCTACGCGGATCCCACCAAGGTCCATCCCATCCGGCATAGCGGGGAGCACTTCACGGTTCCCGGAGCGGGGCTCACGGCACCGTCCCCGCAGCGCACACCGCTGATCTTCCAGGCCGGCGCGTCCTCGCGCGGGCAGGCGTTCGCGGGTAAGCACGCGGAAGCCGTGTTCATCGGCGGGTTGCGCCCGGACCTCACGCGTTTCGTGACTGACAAGATCCGCGACCGGGCTCAGGCCGAGGGCCGCAGCCGTGACGACGTCAAGATCTACGCGATGCTCTCCGTGGTCGTCGCGGACACGGACGAGCAGGCCCAGGAGAAGTACCGCGATTACCTGCAATACGTGGACCTGGAGGCCTCCCAGGCGATCATCGGTGGGTGGTCCGGCGTGGACCTGTCCCAGTTCGACGAGGACGAGGCCCTGAACTACATCAAGACCGACTCCATCCAGTCCTTCCTGACCCCGTTCACGCTGCAGTCCAAGGACAAGCAGTGGACGCGCGAGGAGATCGCCAAGCACTGCGCCTTGGGCGGGATGGGTGCCGTGCTCGTGGGTTCCGCGCAGACCGTCGCGGATCAGCTCGAGACCTGGGTGGACGAGGGCGGCCTGGACGGCATCAACCTGGCCTACCACGTGAGCCCCGGTTCCTTCGAGGACTTCGTGGAGTACGTGGTCCCCGAGTTGCAGAAGCGCGGGCGCTACCGCACCGAGTACGAGGGCACCACCCTGCGCGAGTCCCTCTACGGCGAGGGCCAGCCGCGGGTCAAGGACACCCACCCCGCCGCGAAGTACCGCGGCGCGTTCGTGGGCGAGCCCTCCGTCGCGGACACGCCGTCCCGCGAGCTGGTGGGCTGACACCTCCCTCCGACGACGACGCCGCTCGCGCCCGGTCCCGCAGGCCCGGCAGGGCGGCGTCGTCGACCCCGGTCACCGTGACCGCCCCATCCCTGGCGATGCGGAAGAGAGCGACCTCGTCATGACCTTGTGTCAGCTGACGACGACCAGGATTCCCCACTGGGTTCTGCCCTGCGGCGGAGCACCTTGCGGTGGAGGCGTTCGCGGATGACGTCACCGGATCCGCAGTGCCCGGATCCGTGACGGTCGTAGGGTGGAGGAAATGCCCGTGACCCGGAGGGAACCGTGGACGAGGACCTGCTCGGAGTGATCATGCTGTCGTTCAGCACGGTCCTGGTGTGCGTCGTGACCGTGGTGACCGTCAGGGCAGCGGCCGTCGGCTCGCTCGATCGCAACGGGGCCGTGGGCCTCCGGACCCGGCACACGCGCGCGTCCGACGCCGCGTGGTCCGCGGGTCACGCCGCGGCCCTTCCGAGGGTGCGGTGGTCCGTTCCCGTGGCCGTGTGTGCCGTGGTGGCGGCGATCGTGTTGCTCGTTCTGGGGCGGCCCGAATGGGGCATCGTCGCCGGGCTGGCGGGTGTACTGCTGCAGGTCGCGGTGCTGGTGTCCGCCGTGGGGCCTGCCAACCGCGCCGCTCGGCGGGCCGCGCAAAAGTCGGCTCCGGAACCCCGCGCCTGAGACCGGAACCCCGCGCCTGAGACCGGGGCGCATCAGCGGCGTCGTCGTCCCCCGATGCGACGGGCACGGACCCGTGGACAACTCGGCGTAGCGGCCTAGAGTAGTGACACAGCTCACCTGATAAGGCGACTTACACACACGCAACGAAGGAGTGGCCATGAAGGTTTTCGCGCACACGGAGCCGGGCGGAGCAGCCCAGGAACTCGAGGTGGAACGGCCCGAACTGGAAGGCTCCGCGGTCATGATCCGCGTGACCAACTCGGGGGTCTGCCACTCGGACGTGCACTGCCAGGACGGGTACTTCGACCTCGGCAGCGCCGGACGCTACGAACTGACCGCGGCGGGCGCGCAGTACCCCGTGGTGCTCGGGCACGAGATCGTGGGGGAGGTCGTGGCCGCGGGACCGGACGCCACGGTGACGCCCGGGGACACCAAGTACATCGTGTTCCCGTGGATCGGTTGCGGCGAGTGCCAGGCCTGTTCGGAGGACCGCGAGAACTACTGCAGCGGGAAGAAGCGCAACCTCTCGGTGCAGCGCCGCGGCGGCTACGCAGAGGAGGTCCACGTGCCGGACGAGCGCTACCTGGTGCCGCTGGGCGACATCGACCCGTCCTTCGGCGCCACGCTCGCCTGCTCCGGCCTGACCTCCTACTCAGCGGTCAAGAAGATCATGCCACTGCCCGCGGATAAGCCCGTGGCCGTGATCGGCGCGGGCGGTGTAGGGCTGATGACCATTGCGGTGCTCAAGGCCCTGGGTCACGAGAACATCGTGGCCGTGGACATGAGCGAGGCCGCGTTGAAGAACGCCCAGGCGGTGGGCGCGTCCGCCACGGTGGCCGTGGGCGGCGAGGACCTCGTGGGCGACATCGTCCGGGCCGGCGGGGAGAAGATTGCCGCGGCCATCGACCTCGTCAACAACGGGGACACCTCCAACGCCGCGCTCTTCGCCATGGCCAACGGCGGGACCCTGGTCAGCGTGGGCCTGTTCGGGGGCCAGTACCAGTTCCCCACCGCGCTCACCGCGTTCAACCTGCTGAACATCCGCGGCAATTTCGTGGGCAGTCTTCCCGAACTCAAGGAGCTCGTGGCGCTCGCCCAGGACACGGATCTGCCCAAGCCGCCCATCACGGAGCTCCCGCTCACCGCACAGGAGGTCAACTCCGCGCTGGACGGCCTGCGCAACCGCACGTTCAACGGCCGCGCGGTGCTCGTAGCGGGCTGATCCGCACCGGGCCCCGTGCCCACCGTGCACGACGACGCCGTCGCCACCCCGATCTCTGCGGGCGGCGACGGCGTTCGCGCACCCGGGCGAGGAACGGACACTCGCGCCCGCCCCGGGTGGGCGGCACCGAGGGGACGGACGACGCCGCGCCCGGCTCCGCGGCGTCGTCGTCCGGGGCGCGTCAGAGCAGGCCGGAAGTAAGGCGGCAGACGTTCTCCACGAACTTGCGCCCCAGCGAGCGTTTCTCCCAGGCGTCCAGGTCCAAGAGGGTGGAGTTGGCGCGGAACTGCCCCACGACGTCCTCCATCCGGGTGCGGAACGACTCGTCCACGATCAGGACGGAGACCTCAAGGTCCAGCGCGAAGGAACGCTCGTCCATGTTGGAGGAACCGATCACGGAGACGATGTCGTCCACGAGCACGAACTTGGCGTGCAGCACGGTGGGGGAGCTGTAGCGGTAGATCTCCACCCCGGCGCGCGCGAGTTCGGAGTAGTACGAGTTCTGGGCGTGCTGCGCGAGGAACTGGTCCGAGGTCTCACCCACGAACAACTGCACCCGTACGCCCGCCTGGGCCTCCGTGGTGATGGCGTGGAGCAGGGACTCGTCCGGGACGAAGTACGGGCTGGAGATCACTACGCGGTGATTGGCGTTGTAGATCAGGTGGTTGAACAGGCGCAGGTTGTTCTCGGTCTCGAACCCGGGCCCGGACGGCACCACCTGGGCGTACATGGGCTCGGCCGTGTGCTCGAGCGCGGCGGGGGTCTCGTCCAGCAGGAGGTCGTCGGTTTCCGAGTACCAGTCCGAGACGAACACCGCGTTCAACTCGGTGACTACGGATCCCGTGCCCCGGACCATGAGGTCCTTCCACTCGAGGCCCTTCCGCAGGTTCTTCTTCTTGTTGTAGGAGCGGTGGATGATGTTCTGTGAGCCCGTGTAGGCCACCTGGCCGTCCACCACCAGGATCTTGCGGTGGTTGCGCAGGTCCGGGCGCTGCCACTCACCGCGCCACGGGCGGATGGGAAGCATGCGCCGCCACGGCACCCCGGAACGGTTGAACTGGCGGACCAGTTCCGCGTACCCCGGGTAACCCAGAGACCCCACGTGGTCGATCAGGATCCGCACGCGCACACCTCGTTCGTGGGCGCGGATCAGGGCATCGAGCAGCTCTCGGGAGACCTGGTCCACGGCCACGATGTAGAACTCGAAGTGCACGTAGTCCGTGGCGCGGTCCACGTCCCGGGCCATCCGGGCCATGGAATCGTGATTGTCGGTGAGGATCTCGAAGTCGTTACCGCCCACCATGGGCAGGGCGCCCAGGTTCTGGTTCAGCTCCGCGGTGGTGCGCACCCATTCCGGGTACTCGGCGAGCTCGGGCCCCAGCGGGAGGCGCTCGGGGGTGTTCTCCTGGATCACGTGGTTCATCCGGGCCTGCTTGGCCATGCGTTTACGCGGTAACCGGGTGGAACCGATCACCACGAACAACAGGAGCCCCGCGTACGGCATCAGGAAGATGGCGAGCAACCACGCGAGCGCCACGGACGGACGGCGCTGATGGGGGATCCAGCCCAGGGCCAGGATCTTCAGGAGCAGGTCCAGGACCGCCAGGATGATGAGGATCCACTCCGGCAGGGTGTCCGCGGGGAGCAGGTCGAAGGGTATCCAGGGGTACATCCGTGACCGCTCGTCAGGGGCGCCGCAGGTAGTAGGTGTCCTCCGAGCCCTCGGAGGGTCGTTTCACGAACCCGCAGCGCACGAGCACCCGGCGTGCCGGTTCGTGGTCGGCCGGGACGGAGCCGTGCACCGCACGGATCCCGGGGTCCTCGAATGCGCGGTCCACGAGCGCGCGCAAGGCCTCGGTGGCCAGCCCCTGGTTCTGGTGCTCCGGGACGATGGACCCCTTGATCTCCAGTTCGTGGTCCATGGCGGGTCCCGCGAACCCCGCGGCGCCGATGATCTGCCCCGAGCTGAGCCGGATCACGGCGAGCAGGGCGCAGTCGCTCTCCGTGAAGAAGTGCTCACCGGCCTCGATCGCCTCCCGGGCCCAGTCCTCGTTCTCGGGGGTGGGGAAACCCGGCGCGAACTGGGGCAGTCGTGAGCCCCCGGCCACGGCCTCGAGTTCGTCCGGTGTGAACGCGCGCAGCTCCAACCGCTGCGTGCGCAACGGCTGCGGCGGAACCGGCCGCGGCATGTCGTCCAACATGGCTCCCTCCGAGGGTTCTCGTGCTGTGGTCCCGGCCCGTCAGCCGAAGTGACGGGGCAGGGTTAATGCGTGGGCGATCTTCAGCTCGTCCAGCGCCACCGTGAACTCGCCCTGGAAGTCCAGGGCCCCGGCTTCGGTGTCCACCACGCCGATCCGCGCGAACGGGTAGCGGCGCACGGTGCACATGTCCTGGAAGCGCACCTCCTCCGAGCGCGGCACGGCCACGACGGCACGGCCCTGCGTCTCGGAGAACAACAGCGTGAACAGGTCCACGCCGTCCCGCTCGGCGACCTCACCGAGGCCGATCCGGGCGCCCACGCCGAAGCGCAACGCCATCTCGGCGAGCGTGGCCCCGAGGCCGCCCTCCGCGACGTCGTGCGCGGCGTCGATCATGCCGTCCCGGGACATGTTGATGAGCATGTCACCCAGGACGCGCTCGCGGGCCAGGTTCACGCGCGGGGGCAACCCACCCAGGTGGCCGCGCACGCGCGCCCACTCGGAGCCGTCCAGCTCGTCCGCGGTCTCGCCGAGCAGATAGATCGCCTGGCCATCCTCACTCCAGCCCGAGGACGTGCGGCGCGTGACGTCGTCGAACACGCCCATCATGGCGATCACCGGGGTGGGGTTGATGGCCACGCCGCCGGTCTGGTTGTAGAGGGAGACGTTACCGCCGGTCACGGGCACACCCACGGTCTGGCACCCGTCCGAGAGGCCGCGCACGGCCTCCGCGAACTGCCACATGATGTCCGGGTCCTCGGGGGAACCGAAGTTCAGGCAGTCGGACACGGCCACGGGGCGCGCGCCCGCGGTGGCCACGTTGCGGTACGCCTGGGCGAGCGCCAACTGGGCGCCCTGGTACGGGTCCAGGCGGGTGTAGCGACCGTTCGAGTCCGTGGAAAGGGCCACGCCCAGGTTGGTGCGCTCGTCCACGCGGATCACGCCGGCGTCATCCGGCATGGCCATGGCGGTGTTGCCCTGAACGTAGCGGTCGTACTGGTCGGTGACCCAGTCCTTGGAGCACAGGTTCGGGGAGGCCATCAATTCCACGAGCGCAGGGCCGAGCTCCGCGCCGGACGGGCGGGCGGCGTCCTCCGGGGAGCCCGTGAAGTGGGCTGCCTGCAGGGCGTCCTGGGATTCGGGGCGCGCGTAGGGGCGTTCGTACACGGGACCGTCGTGGGCCACGGTGCGGGGATCCACGTCCACGATGACCTCACCCTGGTAGTCGATGACCAGGCGGCCGGTGTCCGTGACCTCGCCGATCCACGAGTACTCCACGTCCCACTTGGCCATCACGGCCTCGAAGCCCGCGACCTTCTCGGGGGTGACCACGGCCATCATGCGTTCCTGCGACTCGGACATCAGGATCTCGCCCGGGGTCAGGGACGGATCGCGCAGCAGGACCTCGGTGAGGTCCACGCGCATGCCGCCGTCACCGTTGGACGCGAGCTCGGACGTGGCACACGAGATGCCCGCCGCACCGAGGTCCTGGATGCCCTCCACGAGCGAGCTCTTGAACAGTTCCAGGCAGCACTCGATGAGCACCTTCTCCGCGAAGGGGTCACCCACCTGCACCGCGGGGCGTTTGGAGGGCTTGGAGTCGTCGAAGGACTCGGACGCGAGCACCGAGGCGCCGCCGATCCCGTCCCCGCCGGTGCGCGCGCCGAAGAGCACCACCTTGTTGCCCGTCCCGGACGCGTTCGCCAAGCGGATGTCCTCGTGGCGCATCACGCCCACGGCGAGCGCGTTGACCAGGGGGTTGCCCTGGTAGCACGGGTCGAACTCCACCTCTCCGCCGATGTTCGGCAACCCCAGCGAATTGCCGTAGCCGCCCACGCCGGCCACGATCCCGTGCACCACACGCTGGGTGTCCGGGTGGTCGATCGCGCCGAAACGCAACGGGTCCATCACGGCCACCGGGCGGGCACCCATGGAGATGATGTCCCGCACGATCCCGCCCACGCCCGTGGCCGCACCCTGATAGGGCTCCACGTAGGACGGGTGATTATGGGACTCGATCTTGAAGGTCACGGCCCAACCGTCCCCGATGTCCGTGACGCCGGCGTTCTCACCGATGCCCACCATGAGGTTCTTGCGCATCTCGTCCGTGACCTTGTCCCCGAACTGGCGCAGGTGCACCTTGGAGGACTTGTACGAGCAGTGCTCAGACCACATCACGGAGTACATGGCCAGTTCCGCCGCGGTGGGGCGGCGGCCCAGGATCTCCTTGATGCGCTCGAACTCGGTCTCGTTCAGCCCCAGTTCCGCCCAGGGCAGCTCGGTGTCCGGGGTGGAGGCGGCGTGCTCCACGGTGTCCAGGTTGAAGTGGGTTTCGCTCATGACGACTACTAGATCCCTTTGCGAACGATGGGGCGTGCGGTGCCGGGCGGGCGCTCACGCGGAGGCATGGTGTGGGCCGGGTGCGGTTCCCCGAACTGGCCCGATGACGAACGGATGGGACGCCGCGGTCCTCGCTGCGGGCGAGCGCGGCGTGGACGGGTCAGCGCAATAGGTGTTCCAGGGCGGAGACGAAGACGTCCAGCCCGTCTGTTCCCTGGCGCATCTGGACCGGACCGGAGCCGGAAAGATCGGCGCCGAAGCCCGGTTCCACGGCGTGCTCGGGGTGGGGCATGAGTCCCACCACGTTGCCCCGCGCGTTGGTGATCCCGGCGATGTCGTTGCGGGAACCGTTGGGGTTGCCGCCCGCGTAGCGGAAGACCACCCGGTGCTCGGCCTCTAACTCGTCCAGGGTGCGCTGCTCCGCGACGTACTGCCCGTCCTGGTTCTTCAGCGGCACCACGATGGTCTGGCCCTGCTCGAATCGCCCGGTCCACGCAGTGTCCGTGTTCTCCACGCGCAGCGCCTGGTCCCGACAGATGAACTTGAGCTGTTCGTTCTTGATCATGGACCCCGGCAGCAGGTGGGCCTCGGTGAGTACCTGAAAACCGTTGCAGATCCCCAGCACCGGCATGCCCTCCCGGGCATTGGCAGCGTCCACGATCTTGTCCATGAGGGGGGCGAAGCGGGCGATCGCACCGGCGCGCAGGTAGTCCCCGTAGGAGAAGCCACCGGGCAGGATCATGGCGTCCACACCGTTGAGGTCCTTGTCTGCGTACCACAGCGGCACCGCGGTGCCGCCGGCGATCTCGACGGCGCGAGCGGCGTCGCGGTCGTCGAGCGTGCCCGGGAAGGTCACGACACCCACCCGCACGTCCGCGAGTCGAGAATCGGTGGCGGGTTCGGAGAGGTCCGCCACGAGAGGCGTCTGCTCGGCCGTGAGGTTCTGGGCCACGCTCAGTCCTCCTCGGGGGCCACGGAGACGTTCACGACGTCCTCGATCACCGGGTTGGACAGTAGCTTCTCCGCGGCTTCGCGGGCCTGGGCGAGCACCTGCTCGTCCGCTTCGCCCTCGACCGTGAGTTCGAACCGGCGGCCCTGGCGCACCTCCGTGAAACCGCTGAGCCCGATCCGGGGCAACTCATTCGCGATCGCCTTGCCCTGCGGGTCAAGGATTTCCGGTTTGGGCATGACGTCAACGACGATACGGGCCATTTCCACTACTCCTGCGCTTACGGGCCAATCCTCGCCCATCCTATCGGCCCGCGGGTGGGCCGCGGGCAGACGGCAGAGCTGCCGTGCGCGGCCCGCAGGGGATGTTTCCGGACACGGGCGTCCCCTACGATGGAAAGTGTGCTGAGCGTCGGCCCGCCCGGGAGCCCTCCCGGTCACCGGGTCGGCGAAGCGCGAGAGCTCGCCCGGACCCGCTCCACCAGAGAGGACACTGTCATGGGATTCCCTGAACAACAGCAAGAGGCCCCCGGACTGCAGGCCGAGATGAACCCTGTCCCCGATTGCGGTGAGGACAGCTACCGCGGATCGGGCAAGCTCGAGGGCAAGGCCGCGGTTGTCACCGGTGGTGACTCCGGGATCGGCCGAGCGGTGGCTATCGCCTACGCCCGCGAGGGCGCGGACGTACTGATCACCTACCTGCCCGAGGAGGAACGGGACGCCCGCGACGTCGCCCGCTACATCGAGGAGGCGGGACGCAAGGCCGTCCTGGTCCCCGGGGACCTGTCCGAAGCGGCGCACTGTCGTGCCGTGATCGCGAAGGCCGTGGAGGAGTTCGGCAAGGTGGACGTGCTCGTGAGCAACGCCGCCTACCAGATGACGCGCGAGAGCCTCGAGGAGATCCCCGACGAGGAGTGGGAGCACACCTTCAAGCTCAACGTGGGGGCGTACTTCTACCTGGCCAAGGCCGCCGTGCCGCACATGGCGCCGGGATCGGCGATCATCGGCAGTTCGTCGGTCAATTCGGACATGCCGGTCCCCACCCTGGCGCCGTACGCGGCGACCAAGGCGGCGATCGCCAACTTCTCGGCCAGTCTCGCGCAGTTGCTCGGGGAGCGCGGGATCCGCGTCAATAGCGTGGCCCCCGGGCCCGTCTGGACACCGTTGATCCCTTCGACCATTCCCGCGGAGCAGCTCGAGAGTTTCGGGGACGCGGAGCCCCTCGGGCGCGCCGGCCAGCCCGCAGAACTGGCCCCGGTGTACGTGTTGCTCGCGTCCGACGACGGTAGTTACGTTTCCGGGGCGAGGATCGCCGTCACTGGCGGCAGCCCGATCCTGTGACCCGGCCGCGCTGACGTCAGCGAGTCCTCCGGATGGCGGGTCGTGCCGTTCCCGCGGCGCGATCCGCCGTCCTCCCGTCCCGCCCCACGAGAGAAACGAGCCCCGTGAACGCAACCCCCGACCCCGCCGAGCCCCTGAACAAGGTGACCCGGCGCCGGGACGGCTACGTGGACCTGCGTTCCTACGCAGCCCTGGGTAACGGGCGCACCGTGGCGCTGGTGGCCCAGGACGGATCCGTGGACTGGTACCCCGTCCCGGACCTGGACTCCGCGCCGCCGTTCGCCAAGCTGCTCGACGCCGAGCACGGCGGGTGCATCGAGCTGCGCCCGGAGGAGGAGTTCGAGGTCACCCGGGAGTACGTCCCCGGGACCAACATCCTGACCACCACGTTCTCCACGGCCTCGGGGACTGTGCGGGTCACCGATTCCCTCAACATGGGGTCCACGGGGCAATTGCCGTGGAACGAACTGGCCCGCTCGGTGGACGGTGTGACCGGGAACGTGGCCATGGTGTGGCGGGTGGCCCCGGGCACCATGTTCAACACCGTCTCCCCGTGGGTCGAGATGATCGCGGGGGAGCCCGTGCTGCGCACGAACCGGGTGGGCATGGGGGTCCGCACCGACGACGCGGGGGAAGCGCAGGTGGGGACCCAGCAGATCTCCGGGCGGTTCACCACGCGCCCCGATTCCGAGCACCTGCTCGCGGTGGTCGCCACGCACGGTGAGCCCTTGCGCCTGCCCTCGCCCCGTGAGATCCGCAAGAACGTGGCCATGACCCGGGACATGTGGCGCCGATGGCGTGATCTGCTCGACTATGACGGCCCCTACCGCGCGGAGGTCGAACGTAGCGCCCTCGCGCTCAAACTGCTCAGCCACAGCCCGTCGGGCTCCGTGGCGGCCGCGGCGACCACGTCCCTTCCCGAGAACAGGGAGGGCACCAAGAACTTCGATTATCGCTTCGCGTGGATCCGTGACGCCACCTACACCCTGCACTCGCTCTTGCGACTGGGGGAGCAGGAGGACGTGCACGCGCAGGTGTCCACGATCCTGCGCCGAGCCCGGGCACAGACCCCCGACCTGCACGTCCTCAACCGCTTCGACGGCGAGGTCCCCGCCTCCGAGATGACCGAGTACGACGCCCCCGGGTGGCGGGGGATCGGCCCCGTGGTCTCGGGCAACGACGCCGCGGACCAGTTGCAGTTGGGCGTGTACGGGGACGTCTTCGACATCGCGCACCTCTACGTGGGCGGCGGCAACGTGTTGGACACCGCCACCGCCCGGATGTTCGCCGACCTCGCGGACGCGGTGTGCGACCTGTGGCGCCGCCCCGACTCCGGGATGTGGGAACTGCCTGAGCACCGGCACTACACGAGCTCCAAGCTGGGGTGCTGGCACGGCCTGGACCGGGCCGTGAAACTGGCCGAGGCCGGTCACATCCCCGGGTGCGTGGACCGGTGGCGCTCGGAACGGGAACGGATCCGGGAGTGGATCGAGACCGAGGGCTGGAGCGAGGAACGGGGCGCGTACGTCTGGTACCCGGGAACCGACGAGCTGGACGTGTCCGTGTTGCTGCACGCGATGACCGGGTTCGATCGTGGTCCCCGCATGTCCTCGACCATCGACGCCGTTCGGGAGGAGCTGGGCCGCGGTGCGCTCATGTACCGCTACAGCGGCATGGAGAAGGAGGAGG
Organism: Kocuria sp. CPCC 204721; assembly: GCF_040980945.1. Taxonomy (NCBI): domain Bacteria; kingdom Bacillati; phylum Actinomycetota; class Actinomycetes; order Micrococcales; family Micrococcaceae; genus Kocuria; species Kocuria sp. CPCC 204721. Next base: position 60,835 of record NZ_JAVKPO010000011.1, read on the forward strand.
GAGCGTTCGTGGCGTGCTCGTTCTGGACCGTGGCGGCGCTGGCTACGGTGGGCCGCCGCGAGGAGGCCGTGGACCTCATGGACGAGATGCTCCCTCTCGCCAATGACGTGGGGTTGTTCACTGAGATGATCGACCCCGAGGACAACTCGTTTCTGGGCAACTTCCCGCAGGCCCTCAGCCACCTGGCCCTGCTCAACGCCGCCGTGGCACTTGAGCAGGCGGCGCTCGAGTAGGACGCGCTCCAGCAGGGGACGACGAACGCCGAGGTCCGCTCAGTCGAAGCGCGCCACCACCCAGCCGTCCACTACATCCACGGCGGCCGCGGGGAGGTCCTTGGCCGGGTCGTGCGGCAGCTGCCGGCCGGCGGCCATGGCCAGTCGCGATCCCAGGAACCGGCCGTCCGGGCCGAACACCCAGTAGTGGTTGGGACACTCGAAGCTCTCGGCGCGCCCCGCGGCCTCCCGGCACACCGTGGCCTGCTGGTGTGGGCACGTGTTGGACAGCACGTGCAGCGCCCCGTCGGCATCCCGGGTCACGAGCACCGGGCCCGCGCTCGAGCGGGCCGTCACGAAGTCGAGGGGTTCCGCCACCGCGGAGACCACGGTGATCCGTTCCCATCCGTGGGCGGTTTCCCCGGGCCTCATGAACGGTCTCCGCGGGTCCGAGCGGTTCGGCCCTGCATGACGACGCCGCTCGCGCCGTCCCGTCCGACTGCTCCGGTCTGCGCCATAGCGCCGATGTGCCCGCCCGCTCCGGACTGCCTCGTCGCGCCATCATGCCCGGCCGCGCGGACGGGCACCGCGGCGTCGTCCGAACGGCGTGACCGGGGCGCGGAGCCGGTGGAATCGAGCGGCGCGGCGGCGTCGTCGACCCCGTCCAGGAGCCGCTCGACGGCCGCCGCCAAGCGCTCTCGCAGCCGATGACCCCGCTGCGCGAAGGCGCGCTGGCGCCGGACGTACTCGGCCTTGCCCTCGGGCGTCTCGATCCGCACGGGCTCGTACCCCCATTCCGTGAGGTCGTAGGGGGAGGCCTCCATGTCGGTCACGCGCACGTCCCACGCGAGGTCGAAGCAGTCCGCGAGCAGGTCCGAATCCACCGCGGGCAACAACTTGTAGGCCCACTTGTACAGGTCCATGCTCGCGTGCAGGCACCCCGGCTGTTCCATGCGGCGCTGTGACTCGCGCGTGGGCTGCAGCTCGTTGCGTTCCACGGCCTGGGGCTGGAAGAAACGGAACGCGTCGAAGTGCGAGCAGCGGATCCGGTGGGCCTCCACCACGTCGTCCGTCCCGGACGCCCCCAACCGCAACGGCGCGTCCTCGTGGCGCACACCGTTGCTCTGCGCGCGGTAGGCCATGGCCCACTCATGCAGCCCGAAGCAGTCGAACGTCCCGCTCCTGGCCAGGGTGTTCGCGAGGATCTCGCGGGTGAACCGCACCGCGGTGCCCCGCTCGGCCACGAATTCCTCCACCGCGACGACGACGCCGCTCATGCCCTCCCCCACGCCCGCCGCCTCGAGCTCCGCGGTCGTCGCGGGACGGTAGTGCTTCCAGCCCTCGCGCTCCGGGGCATCCAAGAGGATGACGCCGGGCCCAGGGTGCCACCGCGTGAACTGGGCCGGGGACAGCGTGTAGTACGTGAACAGGAAGTCCTCCACGGGATGCTTTTCCCCGCGGGACCGCCGGTCCAGGAACGGCCGGGTGTGGGGCGCCACCCGCTCCGCGTGCGCGTGCGCCCGGCGTGACCACTCCTCCCGGGTCAGCGCCTCATGCACTCTCGGCGTCCTGGGTGTTGTCGATCAACCGCTGCATCCCGCAGTTCAGCAACCGGACCTGTTGAGGGGACAACCGCAACCGGCGCATCATCTCCGGTTGCACGGCCTGCGCCCCGTCCTGCAGACGCGCGCCCTCCTCCGTGAGAGTTACGGCCAGGGCCCGCTCGTTGTGCGGATCGCGTTCCCGCGTGAGGTAACCGCGGGCCTCCAAGCGTTTGAGCAGGGGCGAGAGCGTTGCCGAATCTTGCATGAGCTGCTCGCCCAGGTCCTTCACCGTGCGCGGGTTGGTATCCCACAGCGCGAGCATCACGAGGTACTGGGGCAGCGTCAGTCCCAGGGGCTCCAGCACGGGGCGGTAGCTGTGCGCGACCCTGCGTGACGCCACGGACAGCGAGAAGCACAGCTGGTCCGCCAGGGACAGCGGATCCTCGACGGCGGATTCGTCCGAACCACCCAGGAAGTCGATGATCTCGGCGAGCCGGGGATCCTCGGACGGGTCCGAATCAGAACTCATGGATGAAGCCGGGGTCAGCGTCCCGTACCCCCGTACACCGTGGCGGTCTCGTCCGAGTCCAGACCGAACGCCGTGTGCACGGCCCGGACGGCCTCGTCGAGCTTGGCGATGGACGTGATGATCGAGATCCGGACCTCGGACGTGGAGATCATGTCCACGTTGATGTCGCTCTCCGCGAGCGCCTCGAAGAACGTGAACGCCACGCCGGTGTTGGTCTTCATACCGGCGCCCACGAGGGAGAGCTTGCCCACCTCGTCGTCGTAGTCCAGGTTCGCATAGCCGATCTTCTCTTCGGCGGCACGCAGCAGGTTCATGGCCAGGTCACCCTGGGACTCGGCCAGGGTGAAGGACACATCGGTGAGCGGGTTCTCGCCGGTGGAGACGTTCTGGACGATCATGTCCACGTCCACCTTGGAGTCGGCCAGCAACCGGAAGATCCGCGCGGCGATCCCGGGGCGGTCGGGGACCCCCACGATGGTGATCTTGGCCTGGCTGCGATCATGAGCGATACCGGCGATCAGCGGCTGTTCCAAGGGGATCTCCTTCTGCGGCGTGAGGTTCTCGTGCGGGCTGGGGATGACCATGGTGCCCTCGTTGTGACTGAAAGACGAACGGACGTGCAACGGCACGTTGAAGCGGCGGGCGTACTCCACGCAGCGCAGGTGCAGGATCTTGGCGCCGTTGGCGGCGAGCTCGAGCATCTCCTCGGAGGAGACCCGGTCCAGTTTCTGGGCGGTGGGGACGATGCGGGGGTCCGCGGTGTAGACGCCGTCCACGTCCGAGTAGATCTCACACACGTCCGCGTCCAGGGCGGCGGCGAGCGCCACGGCGGTGGTGTCCGAACCGCCGCGGCCCAGCGTGGTGATGTCCTTGGAGGAGCGGTTAACGCCCTGGAACCCGGCAATGATCGCGACGTTGCCGTGGTCGAGCGCCTCACGCACCCGGAGGGGGCTGACCTCCACGAGCTTGGCCGCACCGTGGGCGCCGTCCGTGATCATTCCGGCCTGGGATCCGGTGAAGGACTGCGCGGGAACGCCGAGGTCGGAGATGGCCATGGCCAACAGGGCCATGGAGATGCGTTCCCCGGAGGTCAACAGCATGTCCAACTCGCGAGCCGGTGGTTTGCGGGCCACCTCACCGGCGAGGTCCAGGAGGTCGTCCGTGGTGTCACCCATCGCGGAGACGACCACGACCACCTGGTGGCCGGCGTTCCTGGTCTCGGCTACTCGCCGGGCGACCCGGCGGACACCGTCGGCATCGGCGACCGATGAACCGCCGAACTTCTGGACAATGAGGCTCATACATTCCTCTCACAGGCAGGCACCCGGCCCGAACGCACGGGCGGTCTCGCGGGATCAGTGATCCATGCTATCCGCTCACCCGCAGCCGCACGGAGTCGAGCGGGCATTCGTGGACACAAAGAGGGACGCGAATGTTACGGGCCTCAGCGGGCCTCGGAGACCACCGTGCGTCCCTCGAAGGCCCTGCCCAGCGTGACCTCGTCGGCGTATTCGAGGTCACCGCCCACGGGCAGCCCCGAGGCCAGCCGGGTGACCCGGATACCCAGCGTTTTCAACATCCTGGTGAGGTACGTGGAGGTGGCCTCGCCCTCCAGGTTGGGGTCCATGGCCAGCACGATCTCCTGAACCGTCTCGTCCGACAACCGGGTCATCAGCTCGCGGATGCGCAGCTGATCCGGTCCCACACCCTGCAGCGGCGAGATCGCGCCGCCCAGCACGTGGTACAACCCCCGGTAGCTGCGGGTGCGTTCGATGGCCATGACGTCCTTGGACTCCTCCACCACGCAGATCACGCTGCGGTCCCGGCGGGCGTCCCGGCAGATCGCACACTCCTCCTGCTCTGTGACGTTGCCGCAGATCACGCAGAACGACACCGAGGTCTTCACCGTGGTGATGGCCTCCACGAGCTGCTGGACCTCGTCCTTGTCCGCGTCCAACAGGTGGAAGGCGATGCGCTGCGCGGACTTGGGGCCGATACCCGGCAACCTCCCCAGCTCATCGATGAGGTCCTGGACCGGTCCTTCGTACACCGTGCTCCTTCATTGTCGTGTTCGTGATCAGCGGGGCGATGGGCCCGGTCACTGATCCGTTCCGTGGGCGTGCTCGTCGATGAGCATGCCGCCCAGGATGCGCTCGATGGCCGCCCGCCCGTACAGGGACGAGTCCTCGAGGGATTCGTCGTCCGCGCCCGGGACGAAGTTCTCGTCCTCCATGCCGGGGCTGCGCGAGGTCGGGGGCGCGATGTCGGTGGAGCGCCGTTCCGCCGCGGCAATCGCTTCCGCGTGGCGCTCCCGCCAGCTCGGGCGGTTCCCGCCGGGGCGGGTGTCGCCGTTCTCGCGAGGGACGACGCCGCCGGGGCGGGTGTGCCCGCGCCCGTCGTGGTCGGGACCGGGGCCCGCCGGGTTGTCGCCGCCGGGGCCGTTCCCGCCCTGGGCCCTACGATCCCTCGCGGGCGACGGCGCTCGGGGCACTGGTTCGTCGTACATGTCCGCCGGGGGTTCATCCTCCGGTGGGGGCGGCGGTTCCTCCGGGCTCCAGTACTCCGGGCCGCGATCCCGCGGCTGCGGGGCACGGAAGGAAGGAGCACCGGATGCGGGGTCCTCGGGCACGGAGCCGTCGCGCACGGAACCATCCCGCATGGAACCGTCACGCATGGACAGATCGGGTCCGCCGGTAGCGGCCCCGGGATCGTGGGACTCGAACGCCGCGGAGTCATCGGAAGCGGGAACATCCGACCCGGGGCCATCCGACGCGGGGGCACCGGGGGTCCACGAGGTCGCACTGACGTCCGCGGAGTCACTGGCACTGCCCAAGCCCTCACGAGACGGAACCGAGGTGGAATCGCCGGTGCCAGCGCGGTTGTCCGCCGGGGAATCCGTCGCTCGGTGGGCCTCGTCCCTGGAGGAGTCGCCCACGAAGCTATCGGACGTGTCCGGATTCTGGTCCGAATCATCACGCGTGGGCGCCGCATCGGCGGTGTTCGACGTGGAATCCCCGCCGCTCGGTGCGGCGAAACCCGGTTGGGGAATGGAGGCCACGGACCACGAGGTGACGGGTTCGTCGTCGTCTGGGGCGGATGCGGGCGCCGAGTGCGACGAGGACGCGGGCACGGAGGACCGGTCAGTGCCGGATGTGGAACGAGAGGCGGAATCGGGCATGGACCGCGACTCGCGTTCCGGTGTCGGTTCACGGTCGGGCGCGGGAGGATTGCCCCGACGACGATTGACCCCGAAGCCCTCCGGCTCGCGGAAATAGTCCGGTTGGTCGGAGGATCCGGCCTGGCCCGAGGCGTTCAGCCTGGTGTCCCGCCCGGTGGGTCCGTCGCCGCGAGATGCACCGGTGTCTCGCCGTGAGCCGGATCCGTACCCAGCATCAGCGCCGTCATGCGAGTCCGAGCCCTGACGGGGTCCGGGGCCGTACTGTTGGCCGTGCTCCGAGGCGGAATCGTCGCGTTGATAACCCCGGTCCTGCTGCGATCCGCGATCCTGCCGGGATCCCTGAGCGTTCTGGGGCCCGCCGCCCCGGGGCGCGGGGTGATCTCCCCGGTAACCCTGTCCACCGCCGGCGTCCCGCCCGGGACGGGGCCCGGTGCCACGGCCCGCGTTCGACGGCGGACCACCCGCACCCGGGGTGTCCTGCAGGCCGCGCGTGTCACCGGGGCGCACTGCTTCCACTGCACAATCCAGCCCCACCACGCTCTGGATGGCATTACGGACGTCCGCCTCGAAGCGGGGGAAGTTCAGGAGGTCGCCGTCGTTCTCGAACGCGATCCGCAGAGTGCGGTTCTCGAACGAGATGGGCGTTCCTCGCACAGTGATGGCCCAGGCCACGCGGCGGATCTCCGCGAGCGCGGACACGATCTCGGGCCACGAGGAACGCAGCAGTTCCAGTTCACCGCTGGTGACGTCGCTCGGGGCGGCCTGCTCCTCGGACGCCTGCGGGGTTTGCGGCTGGTGGTCATCGTGTGGCGCGACGTCACGGCGAGGCTCCCCCTGCGCGTACTGGCGGGATGTGTCGTCTTCAGGCCGCTGGGACCCGTACTGGTTCGACGTCTCCCGTTGCTGCATGCGTGCCGAGACATCGGCTCCCGCGTCCTGTGACGCGGGGGAGCGGGTGTCGGTCGTGCCGTCCGCGGGCGGGTGCTGGGCGTCGGGGCCGCGCTCGCCTTCCGGAACGGGATCCGCAGCGGCGGGGTGGCTGCTGCCCTCGGGCTGTTCGGACTCGTCCTGCGGGTCCGTGGGTTCCTGGACGTCCGGGGTCTCCTCCGATGGGCGACCCGTTGCGGAACCGTCCGCGCCGTCCGCGGCGGACCCGTCCGGGCGCACGGGCTGCGACGGGGCAACGGAGTCCGTCGCGGCGTCGTCGCGCTCGGGTGGCATCGGGGAAGGTACCCCGGCGGATTCCGGTGCGGGGGCGTCGTACGACGCGGGTGCCGGCGCGGCGGTGCCGGATTGCTCCGGAGATGTGGGCTCCTGGCTTCCGCGTGCGGTCGGTTCCACCGCGGGGGACGACGACGCGGCGTCGTGCGCCGTCGTACGAATTCCGGTGCCCCGAGGAATGCTCAGGCGGCGTTCCAAACGGTCCACCCGGGACGTGATGCCGCGCGTTGTGTGATCCGCCGAGGGCAGTAGGATGCGGGCGCACAGCAGTTCCAGGTGCAACTGCGGGGAAGTGGCCCCGGTCATCTCGTTGAGGGCCTCGTTGGTGATGTCCGCGGAGCGGGAGAGCTCGGCCGCGCCCAGCTGGGTGGCCTGGTTCCGCAACCGGTTGATCTGGTCCGTGGGCATCCCGTGCAGGATGTTCGCGGCGGAATCGGGGACCGCGTTGACCACCACCAGGTCGCGGAAGCGTTCGAGCAGGTCCTCCACGAAACGGCGGGGGTCCTGCCCGGTTTGGATGACGCGGTCCACGGACGCGAAGACCGTGGCGGCGTCGCCGGCGGCGAAGGCGTCCACGACGTCGTCGAGCAGGGCCGCGTGCGTGTAGCCCAGCAGGGCGACCGCGAGATCGTAGGTGATGCCGCCGTCCTCGGAGCCGGCCATGAGCTGATCCAGGACGGAGAGCGAATCACGCACCGAGCCGCCGCCGGCGCGCACCACGAGGGACAGGACGCCCGGTTCGGTGGTGACGCCCTCCTCCTGGCACAGCTGCTCGAGGTAGCGCATGAGCGGTTCCGGGGGAACGAGGCGGAAGGGGTAGTGGTGCGTGCGCGAGCGGATGGTGGTGAGCACCTTGGAGGGCTCGGTGGTGGCGAAGATGAACTTCACGTGCTCCGGCGGTTCCTCCACGATCTTCAGCAAGGCGTTGAAGCCCTCCCGCGTGACCATGTGGGCCTCGTCGATGATGAAGATCTTGTAGCGGTCCCGGACGGGGGCGAACGTGGCGCGTTCCCGCAGGTCACGGGCATGATCCACGCCGCCGTGGGAGGCCGCGTCCATCTCGATGACGTCCAGTGAGCCGGCACCGTCCCGGGCCAGATCCTGGCAGGACTCGCAGTGACCGCACGGTGTGGCCGTGGGCCCTTCCGCGCAGTTGAGGCAGCGGGCCAGGATGCGCGCGGACGTGGTCTTACCGCAGCCGCGCGGACCGGAGAAGAGATAGGCGTGATTGACCCTGTTCTTGCGCAGCGCGGTCATCAGGGGCTCGGTCACGTGTTCCTGACCGATGACATCCTGAAAGGTCTCCGGGCGGTAGCGGCGGTACAGGGCGGTAGTCACGTATGAAACCTTAGCCGGGGACCCGGACGCGCACAGCGCGCTCGCGGGGGTGGGGAGCCGGGTACGAGAAGACCCCCCGTGCACCCGCCAGAGCCCATATACCCTTGCTACCTTCCGGTCCTGGGGGAGTTTTACGAGATGACGCCACACGAGGGGCTGCCCCATACTTTAGCTCAAGCCGGCGAGGAGTTCGAACCGGGCGGTGCCGTCCAGGATCGTGCGATGAAGTGGGCCCGATGCAGTTCGTGGTCGCCGTGACCGGTTCCCCGGCTAACTAACTGGCGCAGGAGCAGTTGCGCGGCGTGGGTGCCCCGGCGGCGGGCTCGCCGGTCGATGGTAGTCAGCCCGAAAGTCCCACCAAGGGGATGGGCGTCGATGCCGATGGCTGACAGGTCCCGAGGGACATCGAGACCCAGGTCCCTCGCCGCGAGAATGGCACCGGTCGCCATTTCGTCGCTCGCGGCGAAAACGGCAGTGGGTCGTTGCTCCGGCTCGGCGAGCAAATTCTTGATCCGCTGATAGGCCCCCAGGAACGTGAAGTCCGAAACGAGTTGGTTCCGCTCGTGGATCGGCAGCCTCGCAGTTGACATCGCTCGTTCGAAACCGCGGCGTCGATCACTGGACATGGGGAACGAACGGCCGGCCTCGGCAGGCCCCCCGACAAAGGCGATACGGCAGTGTCCCAACTGGATCAAGTGATTGGTCGCGCGCAGTCCCGCATCCAGATCGTCCACGCTGATCGTGGGGGCACCCTCGAGGGAACCCCCGATCCCTACCAAAGGAATACCGGCGGAGAACAAGTGTTCGGTTTCCCCGGGCGTCAATCACAGCGAGACCACGGCGGCAGCGGCCAAGCTTTTGCGGAGCAGGAAGTCGGTGAGCACGCTCTGGCGGGAGGTCTCGCCCTGCAAGTTGTACAGGGCGGCGTCGTACCCGGCTGCTGTCAGTGTGCTCGCGATGCCGTCGAGGACTGTGGCGAAGAACCATCGATCCACGTAGGGCAGGACGACGCCGATATTCCGGCTGCGCCCGCTCGCGAGACTCGATGCGTGATAGGACGCCACGAACCCGAGTTCTTTGGCGGCGGCCTCAATGCGGCGTTTCGTCCCCGGGGAGACGGGCCCCCGGCCCGTGAGTGCGCGCGAGAGGGTCGCCGTGGATATCCCCACCTTGGGAGCCACGTCCTGCAAGCGGGGTGGCCCCTGCTGCCGACGCGGTGCCGACAGTTCTCGGGCGATCATGGGCGTGCCTCCGCATCGAGGGGCGAGTACCAGCGTGGTTCCTCATGGAGCACGTGGTGGGGCGGTGGATGAGCTGCGATGCGAGCCGCCACCGCCGCATGCGCCAATTATGGCCCGAAAACCCTCCACGGTGGACGGGTCTCGGACCAACGTGTGGTCCCTCCCTACCTGCGGTCCTGGCCAGTCTTTTTGGGAACGCTTGCTCCTGCCTTCCGACATGTCATCGCAACAAAACGCTGATCACCACCCCTGTGAATGTAATCGCTTATATTAGTGAGGTCTGTCACTATCGCATTCTGGTGGTGACGCCCGACAGTCTCCTCGTGACATGTCGGAACTCCCCGAGACGGGGACTCTGAAAGGAATCTCAGCCCATGGCCGCCGTAACCTTCGACCACATCACGTGTCAGTACCCGGGCGCCGAGCGCCCCTCCGTGACCGATCTGAACCTCGATGTCGCGGACGGGGAGTTCCTGGTCCTGGTCGGTCCCTCCGGATGCGGCAAATCGACGACCCTGCGCATGCTGGCCGGACTCGAGGAGGTCACGGACGGCACGATCCTGATCGGTGACCGTGATGTTACGGATGTCCCGTCCCGTGATCGAGACATCGCCATGGTCTTCCAGAACTACGCCCTCTATCCGCACATGACGGTGGCGGAGAACATGGGCTTCGCGCTCAAGATCGCCAAGGTGAGTCCCGAGGAACGGCGTCGGCGGGTCGAAGAGGCCGCGAAGATCTTGGACCTGACGCAGTATCTCGATCGCAAACCGAAAGCCCTCTCCGGCGGCCAGCGGCAGCGCGTCGCCATGGGACGCGCGATCGTCCGTTCACCGCAGGTGTTTCTCATGGACGAGCCACTGTCCAACTTGGATGCCAAGCTGCGTGTCCAGACGCGGACCCAGATCGCGTCCCTGACCCGTCGGCTGGGTGTGACCACGGTGTACGTGACCCACGATCAGGTGGAGGCCATGACCATGGGTGACCGGGTGGCTGTGCTCAAGGACGGGGTGCTCATGCAAGTGGACACCCCTCGCAACCTGTACGACCGACCGAACAGCGAATTCGTGGCGGGCTTCATCGGGTCCCCGGCCATGAACCTGTTCCGAGCCCCGGTTTCCGCCGGTCATGTGGAGTTGGGCACGCTTTCTCTGCAGTTGTCCTCCGCCCAGCAGGAGGCGGTGACCGATCATCAGGTCACCGTCGGAATCCGCCCGGAGGACCTGTCACCCGCAGCGGAAGGGACGGGGGTCCCGATCACGGTGGAGGTCGTTGAGGAACTCGGCGCCGATGCATACGTGTACGGCCAACTCGCCCCGCTGACAGCCGCCACGTCGGTGGTACGGGTGGATCCGTCCGCACACGCCGCGGACCACTCCATCGATTCCGAGGAGGAAGGGGCCGATGGGGGCGCCAGCCCCATCGTGGTTCGGACGGACGGCCGCACGCCGCCGAGCGCCGGGAGCACCCTGTGGGTCGCTCCCGATCCCGAGCGCATCCACCTTTTCGATGCCGCGACCGGAAACCGGTTGCCCTCGTGAGCCCCGTGCGACCCGGTGGGCGTGCCGGACGACGGACCCGAACGAGAGATGAGGACAAGCCCATGAGACGCACGCGGTGGGCAGCCGCTCTGGCTGGTTGCGCTCTGCTACTGGCCGGGTGTTCGAGCGTACCCACAACAGGGGTGGCGGGGCTGGGCGGAGGGCCGGGGGAGGTCACCATCCAGGCCGGTGACGACGAGATCCCCGCGCTGCGTGAGATCGCGCAGGAATACACGGCCGACACGGGTGTGAACGTCCGGTTCATCGAGCGCGAGATCAACGCCCAGGCCATCTCGAACTTCATCTCCCAGAGCCCCACGGGTCAAGCTCCGGACATCATCGTGTCACCGCACGACAACCTCGGACAGTTGGCGGCCAACGGGGTGGTCGCCCCCGTGGAGCTGGGGGACCGGGGTGAGGAATTCACGAAGAACGCGCGGGACGCCGTCGTCTACAACGGAGTCAGCTACGGGGTGCCCTACGCCGTGGAAAGCGTGGCCCTGGTGCGCAACAATGCCTTGACCACTGATGATCCCGCGACCTTCGACGAACTGCGCGCCGAGGGCCATCGGCTCATGGACGAACGCGGCATCAAATACCCCTTCACGGTGAGCCAGTCACCCGATGCCGGGGATCCCTATCACCTCTACCCCCTTCAGACCTCGTTCGGTGTGGAAGTGTTCCAGCGGGGCGCGGACGGTGAGTACTCGAACGAGCTGGCCATGGGTGGACAAAATGGTCACGAGTTCGCCCGCTACCTGGCGGAGCTGGGGCGCAGCGGTGACCTCAGGACGTCCATGACACCGGACATCGCAAAAGAATCCTTCATCTCCGGGCAATCCGCCTTCCACATCGCGGGCCCGTGGGAGCTCGGCGGCATCGAAGCCGCGGGTATGGACGTGACCGTTCTTCCCGTCCCGTCCGCGGGTGGGAAGGAAGCACGCCCGTTCGCCGGAGTCCAGGCGTTCTTCGTCAATGCGAACGCGGCGAATCCCGTGGCCGCGCAAGACTTCGCGACCAACTACCTGACACGCTCGGAATCACAGACTGCGCTCTACAAGAGCACGGGGCGGCCACCGGCCAGCAAAGTGGCCATTGACGGTATGCAGGGTGACCCGCTGCGTTCCGCCTACGCAGAGATCGCCACCAAGGCACTGCCCATGCCCGCCATCCCCGCGATGGGCGCAGTGTGGTCCTTCTGGGGAACCACCGAGAACGGAATCGTCAACGGCAACGGGGACCCGATCGAGCTGTGGGATCGCATGATCGCCAATATCGAAGGACAGATCCAATGAGCACGACCCCCGCCCGTCCAGTGATCTCTCCGACGGAGAGGGACTCAGCAGGTGACGGCCGGCCGGAGTCACCTCCGAGCATCCGGCATTCCCACTCGCGCGGCTTCGGCATGGGGTTCGTGATCAAGCTCGTGCTCATGGCCCTGATCAACGCCTTCGGGCTGTTCGGCATCCTGTCCGCATGGGCGGCCGAGAGCTGGGGCATCCTGGTGTTCCTGCTCCTGGCCCTGATCGCGGCGGACCTCGTGTACTTCCTACCGACCCGCAGGATGCTCCCGGCTAAGTACCTCTATCCCGGGCTGATCTTCCTACTGGTCTTCCAGATCTTCGTGGTCCTCTATACCGCGGCCACCGCGTTCACCAATTACGGTGATGGTCACAATTCCACGAAACAAGCGGCCGTCAATCAGCTGACCCGTACGTACGAACAGCGGGTGGCGGGTGGTCAGGAATATCCGGTCTCGGTGCTCAATGCGGACGGTGACCTGGCTTTGGCGACCGTGCAGGACGGCCGGGTTCTCGTCGGCTCCGCACACCAGGCGCTCAGCCCGGTCGAGGGTGCGACCGTGACGAACGGTGCCATCGATGCGGTCCCCGGTTACGACATCCTCGATTACGGGCAGGTCACCGCGGCGCACGAAGCGGTCATGGACCTGCGAGTCCCGGTCTCCGATGATCCGGCCGTCGGCGCGCTGCGCACCGATGACGGCCGCACTGCGTATCCCTATACGCCCACGTTGGTCTACGACGAGCAGGCCAATGCCATGGTCTCGGACGACGGGACCGTGTACGCGGACAACGGGCAGGGAGCCTTCGTCAGCCCGGCGGGAGAAGAACTGCGTCCCGGGTGGCGGGTTTTCGTGGGGCTGGACAACTTCGCGGCCATTTTCGATCCCGCCATCCTTGGCGGGCCGTTCGTTTCCGTCACCCTCTGGACCTTCGCTTTCGCGATCCTCTCGGTGGCCCTGACGTTCTTCCTCGGTCTGCTTCTGGCCATGCTGTTCAACGACAAGAACCTCAAGTTCCGTAACGTCTACCGGGCCATCATCTTCCTGCCTTACGCGTTTCCCGCATTCCTCTCCATCCTGATCTGGGCGGGGTTACTAAACGCTGATTTCGGTTACATCAACCAGGTGCTGCTGGGCGGGACGAACATCCCTTGGTTGGACAATCCATGGCTAGCCAAGGTCTCGCTGTTGCTGGTGAACCTGTGGTTGGGGTTTCCCTACATGTTTTTGGTAACTACCGGCGCGCTCCAGTCCATCCCGTCGGAACTCTATGAATCCGCAGACATGGACGGTGCGGGAGCCGTTCAGAAGTTCCGCTCGATCACTCTGCCGATGCTCATGGTGGCTGTGGGGCCCCTTCTGATCGCTTCCTTCGCCATGAACTTCAACAATTTCAATGTCATCTATCTGCTCACCGGCGGTGGGCCCCAGGACCTGGAATCCACGACGGGAGTGGGGGCCACGGACATCCTGATCTCGTTCGTCTACAAGATCGCCTTCGCCGGCGGTGCCAACGACTATGGAGTTGCCTCCGCGCTGTCGATCCTCATCTTCATCATGGTGGCGGTGGTCTCGGCACTGACCTTCCGCCGCAGCAGGGCACTCGAGGAGATCAACTGACATGTCCACATCACGAGTCTCGAACGTCGCCTCCAGGAAGCCAGGGTCCCGGTCACGGCTCAGTGTCGGACAACGGTTCGCCCGTGGGGGATGGAAACACGTGGCCGCACTCATCGCGTGCGTCTTCGCCCTGTTCCCCCTGGTCTACGCGCTATCGGCCTCGTTGTCGCCCACGGGGTCCTTGTTGGGATCCAATGACCTCTTCGCGGAGATCACCGGCGCCAACTACCGAAACCTTCTTAACGATCCACAGAACCCGTTCTTGACATGGTTCGGAAACTCCATGTTGATCTCGTCCATCACGGCTGTGGGCACGGTTCTCATGGGCGCGGCAGCTGCATACGCCTTCTCCCGGTTCAGGTTTAGGTTCCGCAGGGGCGGTCTGATGTCCCTGTTGATCATTCAGATGTTCCCGCAGTTGCTGGCCTTTGTGGCAATCTTCTTGTTGCTCTTCAGTATTTCCGAGGTGTATCCGTTCCTGGGGCTCAATTCCCGCATGGGTCTGGTCGCGGTCTACCTGGGGGGCGCGTTGGGGGCGAACACCTTCTTGATGTACGGCTTCTTCAACACCATTCCGCGTGACCTGGACGAAGCTGCGACACTGGACGGCGCGTCACACTCCCAGATCTACTGGACGATCATCCTTCCCCTGGTCACACCCATCCTCGTGGTCGTGGGCATGCTGTCGTTCATCGCGTCCTTCTCGGACTTCCTGTTGGCTCAAATCGTGTTGCAGGACCCGCAGAAGTACACCTTGGCCGTGGGCTTGTACCAATTCGTCTCCGTACAGTTCGGTGAGAACTGGGGAGTGTTCACCGCAGGCGCCATCCTGTCGGCGATCCCCGTGGTGCTGCTGTTCCTTTTCCTGCAGCGCTACATCGTCTCCGGTCTCACCGGAGGGGCCGTGAAGGGGTAGTTCGGGGGCTCACGACGTCGCTGGGCCCGCCGCGGGCGGCTCACTTACTTCATCGATTCGCGTCCGCCCGCCCAGTTCCGTTATGCTGATGGCCGCACGTTACCCACGTATGTGGGGCTCGTGCTTGCTTGGAGGATTCGCCTAGCGGCCTATGGCGCACGCCTGGAACGCGTGTTGGGTTAACGCCCTCGGGGGTTCAAATCCCCCATCCTCCGCAGAAGTATTAGCCCCCTGACTAGTGGAAACACCGGTCAGGGGGCTTTTTCTGTGCCCTCTCGCAACAATCCTCGCAACAATGGGCCTTCACTGCCCCATCAACGCATCCAGTCTGGACACGGCGTCGCGCTGCATGGACGGCATGACGTGCGAGTAGGTATTCATCGTGACCGCGATGGTCGAGTGCCCCAGCCGCTCCTGCACAACTTTCGGCTGCACCCCGGCCAGGAGTAACAACGTGGCGTGCGTGTGGCGCAGCCCGTGGAGGGTGAGTGTGGGCAGGTCAGGCATGGTGCCCTGTGCCTTCTGGACACGGGTGCGCCACCGTCTGCCCACCTCGTTCGGGGATCTCAGCTCGCCGTTGTCGTTGCCGAAGATGAACGCGGAGCCGGTGGCGAATGTGGGGGAGATGTCTGCCCGGAGGGATCGCCATTGCGTGAGTAGCTGCGTGAGGTCCGAGCTTAGATCGACCACCCGGGCGCTGCCTGTCTTGGTGTTCTTCACGGTGCGGGCGTTCGCGGTGTCCGCTGCCCGTCGGACGGCTAGGCGTTGATTAGCGGCGTCGAAGTCGGACCACCGTAGGGCGATGGCTTCTGAGCGGCGCAGACCCGTCCCGCCGATGGTGGCCCACAGTGTATGCATTGGGTCCCGGTAGTCGTCTCGGTCCCACTCGAGGAAGGATCGGAGCTGCGCGGCGGTCCACACGTGGATTTCGTCCTGCGCTGCCCGGATTTCCCTTGCCCGCGGGGGCGTCACGGTGGGGTGACGGGCGGGGTTCACGGACATATAGCCGGCGATGACGGCGGCGTCCAGGATCTTTGCGAGCACGTTGTGCACTTTGCTGATCGTGTTCGGAGAGAGGCCCTCGCCGGCGTGTTTCGCGCCGTTGCCGCCGTTCTTCCTCAGATCCCCATAGAGGGCAGTCAGGGCGGCTGGGGTGAGCGTGTCCAACCGCCTATCGCCCAGGTGGGGAGTGATCTGGTTCCGCACGATCTTGCGATACCCGGCGACAGTGGCAGGCGCGAGCGTGAGTCCGTCGAGCCATCGTTCCGAGAACGCCCCCACGGTGCCCGTGTGGAGCGTGGGGGCCTTGCCCTCTTTCTGGGCTGCGCGGGCTTGCTCGAGGCCGTCTTGCGCCTCGCCGGCTGTCGCGTAGCCGCCCTTGCCCGCGAGTTTGGTGGGGCCGTCTGGGCTATCGGGGTCGAGTGGGACACGGAGCTGCCACCGCCATTTTGTGACCTTGCGAGTGCCCCGCCCGTTCTTGGCCTTCGCGGTGTAGCTGTATGAGGTGACCGACCCGCCCCCGTACCGCCTTTTAGCCATTCCCGCCGCCCTTAGTCCTGCGTCCTGGGCGCCCGGGGGCTAGGAAGTTCCGTTTGCGGGCCTCCCATAGCCATCGTTGCGCCGTGGATTCCGAGATCTCGTTGACACGTGCGAGCTCAGCTGTGGGGCGTTCATTGACCCGGCTGATCTTGCGGTACTGGTTTGCCACGAGTGCGTAAAAAATGTCGTCCCGTTCCGTTCGCTGGATAGGCGCGGACGGGGACGGCTCTGGCGCGCCGACTTTTCCCCCTGGCGGCTGCAGCGTGAAGAACGTTCGGAGGATCGCGGATTTGTGCACGTTCTGCTCCCGATGCCACGTCTGAAGCGCGGCAACCGGGATTGACCTCATGGCCCGGGAAGTCACTCCCCGCTCGCCCGGGGCGGGCAGCACCGTAACAGCGGTAATGGTCGCGTTCGATGTGAGGGGTTCACTGACGCGGATAATCGCCCGCTGTCCGCTCTCCTGGTGCTCGATGAGGTCCCAGCGGGCTTCATGGTCCGGGTCTGGCCCGATCGCGGCCTCCATCGCTTTCTTGCGCTCCGAGGACAGGCCCTCGATGGGGACTTCCCACCCGTCTGTGAGCTGCAGCGGGGTCTTGCGTATATGGCCCATGAGGACAGGCTACGCGGCATTGGCTAACCCTTTCCTCCTCACTGGTCGTGCACCTGCAGGTATTTCAGGGTTGGCAAAAGTTTCTCGCGGGGGTACAGTGGTGATGCAAGCGTTAGCCAACCTTGAATGGAGAATCTCATGGACCTTGAGCAACTGGCCCAGTCCACCTGCCCCACGATCACGGTTTCCGCTGCCGCGGGGGTCTTGGGAGTTGACCCGCGCACGGTGATGCGCGGGGTGGACGAAGGAACGATCCCCGCGATCCGTCTGGGACGGCGGGTGGTGATCCCGCGGGTGCCCCTGCTGCGGATGCTGACTGGGGAGCCTGCCCCGGTAGAGGTGCACGCGTGAGGCGCCGTGGCACCGTCCAGGCCCCGGTGGACGACTACCACGACACCGCGAGACCTAGACATGAGAAAAGCCGCCGCTGCGTTCGTTTGGCGACCAGCGCAGCGACGGCTGAGAACTCAGATTCTCTCCTTTACGCACGTACCAACCATCAGGAGGCACCTGCTATGTCCCAGACTACCGTCACCCCTACCCGCCCCGCGAATGTCCCTCCCAGGTTCGCGCCGGTCCTCGACCCGCTGCAGCCCCGCGAGGTCATTCACTTCGAGGCCGACGCTCGGACCACGGATCACCTGAAAGCGTCCGCCGTCTTGGACGCCGACGGACGCCGCGGGGTGCGCTACTTCCTGCGGCTCAACTTGGAGGACGCGACCGCCACCGAGATCCGGGCCGCACTGGATGAGGCCCTCGAATGGTGGACCGCCCAGGAGACCCACCTAGACGGGGCGGAGGTGGCCCTGTGAAGGCCCGACTCGCGCCCGTGGCGCTCGCGCTGGCGATCACCGCTTACCCCCTTCTCGCGGCTCTCCTGGTCTCCCAGGTGCTTGGCCCGGAACCCGTCTGAGGGGAGGAGACGAATGGTTGATAGCCGGTATCCCACCTATTACCTGAACGACCGTCGTGTGCGCCGTCTCAGCGACGCAGCTCACCGAGCTTTCGTGAACGTAACCGCCTTCTGCGTGGAGAACCGCACAGACGGATTCCTGGACCGTGAGGACGTGGACCTGGTTCCGAACACGAACACCAAGTGTATGGACGAGCTCATGGAGCGAGGTCTTGCGACTGGCAGCGCGAAGGGGTGGCAGCTCACGGATTACGGCAAGACCCAGAGCAGTGCCGCCCAGTTGGACAACGCCTTGTTGCGGCGTCGTGAGTCTGATCGTGATCGGCAGCAGCGTCACCGGGAGAAGCAGAAGCAGGATCCTAGACCTGGGATGTCACGTAGTCAGTCACGTGACCGTCACGTGACATCTGGAGGCGAGGCGAGGAGAGGCGAGGAGAGGCGAGGCAAGGCTTCTTTTGACGGGAGAAGTTCTTTCAATCCACAAGCACAAGAAGCTTCGCCTGATTCAGAACTTCAGGAGAACAAGGACAGGACAGATGCGACCCCTTCGTTCATGGGTGAACCAGATTCGACCCTCGCCGGTGAGGACAGGTTGGTGTCCGGGGTTGCTGATGATTCGGAGAGGGAAGTCATGGGTGCAGAATTTGACCTCGCGCGGGGTGAGGGTGGTCATACGGATTTCGTGGGTTGGACCGCCGAGGTGGTGAAGCCGGGTGAGGGCAGGGTGAACGAGGTCACGGGTGAGATCGCGGATGCAGTTCCGCTGTTGCCTCCGGGGGTGCGGCCGTGTGTGCGGCAGGGGTGTGATCGTGCGAGGGCTGCGGGCAACTTGAACTGCAGCGAGCATGCGTCGGCTGGGACGGTTTTGGAGTCGTCGCGGTGGGGTGAGGTGTCGTGAGCGCCTTGGTGTGGTGGTGCGATGTATGTGGCCGGCGGGTGGCTGGTGGCGCGGGTTATTTGTTCGTTGACCGCGTGCAGCTCGCTGCGCATGAGGACCGCATGGCGGTGTGGGAGGAGGAGCAGGCTGCGAAGCGGGCTTCTCGCTCTGATGGTGGTTTGGCGCTGATGTTCGCAAGCGATTTCGCGTCGATGCCTAATCAGGTGCCGTGGCAGGTGGTTCATGCGGCCTGTGATCCGTCCCCGGATTCTGAGGGTTATTGGGTTCCGGTGGAGCGGGTTGATTCGGTGGCGGCGGTGTTGGATTGGACGCTGCATTTGCACGGTAAGGGGTTTTTGGATTCCACGGATTGGGTGTCTGTGGTTCGTGGCCGTGTTTTGACGAAAGGGGTGAACGGATGATTCCGAATGGGCGGACGCCGCTGTCAACAACCGTGGGACTCGCGAGGGCGCGGGGGGACACCATGAAGTGGATCCTCGCAGCGGTCCAGCAGCACCCGGAGGGGATCACCCCCAAACAGGTGGCCGAGCCCTCCGCCCCGGGGTCGAAGTTCTGCCCCACGCACACCACCGCTTACCCGCACCTGGTGCCCGTCAACTGATTCCCCGGCTGCCCGTCCGGTCCACAGTCGGGCGGGCAGCGCCCACCACAGGAAGGCAAGACTATGAACACTCCGAACAGCATCCCGAACCGTACCCGCCATGTCGGCCGGTATCAGTGGCGAAACGGCCTCATGGACTCCGAACCGGGATACCGGCTCCAAGGCACCCAGGGGCACTGGGTTTGGCTATCCCGGGCTGACGCATGGGAGGCCGCGCAGGAACTCGCCACGCTCCTGGACGAGGACGCCGCCGCGGTGGAGAGCACGGCCGCCGCGGACACCATGAGCTGACGATCGCCGCGGGGGGCGGGCACCATGATCGGTGCCCGCCCTTTCCTATGCCTGAATCCTTTGCACTATTGCCCGCTATTACATTCACGGCCCTTTCCCAGGGTATCCCACCGCTTACCGAATACGGCTCTTCAGGATCCAGGGTGTAGTCGCGGCCTGAACCCGCCGGTCTCCAGGAGCGATCTGGCGATGTAG
>NZ_JAVKPO010000071.1:0-516 GCF_040980945.1 Kocuria sp. CPCC 204721
GCTCATCGTGATGCCCCGGTCCGCCCCGTTCCCCGGACGACGCCGGCCCGCGGGCTCACCCATCTCCAAGCGAAAGAACTCGCGTGCACACACAGCTACCCGCGTGGTTCGAGATCGGCTCCTTCGTCGTTCTCGGCTGCATCCTTCTCTTCGACCTGATCATGGTCGCCAAGCGCCCCCACGAGCCCTCCATGAAGGAGGCCGGCATCTGGGTGGGCGTCTACGTGGCCCTCGCCCTCGTCTTCGGCGCCCTGATGTTCGCCTTCGCGGGCGCCGAGCAGGGCACACAGTTCGTGGCGGGCTGGATCACGGAGTACAGCCTCAGCATCGACAACCTGTTCGTGTTCATCGTGATCATGACCCGGTTCGCGGTGCCGCGGAAGTACCAGCAGGAGGTGCTGATGGTGGGCATCATCATCGCGCTGGTCCTGCGCGGGATCTTCATCTTGCTGGGCGCCACGATCATCGCGAACTTCTCCTGGGTCTTCTACCTCTTCGGCGTCTTCCTGCTCTGGA
>NZ_JAVKPO010000072.1:0-508 GCF_040980945.1 Kocuria sp. CPCC 204721
TCGACACCGGCGGCCTTGGCGCGCTCGGCCACGAGCTCACCCACGCGCTTGGCCTTGGCGGTCTTGTCCGCGTCGGCGCCGCGCAGGTCGGCCTCCATGGTGGAGGCCGAGGCGACGGTGACACCCTTGGTGTCGTCGACGACCTGGACGAACACGTGGCGGGCGGAGCGGTTGACGACCAGGCGCGGGCGCGCGGCCGTGCCGGCCAGGTGCTTGCGCACCCGGACGTGGCGGCGGCTGCGGGCCGCGGCCTTGGACTTGCCCTTGATCTTCAGAGCCATGGTTACTTACCAGCCTTTCCGGCCTTGCGGCGGATCTGCTCGCCGGCGTACCGCACGCCCTTGCCCTTGTAGGGCTCGGGGGCGCGCAGCTTGCGGATCTTCGCGGCGACCTCGCCGACCTGCTGCTTGTCGATGCCGTTGACCGAGAGCTTGTTGACGCCCTCGACGGTGAACGAGATGCCCTCCGGGGCCTTGAAGGTGATCGGGTGGCTGTAGCCGAGCGCGAA
>NZ_JAVKPO010000073.1:0-504 GCF_040980945.1 Kocuria sp. CPCC 204721
GGCTACGAGGGCGAGGTGGTGCACGTCGAGGAGGAGCCCCTGTGGCCCGTCACGGCGGGCGTCGTGGCGGAGCTGCCCGAGCGGTACGTGCAGGGCGCCTTCGACAACCTGCCGGCGCGGGAGGCGGCCGGGGACCACGAGGTCCCCGGTGCCCCCGGCTGGCACTCCTCCGAGGGGCAGCTGCTGCTCGAGCGCAGCAACGCCCTGCCCGAGCCGGAGGGGCGCTCCTGCCTGGCCACCGGCCGGCACCGCATCGTGCTGCCCGCGATGGAGCCCAAGGCGAAGGCGCCGTGGATCTTCGGGCAGTGCGCCCAGTGCGGGCTGCAGAAGCGCTATCCGGGCCGGCTCACGAAGCCCTCCGCGCTCACCTCCACCGGCTCCGTGGAGGCGCTGCGCTTCATCGGCCCGGACGAGGGGGAGTACCCGACGTCCTGGGCGCCGTTCCGGGACGCCCTGACGTTCCTGGGCGGCGGCAAGCGCTCGAGCCTGTCGATCGTGGCCCGC
>NZ_JAVKPO010000012.1:0-75927 GCF_040980945.1 Kocuria sp. CPCC 204721
CCGCCACAGGACCCTGACCAGCGACAACACCGGCCAAGTCAGCCAGGAGCTCTCAAGTGGCACGAGTCAGGTCGGACGACGGCGCGGTCAGCCTTCCGGGGTGATCGCGCGGATCATCCGCGTGTTGCCCAGCGTGTTGGGTTTGACCCGGGCCAGGTCCAGGAACTCCGCGACGCCCTCGTCGTGGGAACGCAACAGCTCTGCGAAGACCTCGGGCTCGATGGTCTCCTGGTTCTCCATCACGGCGAATCCGTGCCGCGCGAAGAACGCCACCTCGAAGGTCAGGCAGAAAACCCGGCCGACCCCGAGCCGAGCCGCACGGGCCAGCAGTTCCTCGATCATCCGCCCGCCCACGCCATGACCGCGCGCCGCGGGGGACGTGGCCAGGGTGCGCACCTCCGCGAGGTCCTCCCACATCACGTGCAAGGCCCCGCAGCCCACGAGGTTCCCGGCGTCGTCCTCCGCAACCACGAACTCCTGGATACTCTCGAAGTACGTCACCGTGTCCTTGGTGATCAGGATGCGCTCGGCCGCCATGGGCGCCACGAGCTCCTTGATGCCGTGGACGTCCGAGGTCCGGGCGGGGCGGATGCGGATCTCTACCATGCCCACGACTGTACGCGTCCGTTCGAACGCGAGCGGGCGGCGCCGCCGACCGTTGTGGTCGACGACGCCGCCCGCTCGCGGAGGCGCCGCGGTGCCGGGCACCGCGCGGGGTGGCTCAGGCCTGCGCCTGGGCCGCTCCCCCGCCGCTGTCGGGCCCCGAGTGGGGCGAGCGCGGCACGTCTTTGCCGGACTGGCTGTCGGCGTCGTCCGAGAACGCCGGGGTGTTCTCGATCTCCCGGATCTCGTCGTCGGAGAGCTCGGACATGGGCGTGGAGGAGAAGGTGAAGGTGGCGCCGTCGCCCTCACCCTCGACGTCCACCGAGATCTTCTCGCCCGAGGCGATCTCGCCGAACAGGATCCGCTCGGAGA
The DNA here is from genome assembly GCF_040980945.1 of Kocuria sp. CPCC 204721. NCBI lineage: Bacteria > Bacillati > Actinomycetota > Actinomycetes > Micrococcales > Micrococcaceae > Kocuria > Kocuria sp. CPCC 204721. The sequence goes on from NZ_JAVKPO010000012.1 coordinate 976, forward strand.
GCTGGTCCTCGATCTCGCGCTGTATGGTCCGGCGCAGCGGCCGGGCACCCATCGCGGGGTCGTAGCCCTTCTTGGCGAGCAACTGCTTGGCGGCGTCGGACAGCGAGATGGACATGTCCTGCTCACGCAACCGCCGCTGCAGGCGCGCGACGAACAGGTCCACGATCTGCACGATCTCACTCTCGCTCAGCTGCGGGAACACGATGATCTCGTCCACGCGGTTGAGGAACTCGGGACGGAAGTGCTCCTTGAGCTCCTCCTGCACCTTGGCCTGCATTCGGTCGTAGGACGTGGCCGCGTCCCCGCTGGCCTGGAAGCCCACGGGAACCGTGCGGGAGATGTCCCGGGTACCGAGGTTCGTGGTCATGATGATCACGGTGTTCTTGAAGTCCACCACACGGCCCTGCGAGTCGGTCAGGCGACCGTCCTCGAGGATCTGCAGCAGCGAGTTGAAGAGGTCCTGGTGGGCCTTCTCGACCTCGTCGAACAGCACCACGGAGAACGGCTTGCGACGGACCTTCTCGGTCAACTGACCGCCCTCCTCGTACCCCACGTAGCCCGGAGGGGCACCGAAGAGCCGGGAGACGGTGTGCTTCTCCTGATACTCGGACATGTCCAGCGTGATCAGGGCGTCCTCGTCACCGAACAGGAACTCCGCGAGCGCCTTGGCCAGCTCGGTCTTACCCACACCAGTGGGCCCGGCGAAGATGAACGAGCCACCCGGGCGGCGCGGGTCCTTCAGACCAGCTCGGGTACGGCGGATGGAGCGGGACAGGGCCTTGATGGCCTCGTTCTGCCCGATGACGCGCTTGTGCAACTCGTCCTCCATGTGCAGCAGCCGCCCGGACTCCTCCTCGGAGAGCTTGTACACGGGCACACCCGTGGAGGCGGACAGGACGTCCGAGATGACCTCCGGGGTCACCTCCGAGATCTGGTCGTCGCCCTCGCGCCACGCGGTGTCCTTCTCATCACGCTCGGCGATGAGCTTCTGCTCGGTGTCGCGCAGGGACGCGGCCTTCTCGTAGTCCTGGCCCTCGATCGCGGCTTCCTTGGCACGCTTGGTGTCCGCGATCTTCTGGTCCAGGGCCTTGATCTCCGGCGGCGCGGTCATGCGCTTGATGCGCAGACGTGCACCGGCCTCGTCGATCAGGTCGATGGCCTTGTCGGGCAGGAACCGGTCCGAGACGTAGCGCGCGGACATGTGCACCGCGGCCTCCAGCGCGTCGTCCGAGATGGACACGCGATGGTGCGCCTCGTACTTGTCGCGCAGGCCCTTGAGGATCTCCACGGCGTGGGCCTCGGAGGGCTCGTCCACCTGGATGGGCTGGAAGCGCCGTTCGAGGGCGGCGTCCTTCTCGATGTGCTTGCGGTACTCGTCCAGCGTGGTGGCACCGATGGTCTGCAGCTCGCCGCGCGCCAGCATGGGCTTGAGGATCGACGCGGCGTCGATCGCGCCTTCCGCGGCACCCGCACCCACGAGCGTGTGGATCTCGTCGATGAACAGGATGATGTCCCCGCGCGTACGGATCTCCTTGAGCACCTTCTTGAGGCGTTCCTCGAAGTCACCGCGGTAGCGGGAACCGGCCACGAGCGATCCCAGGTCCAGCGTGTAGAGCTGCTTGTCCTTAAGCGTCTCGGGGACGTCCCCGCGCACGATCGCCTGGGCCAGGCCCTCCACGACTGCGGTCTTACCGACACCGGGTTCACCGATCAGCACCGGGTTGTTCTTGGTGCGTCGGGAGAGCACCTGCATCACGCGCTCCATCTCGCGGTAGCGCCCGATCACGGGGTCCAGCGTGGACTCGCGCGCGGCGGCGGTGAGGTTGCGACCGAACTGGTCCAGCACGGCCGAACCCGCGGGAGCGCCCTCGGCGCGGCCACCGGTGCCGACACCGGCGGCTTCCTTCTCCCCGCCGGCGTTGCCGGACTGGTAACCGGAGATCAGTTCCAGCACCGTGGCGCGGACCTTGCCGGGATCGGCGCCGAGCTTGACGAGCACCTGGGAGGCCACGCCCTCGCCAGCGCGGATGATCCCGAGCAGGATGTGCTCGGTCCCGATGTAGTTGTGCCCCAACTGCAGGGCCTCGCGCAGCGAGTGCTCGAGCACCTTCTTGGCGCGGGGCGTGAACGGGATGTGACCCGAGGGCGCTTGCTGGCCCGGGCCGATAATGTCCTGGACCTGCTCGCGGGCGGCGCTCAGGGTGATGCCCATGGACTCGAGGGCCTTGGCGGCGACGCCCTCACCCTCGTGGATCAGGCCGAGCAGCAGGTGCTCGGTCCCGATGTAGTTGTGGTTGAGCATCCTGGCCTCTTCCTGGGCCAGCACGACGACCCTGCGGGCGCGGTCGGTGAAGCGTTCGAACATGGATACTCCTTCATTGATCTCTGTCAACGATGCTAGGCATCCCGCGCGGCGTTTCCGGCACTGTTCGCCACTGGCGCACGGTATCCAGCCCTCAGCAAAATTCCCCCCGGGGGGCCTTTCGCAACTCCCCCGTCCCGTGCTCCCCGGTACCGACGACAACGGCCGGAACACGCTTGTTGCGGCGTGTTCCGGCCGTGATGCCGGGGTGTGCTACGAACTCAGTCGTTGTGAGCGGCGTAGTACTTGTCCTGGATGTCCTGGTGGATGCGGCCGCGGTCCGAGACCTGCAGGCCCTGCTTTTTGGCCCACGCGCGGATCTTGGGGGTCTCGGGGTTGCCCGAGCGGTTCGGGCGCGTGGTGGTGTTCTGGCTGCGCCCGCTCTTGGCGGACGCGCGGCGACCGGCCGCGACGTAGGGACGCAGGGCGTCGCGCAGCTTGGTGGCGTTGGCCGAGCTCAGGTCGATCTCGTACTGGCCGCCGTCCAGACCGAAACGCACGGTCTCATTGGCCTCGCCGCCGTCGATATCGTCTTCAAGAATGATTTTCACGGTCTGAGCCATGCTCCAGCTCCTCCAAACGCCCTACGGGCTCGTCGATCAATTATTCGCGCTAGCAAATTCATGCTATGGGGTGAAACACAGGAATTTGTCCCCCGTGTGATTCCGATCTCCATTCCTCATGGAAACTGTTCGGATTCACCCATGGGAACGTCCCCGGAATGAAATGCAGGGACCGCGGATTCACGGTCCTATCATGGCAGATATTCGAATAATTGTCATCACGGTCTATTGGGATCTTCCGGGGATTCACGAATAGGAATGCTGTTGCGTAAGCCCAGACCCCGTTGTTGCCGGGGCTTATCCTCCTGATATCCGAACGGGACTTTGTCCCCCTCGCGTTCGCGTACCGAGCGGTACCACTGCTCGGCGTCGTCGCGGGCCTGTGCCTGCGCACTGCGCTCGGTCCTGTCCCCGCGCAGCAACCAGCGCATCACGAGGTAGAAGACCACACCCACACCGAGTGAGGGTACGAAGACGGCCAGGTAATCCATGACGGTGATCATCCTCTCCAGGACTGGACGGCGGCTGGACGCGGTACTGCGCCGGGCCGGTTCACTCGGGCTTCATGAGTGGGAAGAGGATGGTGTCCCGGATGCCCAGGTTGGTGAACAGCATGATGAGCCGGTCCAGCCCCAGGCCGAGCCCGCCCATGGGCGGCGCGCCGTATTCGAGGGCCCGCAGGAAGTCCTCGTCCAACCGCATGGCCTCGTCGTCCCCCGCCGCGGCGAGCCGGGACTGCTCCGTGAGCCGGTCGCGCTGCACCACCGGGTCCACGAGCTCGGAGAACGCGGTGCCACGCTCCATCCCTCCGATGATCAGGTCCCACGCCTCGATCAACCCCGGCTTCTCGCGGTGGGGCCGGGCGAGCGGTTGTGCGGCCGGCGGGTAGTCGTACACGAACGTGGGTTGGATCAGGGTGGGCTCCACGATTTCCTCGAAGAGTTCCATGACGAGTTTCTGTGCGTCCCATGCAGGATTCACTTGGATATCGCGCTGAGCGGCGATCTTTCGCAGTTCCGTGACATCCGTGTCCGGGGTGACCTCCCGTCCCACGGCCTCGGACAGTCCCGGATACACGGAAACCCATGCCCACTCCCCGAACAAGTCAATGCGGCCGTCCTCGGTGTCCACCCCGTCCACACCGAGCGCGCGGGCACATTCCTGGATGATCTCCTGGATCCGCTGCGCCATCACGAATTGATCGGCATAGGCCTCATACGCCTCGAGCGTGGTGAATTCCGGGCTGTGGGAGGAATCCACACCCTCGTTACGGAAGACCCGGCCGATCTCGAAAACCCTGTCGATACCGCCCACGACCGCGCGCTTGAGATACAGCTCGGTGGCGATACGCAGCGTCATGTCCTGGTCGAACGCGTTGAGGTGCGTACCGAATGGGCGCGCCGCGGCCCCGCCGTGCACGAGCTGGAGCACGGGGGTCTCGATCTCCACGTACCCCTGTTCCTCCATGACACGGCGTACGGTGCGCGTGATCGTGGAGCGCGTGAGGACGACGTCGCGGGCCTCCTGGCGCACGATCAGGTCCAGGTAGCGCTGGCGCACCCGGGTTTCCTCGTTGAGTTCCTTATGCATGGTGGGCAGGGGGCGCAGGGCCTTGGAGGCCATGGTCCACGAGTCCGCCATCACGGACAGCTCCCCGCGCCGCGAGCTGATCACGCGACCGGTGATGGCCACGAAGTCGCCAAGGTCCACGAGGGCTTTCCACTGCGCGAGGGGTTCGTCCCCCACGTTGACCTTGGAGAGCATGGCCTGCAGCCGGGTGCCGTCCCCCTCCTGGAGGGTCGCGAAGCACAACTTGCCGGTGTTGCGCACGTGGACCACACGACCGGCCACGGTCACGACGTGCTCGGTCTCCTCCCCGGGTTCGAGCTGACCGAACTGCTCACGGACCGCGGCAAGGGTCGTGGTGCGATGCACGTCCACGGGATAGGGCGCCATCCCGGCGTCCTGCGCTGCCTGGCGCTTGGCGGCGCGCACGGCCATCTGATCGTTGAGCTCGTGGGCGCTCAGCTCCGGATCGGTGCTGGCGGTGTCTGCGGGAACGGTGGATTCGGGCTGCTCGGTCACAATGGACCAGGATACCGCCCGCGCTCAGATTCGCATGTTGTCGATCAGGCGGGTGGGGCCCACCCACGCCGCCACGAGCGCGAGGGTCCCGGGGCCGGGTTCCACGAGGGAAAGATCTCCCGGGTCCACGGTCACGAAGTAGTCCAGGCGCACCTCCGGCTCGGCGTCGATGGCGCTGCGCGCCCGCTCGAGCGTGAGCTCCCCTGCCGCGAGCGCGCGCAACGTCCGGTGCAGCACGAGCGCGTGGTCGGCCTGCTCGGCGGAGAGGTACTGGTTGCGCGAGGACAGGGCGAGCCCTTGCTCCGAGCGCACGATGGGCACCGCACGGATCTCCACCGGGTAATCGAAATCACGCACCATCCGCTGCATGAGCAGCAGTTGCTGCGCGTCCTTCTCCCCGAAATAGGCCCGCAGTTCGGCGGCGGGGCCCGGTGCCGCGATCGTGAACAGCTTGTTGACCACGGTCAGGGCGCCGTCGAAGTGCCCGGGGCGCGTGGCCCCCTCCAGGATCGACCCTGCCCGCCCGGACGTCACGGACACCACGGGCGTCCCGTCCGGGTACATCTGCTCGACCGACGGCGCGAAGACGAGGTCCACACCCACCTCGGCGAGCCGCGCAACGTCCCCGTCCAGGTCCCGCGGGTAGCTCTCGAAGTCCTCGCCGGGACCGAACTGCAGCGGGTTGACGAACACGGACACCACCGCGAGGTCGTTCTCCGCACGCGTGCGCTGCGCGATCCGTGCGTGCCCGTCGTGCAGGGCACCCATGGTGGGGAACAACCCCACGGTGCGGGCGCCGCGGGTCACGCGCGCCCCGATCTCCTCGCGCAACTGCGCCACGGTAGTGCACACCACGGGTCCCGTCACGGGCGTTCCTCTCCGTCGAGCGCGGCAAGCACCGCGCGATAGGTCGTCTCGTCGATCCGGCCCGACGACGCCGCGCGGGCCGCGGTCTGCCGCGCCAGTGCGCGGTACCCCGCCAACAACTGCTCCCCGGCGTCCGTCTGGCGCGCTCCCCGCACGGAGGCGTCGGGTGCCGTGACGCGCTCGGGCGAGCGGGCGGCGTCGGCGGCGGAGACCCCATCTTGGGACAGCTCCCGTAGGGCGGCGACGTGGGCGGCCACCGTGGCGACGTCCCCGCGGGCCACGGGACCGGTCAAGGCGTCCTCCCCGGAGGCCAGTGCGTTGTCCACCGTGGCGCGCGCGAGGGGGCCCAGGACGCGTTCCGGGTGGGTGACCCCGATCTGCCCGAGCACTTGCATGGACTCCCCGAGCAGGGTCATCACGTGGTTGGAACCGTGGGCGAGCGCCGCGTGGTACAGGGGGCGATCCGCTTCCGCGATCACCACGGGCTCGGCGCCCATCTCCACCACGAGAGCTTGCGCGATGGGCAGGACGGGTGCCGCGGCGGTGACGCCGAAGCTGCAGTCCGCGAGCCGGTGCAGGTCCAGGCTGAGCCCCGTGAAGGTCATGGCGGGGTGCACGGCCAGGCCAATCCCCCCGGCGCGGCGCACGGGTTCGAGCACATCCGTGCCGTAGCGCCCCGCGGTGTGCACCACGAGCTGACCGGGTTGCCACGCGCCCGTGGCACCGAGCCCGCTCACCAGGCCTGGTAGTTGGTCGTCCGGGACCGCGAGCAGTACGAGTTCACTGCGTTCCACGATCGTGGGGACGTCCAACACAGGCACGTCCGGCAACAGGGCGCCCGCGCGCTCCCGGCTCTGTTCGGAGGACGCGTGCACACCCACGACGGCGTGTCCCGCAGCCCGCAGCGCGGCGCCCAGCACCGCGCCCACCTTGCCGGCACTGATCACGCCCACGCCCAACCGGCCCGGGCGGTCACTGGGTTGTCTCACGGAAATTCTCCTCGACGGGGACGACGGCACGCACAGAGTAGCGCACGCGCGTCAGCTCCCCCGCGGGTCGGGCGTGCCTGCCAGCGCAGTGGCGTGCTGTTCGCGGCCCCGACCGTTGACGCGGTCGCGCGCCGCGCGGGCAAGGTCCGTGTGGCGTGCCTGCAGCTCGCGGACCTGTGCGGTGTCCAGGTGGTGCACGGACGTGGTCACCGACCCGGGGGTCACGTGCACCGCGAAACCACTCAGCCGCAACCGCCGGTCCACGGGGCCCTGGGTCACGGCCACGGACTGCGTCTTGTGGTGCGGGATCACGCTCGCGTGCCGTGCGAGTCTGCCCCACCGCAGCACGAGCGCGGACGTGTTCAAGGCGAAGCCCGTGCGACGCCACGTGAGCGGATCCAACCAGCGGGCCCTCCGGGGGCTCGTGGTGAAGTCCTCCGAGCCGCCGATCCCCGTGAGTCCCTGGTCCACGAGCTCGGTGGGCGCGTGTTCGAGCGGCAGCACGAGGTCGAGGATCTCGTGCACGTTCTCGAGTGTGCCCACGGGCAACACCGTGGAACCGAGCCCCTCGGTGCCCTCGGAGCCGCCTTTACCCGCGGTAATCACACGGACGTGGTGGCCGTCGAAACCGCGCCACATCAGGGGTTTACCGACCTCCAGGGCCTGCACCCTCCCCGTGGGAATCGTGGAGGAGCGCTCGTTGAACAACCCGGATCGGGTGCGCACCCCGGAGGGGACCACGCTGAGCGTGAACCCCCAGCTCTTCTCGAGCCGCGAGTACACCGTGGAGACCACGCCGAGCAGCAGGGGGACGAAACTGGGGATCATGACCCGCATCACCTGGGCGTTCCAGAACGCGGCGATCACCGCCGCCACCGCCATGAGCAGCAGGATCACGGCGGGCGGGGAACATACGAGGCTCAGCAGCACCCGGCTCGTGGGCACCGTGAACACGCGCCGCAGCTCGTCCTGTTCGCCCAACAGGCCGTACTTCTGGGCGGCCCGCACGTCCACGGTGTCGCGCCGGCCGCGCTCGCCCGTACCGGCCGCGGGGTCCCCCGGGTACGCGGGGTAGCGGTCGGTCGCGCCGGAGTCCACGGCAGGGACGACGGCGCTCGCCGCCGAACGGTCCCACGGCGCCACGCGCCCGGGGCGGGTGACCTGCGGATCCCGGTACCGGTCGGCAGCCGCCTCCCCCGTTGCTTGGCCGTCATGAGCGGCCGACGCCTCGTGGGCGTCCGGGGCGGTGTGCGGGATCGGCGCGTCCGACGCGTGGTGCGCGGCCACGAGCAGTTGTTGCCGCAGCTGGCGGGCGTGGTCGCGGCGAAGGTAGGACAGCTCGAGGACGCTGGACCCGCCGTCTGCGACGTCGAACTTCAAGGACGCGAGACCCAGGATCCGGGGGATGAACTTGCGCTCGATGTCGATGCCCTGGACCCGGTCCAGGCGGGCCTGGCGGTGCGTGCGGAACAGCCACCCCGTGCGCAGGCGCACGTGTTCGTCCGTGATCTGGTAGCGGATGAACCACCACGAGAGTAGACCCAGACCGATGAGCAGGCCGAGCACACCGCACAGGATCGCGATCGCAAGACCCGCGCCCGCGAGCTGCACCGCCCCGCCCACGTCCATCTCGATGGGGTCCCCGTTGAGCACCGCCGTGACGAGGTCGTCCAGGAACACGTTGCCGAAGCCCCACGCGAGGGCCACCACGAGTAGCCAGCTGCGCACGAAGGGCGTGAGCGGGTGCACCCGGTGCCACGCGCCGTCGGCGTCCGCCCCGGGGCGTGGACCCGTGCCAGTGCGCTGGGCGGGCCCGGGAAGCGGACCGGAGCCCGGGTCCGCCGGCGACCCCGGCTGCGCGTAGCGGTGGGACGGGTCCGGGCTCATCACAACCCCACCATGTGCTCTTCCCCGCGCTCCGTGAGCTGCTCGCGCAACCGGCCTGCCTCCGCGCGGGGTAACCCGGGCAGCACGGCGTCCGTGGCCGCGGACGCGGTGTGGAGCGTGAGCGTGGCCAGCCCGAACGCGTTGAGCACCGGCCCGGTCTTGATGTCCACGTACTGCATCCGCCCGTACGGCACCACGGTCACGCTGCGGAAGAACAGGCCCTTGCGCAGCCACAGTTCGGTGGGTGCCTCCGCGTAGCCGATGGCCCGGACCCGGCGCGGAATCAGGGACAGGTTCACGAGACCCAGCCCGAGCACGATCCCGGACAGCACCCACATCCACCACTGCGGGCGGTCGCCCCAGGTCCCGAGCAGACCCAGGATCAAGGGGATCGAGAAGATCGCGGTCCACACGACGGTGGAGATGGCGGAGCTGATCAGGCGTACGGAAACGTACTGGGGCGCCACCCGGTGCCAGGTCAGTCCCGGAGGTGACAGTTCATCGGTGGCGGGCATATCCTCCCTCTCCTGGGGCGTACGGATCCCGCCGTCCACCGTAGGGGGTTTCCTCCTCCGCGTCCGGGTCATCGGGTGGGAGCCGACACGATTTCTCCACGATCCAGCCCACGACCGCCAGCACGATCCCCGCCACACCTTGGGCGATGCACAGCCACAGCGGTTCCTGCGTGGAACGCACCCCGAGCAGGGTGAGCTGGTCCACGCCGATCCCGGCGTGCCACCCGGCGGTCAGCGCTCCGTAGTACGCGATCGCCTGCGCCGCCGCTGCCGTACCCACGGCCCACACGGGATCGTACGGTTTGCGCCGAGCCGGGTCGCGACGTCGCCCGGCACCGCGTTCGGGGTCCCGGTAGGCGCGCAACCGCAGCCCCAGGTACCCCACCACGAGCGCGGCCGCGAGTTCGGCGAGCAAACTGAGCCACGGCAGGATGAGCAGGCTCTGGTGTTGCCCGCTCACCACGTGATTGAGGCTCCACCCCACGGCCGCCGCGACCGCGGCGGCCGCCACGAGGGACAACACGTTCAGGTATCGCACGGGGACCCCACCTCCGGTCGCACGCGGTGCTCGGTCACGGTCAGATCCGCGAAGTCCGAGGCCTCACGGGCCAGCTTACGGACGGGACGGCCGTCGAGGTGGGCCCGCGGATCCATGAGGGCCCACGGTTCGAGCACGAACGCGCGTTCATGGGCCCGCGGGTGCGGCAACTGCAAACGCGGATCGTCGCTGTGGACGTCCTCGAACCACACCACGTCCAAGTCCAGGGTGCGCGGCCCCCAGCGCACGTCACGCGTGCGACCGTGCTCGGCCTCGATGCTCTGGCACACCGCGAGCACCTCGAACGGCGTGAGCCGGGTACGCAGTTCCACGACCGCGTTGAGGTAGTCCGGGGAGTCCTGCGGTCCACCCACCGCGCGGGTCTCCACGACCGGTGAGCTCGCCGTGACACTGATCCCGGGTGTCGCGTCCAGCGTCCGCACGGCCTGCCGCAGCACCGTCAACCGCTCCCCTAGGTTCGCCCCCAGGGCCACAACACACCGGGCCGTCATCCGTCCGCGCTCGCCTCGTAGTGTCCTCGGCGGCGGTGGATGCTCACGGCCACGTCCGAGAACGTCACGTCGATCGGCGCCTTGGGTTTGTGGACCGTGACCTCGAGCTCAGCCACCGCGGGGAAATTCTCCACGAGCGCCCGCGCGATCTCCTCCGCGAGTGCCTCGATCAACTGGAACCGGGTCCCGATGATGATCTCCCGCACCATTTCCGCGACCTCCCCGTAGTGCACGGTGCGGGTGAGGTCGTCGCTGGTCCCGGCCGGTCGCAGGTCCATGTAGAGCACGAGGTCCACGAAGAACGGCTGACCGCTGCGGCGTTCCTTCTCGAACACGCCGTGGTAGCCCACCGCGCCCAGGCCGGTGAGGGTGATCCGATCGCGATGGTTCTTGTCAGGGGCGGGTGTGTTCATGGCGGGCTCAGTTTCCCATATCCCGGGGGTGCAGTACGGGCGGGGCGACGCCGCGCCACGCGTGAGCCGCGGCCACCGCGTCCACCGTGGTCGGGACGTCGTGAACGCGCACGGCCCAGGCTCCCCCGAACGCGGACAGTGCGCTGATGGCTGCCGTGGCCGTGTCCCGCTCATCCACGGGACGCGGTCCGTCCTGCGTGGCCAGCAGGGCGCCCACGAAGCGTTTACGGGACGCGGCGATCAGGACCTTGCCGAGACCGGTCAGCCGGGGCAGGGCGCGCAGCAGTTCCCAGTTCTGCTCCCCCACCTTGGCGAAGCCGAGCCCCGGGTCCACCATCAGGTGCTCCGGGCGGATCCCCGCGGCGAGGCAGCGCTCCCGCAGCTGCTCGAGCTCGGCGAGCACCTCGGTCACGGTGTCGTCGTAGTCCGCGAGGGACGTCATGGTCTGGGGGGTCCCGCGCGAATGCATGAGCACGTACGGCACGCCCCGGTCCCCGGCCAGCTCGATCATGCGGGGGTCCAGGTTCGTCCCGGAGACGTCGTTGATGATGTGCGCCCCGGCGTCCAGGGCGGCCTCGGCCGTGTCCGAGTGCAGGGTGTCCACGCTCACGACGACGCCGCGGTCGCTCAGTTCGCGGATCACGGCCAGCACGCGCCGCTGTTCCTCCCGCGGATCCACCCGTTCGGAGTCGGGCCGGGTGGACTCCCCGCCCACGTCCACGATGTCCGCGCCCTGTTCGGCGAGCAGCAGCCCGTGCGCCACCGCCGCGGCCTCGGTGTCGTGGCGACCGCCGTCACTGAACGAATCTGGGGTCACGTTGAGGATGCCCATCACGAGTGTGCGTCCGGTGGGCAGCGCGTCGAACGAACCCCAGCCAAGCGCGTGCCGAGCGGGCCCGGCATGGTAGGCCCGAACACCGTCGGGCGAGCTCGCGGCGTCGTGCGGCGCGCTCATTGCGCGCGCCCCGCCTGGATCAGGTTCATGGCCTCGGCGCGGGTTGCCGGGTTACGCAGTTGACCGCGCACGGCCGACGTCACGGTCTTGGCACCGGGTTTGCGAACCCCCCGCATGGACATGCACAGGTGCTCGCACTCGATCACCACGATCGCCCCGGCCGGGTGCAGGTGCTCGCTCAGGGCCTCAACAACCTGCGTGGTGAGCCGCTCCTGGACCTGGGGACGCTTGGCGTAGAGGTCCACGAGCCGCGCGAGCTTGGACAGGCCCGTGACCTTGCCTTCCGGACCCGGGATGTACCCCACGTGAGCGAGCCCGTGGAACGGCACCAGGTGGTGCTCGCACGTGGAGTAGAACGGGATGTCCCGCACGAGCACCATCTCGGAGTGGCCGATGTCGAAGGACGTGGCCAGCAGGTCCGCGGGGTCCTGGTGCAGACCCGCGAAGACCTCGGCGTACGCGCGTGCCACCCGGGCCGGGGTGTCCCGCAGACCATCGCGGTCCGGGTCCTCCCCCACGGCCAACAGGATCTCGCGCACCGCGGCCGCGATCCGAGGTTGGTCGATCGTCGGATCGAGCTGGGGGGCCTCGGCGTAGTCCGCGTAGGACCCCGACACCGGCTCGCGCGGATCGTCCTCGTGGGTGCCGTGCATCAGGGGTTCTCCCGCCGCACACCGCCCGGTTCCTGTCCGGACGGCCCGTCCGGGCCCGCGCCGGAGGCGTCGGCCCCCGGCTGTGGGTCCTGGTGCTCGGGCACCTCGAGCGGGTGTTCCGGCTTGGCGGCCACGGCCTGGTCCTGCGGTGCCATGGTGCTGGGGTCCTGGAGGTTCTTGCGGCGGGCCTCCTCCCGTTCGGCGGACGTGACCACCGGCGGGATGTCGGATACCTCGCGCTCCTCCCCGGAAAGCCACACCGGGCGCAGGTCCCGCTTGGTGACGTCCCGGAAGATCTCCTGGATCTGGGCCTCGTTGAGGGTTTCCTTTTCGAGCAGCTCCAGGGCCAGGCGGTCCAGGACGGGACGGTTCTCGAGCAGGATCTGGTGTGCCTCGGTATGGGCCTGGTCGAGCAATGCCCGCACCTCGTCGTCCACGACGGCCAGCGTGTGGTCCGAGTACTCCTTGGAGCCCGAGCCCATCTCGCGGCCCACGAACGGGTCCGAGTTGTCCCCGCCGATCTTGACCGAGCCGATCCGCGAGCTCATCCCGTACTGGGTGACCATCTTGCGCGCGGTGTCCGTGGCCTTCTGGATGTCGTTGGACGCACCCGTGGAGGGGTCGTGGAACACGATCTCCTCCGCCGCGCGACCGCCCATGGCGTAGGCCATCTGGTCCAACAGCTCGTTGCGGGTCGTGGAGTACTTGTCGTCCGAGGGCATCACCATGGTGTAGCCCAGCGCGCGGCCGCGCGGCAAGATCGTGATCTTGGTGACGGGGTCCGTGTTACGCAGTGCGGCGGCGACGAGCGCGTGGCCGCCCTCGTGGTACGCGGTGACCTTGCGCTCGAGTTCCTTCATCACGCGGGAACGCTTCTGCGGGCCGGCGATCACGCGGTCGATCGCCTCGTCCACCGCGCGGTCGTCGATCAGCTGCGCGTGGGAGCGGGCGGTCAACAGCGCGGCCTCGTTCATCACGTTCGCGAGTTCCGCACCCGTGAACCCTGGCGTGCGCTTGGCCACGGAGGCCAGGTCCACGTTGTTCGCGAGCGGCTTGTTCTGGGAGTGCACGCGCAGGATCTGCTCGCGGCCCTTCATGTCGGGGGCATCCACGCCGATCTGGCGGTCGAAACGGCCCGGGCGCAACAGCGCGGGGTCCAGGACGTCCGGACGGTTGGTCGCGGCGATCAGGATCACGTTCGTGTTGGCGTCGAAGCCGTCCATCTCCACGAGCAACTGGTTCAGGGTCTGCTCGCGTTCGTCGTTGCCGCCGCCCATACCGGCACCGCGCTGGCGGCCCACGGCGTCGATCTCGTCCACGAACACGATGGCCGGGGCGTTCTCCTTGGCCTGCTGGAACAGGTCGCGCACGCGGGACGCACCCACGCCCACGAACATCTCCACGAAGTCGGAACCGGAGATCGAGTAGAACGGAACACCGGCCTCACCCGCCACGGCCTTGGCCAACAGGGTCTTGCCGGTACCCGGAGGGCCGTAGAGCAGCACACCCTTGGGAACCTTGGCACCCACGGCGGTGAAGCGGTCGTGCTCCACCAGGAACTGCTTGATCTCGTCGAGCTCCTGGACGGCCTCGTCCGCGCCGGCCACATTCGCGAACGTGACCTCGGAGTTCTCCTTGTTGAACATCTTGGCCTTGGACCGGCCGAACTTCATGGCCTGCCCGCCGGTCTGCATGCGGGCGAAGATGAACCAGAAGATACCCAGGATGATCAGGAACGGGAGCAGGAAGCGTACGAGCGACAGGAACCAGTTGTTCTCCACGGGTTGGTCCGTGAAGCCGCTCAACTGGGCGTCGTTCATGGTCCGCACGACGTCTTCCGCGCGGGGCTGGACGTAGAAGAACTCCACGTCCTTACCGAGGTTCTGGCCGTCCCGGTTCAGATCGTCCCTGAGGCTGAGCTCCACCTTCTGCTCGCCGTCGTAGATCTTGGCTTCGTCGACCTTGTGGTCCCTGAGCAGTTCCAGACCCACGTTGGTGTCCACGCGGGACGAGGTGGGGCTGAACACGCTGGCGCCCACGGGAACCAGGACCACAATGGCCAGCAGGATCCAGAAGAGTGGACCCTTGAAGAAACTCGTGGGTTTTTTTGCCGTGGCCAAGCCGTTGATCCTCCCATGGACGTGACACGTTTCGTCACGGCCCGCTCGTGCACCTGTCTCCATGGGGCGGAGGGGTGGGGAACGGTGGCCGTGACGTGTATGGCACAATCTATCGCTTCGAATGGCGCTGCGACGCCGTGCGTGCGGTCCGTTCTTTCACAGCGCACACGATTGGGCCACGGTACACGCCTCTGCCCGACATTGGCTGGGCGTGAGGGTCCGTGCGCGACTCACTCGTAAACGTGCGGTGCGAGCGTGGCGATGCAGTCCAGGTTGCGGTACTGCTCCGCGAAGTCCAACCCGTACCCCACCACGAACTCGTTGGGGATGTCCCAGCCTACATAGCGCACGTCGATGTCCGTCTTGGCGGCGTCGGGTTTGCGCAGCAGCGTGCAGATCTCCACCGAGGCGGGTCCGCGCGACTCCAGGTTGGTGCGCAGCCAGGACAGCGTGAGGCCCGAGTCGATGACGTCCTCCACGATCAGCACGTCCTTGCCGTGCAGGTCCGTGTCCAGGTCCTTGAGGATGCGCACCACGCCCGAGGACTTGGTGCCCGAACCGTAGGAGGACACCGCCATCCAGTCCATGGGGTACTGCCCCTCGAGCTCGCGCATGAGGTCCGCCATGACCATCACCGCACCCTTGAGCACCCCCACGAGCAGCACGTCCCGCCCGTCGTAGTCGCGGTCGATCTGCTGGGCGAGTTCACGGACCTTCTGCGCGATCTGTTCCTTGGTGAACAGGACGTTGCTCAGGTCGTCGTGGACGTGTTCGGCCTTCACTGTGCACTCCCGGGGTCGTTCGTGGGTGGACTTGTCTCCAGCGGGCGAGGTCCGCGCTCACCGCGCAGCTCGAGGCACCCTCGCGCATGGGTCGCGTCCGAGCGGTGCCGCCACGCTGCCACCTTACCCGCCATCTGCACCGGCCCGGCCGCCCCGTACCCGAGCGCGAACTGCTCGAGCGCGCTCAACCGTTCGAACGTGGGCGTCTCCCCGCCCGCGAGGACACATGCCTTCGCGAGCATGCGTCGGCGCAGTGCCGCCGGGGTCCCCTGGAGGACGGCACCGTCCAGCACGACCGACGAGCCGGACGACGCCGCGGGCACCAGGGCGGCGTCGAACGCCAGGGACGCCTGTTCGTCCAGGTAGTCGGCATCGGCGCCGAGTACCGACGCCGTGCGGGCCAGTGCCCTGCCCACCCCCGGCCCCAGCTGGGACTCGAGATAGGGCAGGACCTCGTGGCGCACGCGTGCGCGGGTCAGTGCAGTGTCCGCGTTGGTGGGATCGTGCCATGGCGACAGCCCCTCGGCCGCGCACACCGTCTCGGTCTCGGCGCGCGTGACGTTGAGGAACGGACGCAGGTACAGCACGTCGTCGACATGATGCCGCTCGGGCATCCCGGACAGCGAGCGCGTTCCCGAGCCCCGGGCGAGGCCCAGCAACACGGTCTCCGCCTGGTCGTCCCGTGTGTGTCCGAGCAGGACGGCGGCAGCGCCGGTTCGGCGCGCGACATCGCTGAGGGCGCCGTAGCGGGCGAGGCGCGCGGCCATCTCGGGGCCGTGGTGCTCGCGCACCACCGTGACCCGCTCGACCGCGACGGGCTCGAGGCCGAGCTCCCGCACGGTGCGCGCCGCGTCACGGGCCACCTCGGCCGAGCCCTCTTGGAGTCCATGGTCCACCACGACGGCGCCCACCCGCACGCGGCCGCGCCGCGCGAGGTGCGCAGTCGCTGCGGCGAGCGCGAGGGAATCGGCGCCACCGCTGCATGCCACGAGCACGAGGGGCGGGCGGGGATCAGTGCCCGCCCGCGCGTGCTCGGTAGTTGTTTCCCGCGGGGTCGTCGAGGGGTCCGGACGCATCGGATCACGTGCGTCCGCTCCCCCGGCCGACGTCTCACGGGGTAGGTGGTCGACGGCGCGGGCCACCGCACGCCGGGCGCGGGCGACCACGGGATGGAGGCGACCGGTCCGTCCGTGCTGCACCCCGTCAGTCCTGGGCGGACCTGGCGCGCTGCGCCGTTTCCTCGGCCATCCCCAGGACCTTGCTCAGCACGGGGGTGGTGTCACCGAGCATGACCAGGGCGCGTTCCAGTTCCCCCACCGGAACCACCGAGGCGAGCGCGGACACGGCATCCGTGTCCGTGGTGATCCGCGTGCGGATCTGTGACGTGGACAGCACCGGTTGGGATGCCTCCACCCTGTTCAGGACGGCCTCCTGGTCCGAGGACCCTGCGCTGTCCTCGAGCATGACCAAGCGTTCGTAGACCGCAGGGTTACCGATCTTGATGCGTCTGCCGCTGATGAGTTGGGAGAGCATGGGCGCGGACAGGCCCAGGACCTGGGCCAGCCTGCGCTGCGTAATACCGTAGACCCCCACCACGGCGCCAAAACGCTCTGATAGCGGCTGACCGTACAGCCGGATCTGTTGATTGATGTTTTCAGAGCTCACACGGTCATCTTGGCACAGACAACCGGGGGAAAACCCGAGAGCACGTCCCGGGCTCAGCCCAGGACGCGATCCATCCAGGCCTGCGGGTCGTGGATCTCCACCTCGGTGGGCAGGGTCTCGGGTGAGGTCCACACCGTGTTGAAGCGCTCCATGCCCACACGCTCCACGATGTACTCCACGAACTTCTGGCCGTTGCTGTACTGGCGCATCTTGGCGTCCATGCCCAGCAGGGAACGAATGAACCGGTCCAGGGCGCCGTGGGTCGCGGAGCGGTCGTCGAAGCGGCGGCGGATGGTCTTCACGGAGGGCACGATGGACGAGTCCACGGCGTCCATGACGGCGTTGGCGTGACCCTCGAGCAGGGACATCACCGCCGTCACGTGGGAGACCGTGTCACGTTCGGCGTCCGTGAGCAGATGGGTCATGGGACCCAGACCCGCGTCCGGGCGGCCGGCGGAGCGGCCCGTGATCGACGCCGCGGCGGCGCGCAGGCGATCCCACGCGGACGCGTCCAGCGAACCCAGGCGGGAGATCTGCTCGAGCATGTGATCGCGCAGCCACGGGGCCGCCGCGAACTGCACACGGTGGGTCTGTTCGTGCAGGCACACCCACAATCGGAAGTCCTCGGGGGCCACGTTGAGTTCGTGCTCGGTCCACAACACGTTGGGTGCCACGAACATGAGCCGACCCCCGGGATGGGAACGGGCCGCCTGTTCGGAGACGAGCCCGGCGTAGGGGTCGTACTGCCCCAGGACCTTGGCGGACAGGAAACCCACCAGGGCCCCCATCTCCGCGGCGATGGCCGTGGGCGCCACGCCCCGCAGGGCGGCGTCGAACGTGCCGGGGTCCTTGGCGTGCAACCGGTCGAAGACGGGCTGGACGAGCACGGAGAACGTCTGCGTGTTGGCCTTGGCCCAGCCCGCGCGATCCACCACGAGCACGGTGGAGTCCCGCAGGTTCTCCGCGGCGTCCAGACGCGTGATCGCGTGGACGTGGTGCACCGATTCATGTGCGAAGTAGCGCAGGGACTCCACGGCGCGGGACATCTCACGCGGCCCGGGCGTGGGGCCCGGCGGGGTCAGTTTGGCAGCGATCTGGGCGGCTGCGTCCCAGTCCACGAGCGAACGACGTGTCAGTTCTTGGCTCATGCGCTCACTCAATCACACCCGGGCGGTCACGCGAATGGGCGGAGGCTGGAAACTCCCGGGGCACGGCGCGTTCCGCGAGTGGTCGGCTCACGCAGATCTCGCGAGCGCGGCCACCGTGCGATCCACGGTGTCCTTGGCCCGGGTGGTGTCCCCGCTGACCCCGTTGAGCACCAGGGAGTACACGAGCACGCTGCCGTCGGCGCGTTGCACGTACCCGGACAGCGCCACGACGTCCAGCAGGGTCCCGGTCTTGGCCCGGGTGACACCGCGCGCCGCGGCCTCCGCCGGGTCGTCGAAGCGCTCCGAGAGCGTTCCCTGGGCTCCCGCCAGTGGCAGCCCCCGGCCGTACGGACCGTAGCGGGGATCCGTGACCAGGGTGTCCACCACGCGGGCGAGTGTGGTGGCGCTGACCCTGTCCTGCTGCGCCATCCCGCTCGCGTCCGCGGCCCGCAGGCCCTCGGTGTCGATCCCGTGCTCGGCCAGGGCGGCCGGGATCAGCTCCTGCACACCCGTCACGCTGCCCTCACGTCCGGAGGCCACCGCGGCGACCCGCGCGAGGCTCTCGGCGAGGGAATTGTCCGAGTGCGCGAGCATATAGGCACTCTGTTCGGACACGGGCGCGGATGCCACGCGCGCGAGCCCCACGGCGTCCTCCGGGGCACTCGCGGCACCTCCCACGGTGACCCTCGCCCCGGCGCCCAGGCGCTGTTCGAGCTGGCGCGCGAATTCTCGCGCGACCGCGGCCGCGGGGTCCTGGGGCCGTTCGCCGCGGGAGCCCGGGTCCGCGCCGTCCGCGGTGGGCACCCGGTGGGAATACAGGGCCACGGGCGCCACACGGGTGATCTCCCCGGCGGCGATGTCCTCCCCCTCCCACGCGGGGTTCAGCTCCGGTCCGGCGAACAGGTCCGTGTCCAGTTCCACGGTCCACTGCCCGGAGGCCGCGGCATCGGGACCGTCCTGTCGCAGGGCCTGCGCGGTGCGTTCCGCGAGCGTCCCCAGTCCCGCATGACCGTTGACCGCATCCGCCCGCCCCTCGCCCGGAGCGAGCAGGGTGTCACCACCGGCCACCAGGACGAGTTTCCGCGGCTGATCCCCCCGGACCACGGTGGTCTCCAGTCGTTCGTACGGGTCCACGGTCGCGGCCAGCGCCAGGGCGGTCAGCACCTTCTGGTTCGACGCCGGCACCATGGGCCGCTCCTGCGACCGCCCCGCGACCACGGTGTCCTCCCCCGCCACCGCCACGGCGGCTGCCACGGTTCCCGGGGCCCCGGTCAGACCCGCGTCCAGGGCCTCCGCCACGCCCTCGGCATCCACCGTCCCGGACGCTGCCGCCAGACCGGCCGCAGCGGGATCGGGCGACGCCGCGGCGTCGTCCGCGTCCTGCGCGTGCTGCCATGCCGGCCGTAGCTCCGCGACGACCGCGGGCACGGCGAATGTTGCCGCGACGAGCACCGCGAGCGCGAGCAGTGCACACGCGAGGGGCCAGGAGCGGCGACGCGCGGAGGTACTCGGTGGGGGTGCGGGCATGGCCCTCATTCTCCCGTACCCGCCCGACACGGACAACGCACCGAGCGCCGTCGTACGCCGAACACCGGACCGCTGCGGGCGGGCGCTGCCCTACGGCGCGGCCACGGCCGGTATCGTGGGAGCATCCGATCGAACGCGCGGCGGCTCGGCGCTGTCCCGCGCGGTACCCGGGTGCGCGAACCGCCCGGCACACAGCACTACGACCCGAGGAGTTTCACCATGGAGCTTGACGTCACCATCGAGATCCCGCGGTATTCCCGCGTGAAGTACGAGATCGACCACGAGACCGGTCGACTCCGCCTGGACCGCGTACTCTTCACCTCCATGCAGTACCCCACGCACTACGGCTACTTCGAGAACACCCTGGGCGAGGACGGCGACCCGCTGGACGCCATGGTCATCCTGGACGTGGACGTGGTCCCCGGTGTGATCGTGGAGGCCCGGCCCATCGCCGTGTTCAACATGACGGACGAGGCCGGCGGGGACGCCAAGATCCTGTGCGTGTCCACGGACAAGCGCTACGACGAGATCCAGGGTCTCGAGGACGTCAACGAGTTCAAGCAGAAGGAGATCCAGCACTTCTTCGAGCGCTACAAGGACCTGGAACCCAACAAGTGGGTCAAGGGCGAGGGCTGGGACGGCAAGGAGGCCGCGGAGCGGCTCATCGTGGAGGCCCAGCAGCGCTTCGAGCAGTCCCACTACGACAGCGCCGCGGAGGCCGAGCAGGACGACTGAGTCCGTCCCCCTCCACCCGGGGTCCCCGTGGTCGGTGTGCGCACCGAGCACGGGGACCTCACCCGTGCACACCGGTTCGATGACGGTCACGCCCGGTGACTCCCACGCCCGGTGACTCCGCATCCCGCGCCCCTCGGAACCGCGGGCGCTTATGCCTGTCGGCGGGCCGTGGTGGGATGATCCTGCGGGACGCGGCCGCGAGAACCCGGTGGTCCCCTGCGCTTCGGAAAGGTGGTACCCGTGTTCGATCCGCACGCACGTGAACACGGGCACGTCTACGTCTTCCACGGCACCGAGTCCACGCAGGTCCTGGGCCCCGAGCACCTCATGGGTCAGGTGCGCACGCTGCTGTCGGCGGCCGGAACCGATCCGGCGCCCGAGCCGTCCTTGCACCCGGACATCGTCCCGCGCCCCTACACCTCGGAATCCCAGCAGGATCCCGGTGACCCGGCACCCGAACACTGGACGGACGTGCGTAGCACGGTCACGGAAGTCTCCGTGGACCTCGGGGCGGACGCCTTCTGGGACCGGGTGGACAAGGGCAGCTGGGCCACGTGGCAGGACCGCTGGCCCGATCCCCCGGGGGGACCGTTGTTCCCGCCCAGCGCACCGGACTGGCTCGTGCGCGCCCCGCGATGGGAACTCGATCCCCTGGCTCCGGCACTCGGCCCCGCGGCGTCGGGCGGGTGGGTACGCAGTCCCGCGCGGGCGTGGGGTTCCGGGGAGCCCGCGGTCCCCCGCGACCCCTCTGACCGGCCCGGTGATCCCGCCCGCCCGGAGCCCGGAGGCACCGGCGTGGGGCTGTTCCAGCTCACGGACCTCGAGTCCTTCTGGGTCTTCGCCCCCGAGGCGGACGTCGCGGACATCATGGCGCGCTGCGAAGCGCTCGCCACCGACCACCCCGCCTTCACGTGGCTCACCGGGTACTTCGACGCCCGGGACATCGCCGGGTCACTGCGGCTGCCGTCCCCGTGCCTGCCCATCCTGGAAGCGGACCTCGCGAGCGCGGGTTATGCCGTGGACACGTGGTGGTGACGCCGCAGCCACCCGCTCACGCGAGCGGGCATTGACGTGTTCGACCGCTGACCCGGCCGCCGTTCCCCGACCGGGCACCGCCTCGGACGCCCATAGCGCGGGTACCCATTGGCCCAGGGCTCACTCGCACAGGCGCAACAGCGTCGCGGCCGCCGGACGGGCCTGCCACTCCTCGTTCCACAGGGAGCGCACCACGGCCTTGGACACCGCTTGGGGTGTGATCCCGAGCTGCTGGGCCACGGTCTTCTGCTGACCTCTGGCTCCGGGGACCAGCAGGTCCACCACGCGCCACTCGGCCTCGCTGCGCTCGCTCACGATCCGGCCCACGAGCTTGAGCACCGCCTGGGCCTGCTCCGCGGCCGTCGCGTCCACCGCGCTGACCCGCACGGCCGCCCGCTCGGTGTCACGGCCCGGTTGCGCAGCGAGGTGACCGTGGTTCATGCCCGGCCCCTCGGCGGTCACGGCCACGCGGCCGTCCTCGTGGTCCACGCGCGTGAGGAACACGTCCCCCACGCCGATGCCCACCGCATAGCGGTCCTCGCGCACGGCGATCATGGCCGCCGCGACCGCAGCGTGGGCGTCCTCGGTCAGACCGCGCACCTCACCCGGCGCCATGGGCTGGAACGGGGCGCGCGCGGGCACGTCACGCAGGCGCCGACACAGTTCGTGGTCCATGGCGGGGTCGGGGCGGGACGCGTCCGCCACACGCTGGGTCAGGGTCAGGACGAACACGGTTCCAGTATCGCAGTTCCGCACCGGGCAACCCGGCCACGACGCCGCGCATTTCCCGAACCGGACGTCCCGCTCAGAGCAGCGTGCGCAGGATGGCCGCGGCGCCGTCGTCGTACACGCTGCCGGTGACCTCGCGGGCGACCTGCTCGACCTCGTCCGGGGCCTGACCCATGGCCACACCGCGCGCGGCCCATTGCAGCATCTCGATGTCGTTACGCCCGTCCCCCATGGCCACGGTGTGCGCGGGGTCCACGTCCAGCTGCTTGCGGATCTGCTCCAAAGCGCTGGCCTTGGAGACGCCGTTCGCGGCGACGTCGAGCCACGAGGACCAGCCCACGGAGTAGGCGACGCCGTGCAGACCGGCCTGCTCGATGGCCTGGGCGAAGTCCCCGGGGGCGTCCGTGGCGCTGTAGACCACGAGCCGCACCGCGGGCATCTCGGAGAGCTCCTGAAGGTCCACGCCCACGGCCTCGATCCCGAAGGACGAGTCCTGGAAGCGTTCGGTCGAGTAGAACTGCCCATCCACGCCCTCGAGGGCGAACTTGGCGGTGGGCAGCTTGCTGGACAGCGCCCGCAGCGCGTTGGAGGGGTCGAAGCTCACGCGGTCGGTGATCTCGTAGCGCTGCTCGAGCTGCGGGTCCAATCGCAGGGTCACGCCCCCGTTGGAGCACACCGCGAACCCGGAGTGGATGTGGCCCTGGCGGATCACGGGCAGCGCGGCGCCTTTGGAACGGCCCGTGGCGATCACCACGTGGTGGCCGGCGCCCACGACGGCGCGCAGGGTGTCCTTCACGCCGCGGGACATGTGGCCGTCGTGGTCCACGAGGGTCCCGTCCACGTCCAGCGCCACGAGGTACCGGACGCCCTCTTCCCTGGTCCAGGAACTCGAACGGGGGGTCTGCATTTTCATGGGCGCGAACGCCGCTGCAGCACTCTGCGCCTTCTCCTCGGTGTGCCGGTCATCGATGCCGGCCTGGATATCAGTCATGACAGTCATGGTGTCACATCACCATCGATGCATGTCTTGCGATGGACCGCCCGGTGACGGGAGCGTGAAGTTCCCGGGGGATGTGCGTCACTCGACCGGGCGCAGGACCTCCTGGCCGCGCAGGTACGGGCGCAAGATCTCGGGGACGACCACGGAACCGTCCTGTTGCTGATGAGTCTCGAGGATCGCCACGAGCCAGCGGGTCGTGGCGAGCGTCCCGTTGAGCGTGGCTACCGCGCGGGTCCCGCCCTTCTTGGTCCTGCCCTGGGCGTCCGTGGTCTCAGGCAGGCGTTCCCGGATGTTGAGCCGGCGCGCCTGGTATGTGGTGCAGTTGGATGTGGAGGTCAGCTCACGGTACTTGCCCTGGGTGGGGATCCACGCCTCGCAGTCGAACTTGCGGGCCGCGGAGGTCCCGAGGTCCCCGGCCGCGGTGTCGATCACGCGGTAGCTCAGCCCACACGCCCGCAACATCTGCTCCTCCCACGCGAGCAACCGCTCATGCTCGGCGGCGGCGTCCTCGGGGTGACAGTAGACGAACATCTCGAGTTTGTTGAACTGGTGCACGCGGATGATCCCGCGGGTGTCCTTGCCCGCGGAGCCGGCCTCGCGGCGGTAGCACGAGGACCAGCCGGCGTAGCGCAGCGGCCCGTCGCTGAGGTCCAGGATCTCATCCGCGTGGTAGCCCGCGAGCGCGACCTCGGACGTGCCCACGAGGTAGAGGTCGTCCTTGCCCACGCGGTAGATCTCGTCGTCGTGCTCCACGTCGAATCCCGTGCCGTTCATGATGGCCGGGCGCACCAGGTTGGGCGTGGACATGGGGATGAACCCGTTGTCCAGGGCGAGGTCCTGGGCCGCGAGCAACAGGGCCGTCTCGAGGCGGGCGACGTCCCGTTTGAGAAAGTAGAAGCGCGAGCCGGAGACCTTGGCCCCGCGTTCCATGTCGATCCCGTCCAGCAACTCCCCCAGCTCCAGGTGGTCCCGGGGTTCGAAGCCCTCGGCCTCGAAGTCGCGCGGGGTGCCCTCGGTGCGCAACAGGACGAAGTCGTCCTCGCCGCCGGATGGGATGCCCTCCACGATCAGGTTGGGGAACTGGGCCACGAGCTCCTGCTGGGTGAGCTGGGCGGCGTCTGCCTCCGCCTGGGCGGCCTTGACGTCCGCGGCGAGCTGCTTGACCTGGGCGAGCAACTGCTGCTTCTCCTCACCCTGGGCCTTGGCCACCTTCTTGCCGAACGCGTTCTGCTCCGCGCGCAGGGACTCGAAGTCGGTGATCGCCCCGCGCCGCCGGGAGTCCGCCTCCAGGATGCGGTCCACCAGTCCCGCGTCCGCCCCCCGGGCGGTCTGGGAAGCACGGTAGGTCTCAGGGTCGGCGCGCAGGTCGTTGATGTCGATCACCCGTCCAGGGTATCCAACGAAACGCACGGGTGCGCGATCCGACGTGGAGGCGGCGCCCGGCCCGCGCGCCAGTAGACTGGCCGCGTCCGACAGCCGCCTTTCGAACGATCCAGGAAGGGGACTCCCGTGCCGCAGCACACAGTGGAACCCCAGCGAGTGGCCGTGGTGATCAACCCCATCAAGGCCCAGGCAGACGCAGCACGGGACGCGGTGATCATCGCGTGCCGCAAGGGTGGTTGGGCGGATCCCGTCTTCTACGAGACAGAAGTGGACGATCCCGGGTTCTCCATGGCCCGCGGCGCCGTCGAGGAGGGCGCGGACGTCGTGCTCGCCGCGGGCGGTGACGGCACCATCCGTGCCGTGGGCGAGTCGCTGGCCGGCGGGGACATCCCGCTGGGGCTCGTGCCGCTGGGCACCGGCAACCTGCTGGCGCGCAACCTCAAGGCGGACCTCGCGGACCCGCACCACTCCGTGGACGTGGCGCTGTTCGGGTCCCAGAAGGCCATCGACACCGTGGCCGTGCACCTCGAGACGGACGACGACCGCACCGAGGACCACCGCTTCCTGGTCATGGGCGGCGCGGGTTTCGACGCCCAGATCATGGCCGACACCAAGGACGACCTCAAGGACCTCGTGGGGTGGGCCGCCTACGGCGAAGCCGGCTTCCGGCACCTGTTCAACCGGCCCCGCTGGGCGCGCTACAGCATCGACGACGGCCCCTGGGAGTCCAAGCTCGTGCGCTCCGTGATGGTGTGCAACTGCGGCGAACTCACCGCCGGGTTGGTCCTGGTGCCGGAGGCCAAGATCGACGACGGCGTGCTGGACCTCGTGGTGATGACCCCGCGCTCGCTCGTGGGCTGGCTGGGCATGGTTGCCAAGGTCGCGTTCCGCCACCGCCACGAGCTGCCCGTGATCGACTACCGCAGCGGCAAGAAGGTCCGGGTGGAGTTCCACGAACCCATCGAGTACCAGGTGGACGGCGATCCCCTGGGGCGGATCAAGGCGTTCGAGACCACCATGCACCACAAGTCCCTGCAGGTCCGCGTGCCACCGACCCAGGCCGACTGATCCGCACGCGAACGGCCCGGTCCCTCCTCTCGGAGGGACCGGGCCGTTCGTTCATGCGGGCCTCAGGGCCGACGACGCCGCGCGGGCATCATGTGCCGCACGGGCGCCACGCCCTGCACAGGCGCCACGCACCGCGCCGGCTCAGACCGCGCCTGCGAGTCCGAAGATCACCGCGGCGATCGTGAAGCCCAGCACACCGATGATGGTCTCGAGCACCGTCCAGGTCTTGAACGTGGTGCGCACGTCCATCTCCAGGAACCGGCCCACGAGCCAGAACCCGGAGTCATTGACGTGGGAGAGCACCACGGAACCGGCGGCCACGGCCACGACCATGGCCGCGAGCTGCACCACGTTGTAGTCGGCGGCCAGCACCGCCGGGGCGATCAGACCCGCGGCCGTGGTCAGCGCGACCGTGGCGGAACCCTGCGCCACGCGCATGACCGCGGCGATCAGGAAGCCCGCGATGATCAGGGGGATGCCCAGGTCCGCGAGCACGTCCTCGAGGGCGTTGCCGATCCCGGAGGTGCGCAGCACACCGCCGAACATGCCGCCGGCGCCGGTGATCAGGATGACCGAGCACACGGGGCCCAGGGCGGACTCGAACGTCTTCTCGATCGCGGAACCGCTCACCCCTCGGGCTTTGCCGATGGTCAGCGCGGCGATGATGAGCGTGAGCGTCAGGGCGATGGGCGTCTCACCGATCGCGCGCAGCAGCTCGAACCACGCCTGGGACGAGGTCTCCTCGGAGACCGCTCCGGACTTGGCGAGCGTGCCCAGGCCGGTGTTGAGGAAGATCAGCAGCATGGGCAGCAGCAGCATGGCCACCACGGTGCCCACCGCAGGAGGGTTGCGGACGTCCTCGGCCTGGCCCAGGATCGCGGGGACCGGGAGCTTGATCCGGCGCCCCGAGAACTTGCCGAACAGGTAGGAGGAGACGTACCACGTGGGGATCGCGCAGATCAGGCCCACCAGGATGATGTAGCCCACGTTCGCCTCGAAGAACGTAGCGGCGGTGACCGGACCCGGGTGGGGCGGCAGGAACACGTGCATCACGGAGAACGCGCCCACGGCGGGCAGCGCGTACGTGAGCACGCTGCCGCCCAGTCGGCGTGCGACCGAGAAGACCACGGGCAGCATGACCACCAGACCGGCGTCGAAGAAGATGGGGAAGCCGAACAGTAGGGAGGCCACACCCAGGGCCAGCGGCGCGCGCTTCTCCCCGAACGCGCGGATGAGTCGGTCCGCGAGCACCTGGGCGCCGCCCGAGGTCTCGAGCAAGCGGCCCAGCATGGCTCCCAGCCCTACGAGCAGCGCCACGCTGGCGAGCGTATTACCGAAACCGTAGAGCAGGACGGGCACCACCTGGGAGGTGGGGATGCCCGTGGCGAACGCCGTGAGCGCCGAGATGATGATCAGCGCGAGGAAGGCGTGCACGCGGAATGTGATGATCAGCACCAACAACACTGCGATGGCCGCCGCCGCGATCAGCAGCAACGGCCCGGCTGTCAGTGTCTGACTCCAGCCCTCGATCTCCATGGACGTCAATGTCCTTTCAGGTTGTTGACCCACGAACGGGCCTGGATGAAGGCGGCGTCGCTGTAGTGCTTGGCCACGTGGACCGCGCGCCCGTCGGCGCGGGGGTAGGACCCGAGGAACCGGGTGCGGGGGCAGATCCGGCGCACACCCATGAGGGCTTCGGAGACCCGGTCCTCCCGGATGTGGCCGTCGATGTCCACCGAGAAGAAGTAGTCGCCCAGGTGGGTGCCCGTGGGGCGGGACTCGATGCGGGTCAGGTTGACCCCGCGCGTGGCGAACTGCTCGAGGATCTCCAGCAGCGCCCCGGGACGGTCCTCCCACAGCGGGATCACCAGGGACGTCTTGTCCGCCCCGGTGGGCTCGGGCATGGGTGCATCTGGGCGGGCCACGAGCACGAAACGCGTGACTGCGTGCTCGTTGTCCCCGATGTCCTCGGCCAGCACGTTCAGCTCGGGGTGGCGCTGCACGACCACGGGGGAACACACGCCGGCGTCGTAGCCCAGGCCCTCGGTGCTCACCCCGCCCGTGCCGTCCAACATGTCCATGGCCGAGGCCGCCGTGGAGGACGCGGGGACGTAGCTCACGCCTGGGAGGTTCTGCTCGACCCAGCCGCGGATCTGCGCCCAGGCGTGACTGTGGGTCGCCACGGCGTGGACGTCGGACAGGCTCACGCCCGGCGGGGCCACGAGGACGAACTGGATGGGCACCAGGATCTCGCGCAGGATCCGCAGTTCGGCACCGAAGGAGACGTCGTCGAGCGTGGCGGTCACGCCGCCCTCCACCGAGTTCTCGATGGGCACCACGGCGGCGTCCACACGTTCCTCTCGAACGGCCGCGAGCGCGGCCGGGACGGAGCTCATGGGGGTGCACGCGGCGTCGTCGACCCCCGGGACCTGCCTCAGTGCCGCCTCGGTGAACGTGCCCTCGGGGCCCAGGAAGGCGTACTCACGAGCGCATGGCCCCGGGTCCACAGGACCCGAGGCCACGCCGGACAGTGCTGCGTTCACAGAACGCGCGCCGTTTCCCCGGTCTCGGACACGATGGGCTTCTCCGCGTCCGCCCACGCGCCCATGCCGCCCACCACGTTGACGGGGTCGTACCCGTACTGCGCGAGGTACGCGGTGGCGCGCAGCGAGCGGCCGCCGGAACGGCAGATCACGTAGACGTCCTGGTCCAGCGGGACCTCGTCCGTGCGCTCCGCGAGCTGCGACAGCGGCAGGTGCTGGGCACCGTCGATGTGCCCGGCATCCCACTCGTCCTGTTCGCGCACGTCCAGGATGGGTGCGCCCGCCGGGATCTCGTCCACTGTGGCGGACGGCAAGTTGTTCACGTTGTCCATGGCGTCCCTCGTCGTTCGACTGCTCAGTTCACTCGGACCCCCACCATAGCGGCAGGGCGCGGTGTTCGGCGCCGACGGCGCGGGGTGCCGCGGGCGACGTCGCTCAGCGCACGTCGGTGCCGATCTTGTCGTGCTCGGACGGGTGCGAGCGCCCCAGCTCGGACAGGCCGTGCTTGGCCACGTGACGCGTGGAGATCTCGTAGCCGATGTCGGTGCCCACGAGGATCACGATGCCCGCGATGAGGCTGTAGTACCAGTGCGGGTTGGTCATGCCGAACATGATGTACAGGCTCAGCAGGATCAGGAACGCGAGGCACCCGTAGGTGGTCACGGGAGCGTCGGGCAGATTGAAGGACACGCCGCGCACCTGACCGTGGGCCGCGAGGTTGCGCAGCGAGCGGGCGCACGCGTACAGCGTGGCGTTCAAGCGTGAGAACGCGCTCGTGACCACCGGTTCCCAGAACGGTCTGGGCACCCTCGCCCGCGTGATGATCGATCCGGGGGTACGTCATCCTCGCGGAAGCGCCTTCCTACTCGGGCGCCATGGCCGTGTTCGCGGGCGCCCAGGCGGAGGTCGTCCACGTGGCGATCGACCACGAGGGGCTGACCCCGGACGAACTCGAGGAGACCATCGAGGAGCTCGAGTCCCAGGACCGGCGCATCAAGTTCCTGTACACCATCCCGAGTTTCCAGAACGCGGGCGGGACCATGATGCCGCAGCAGCGCCGCGACCGGATCTGTGAGGTCAGCGCCGCGCACCACGTGCTGATCGCGGAGGACAACCCCTATCGCCTGCTGGGCTTCGAGGGTCAGACTGCCCGTGCCAGGCGCGCGGACGACGAGAACGTGGTCTACCTGGGCTCGGCGTCCAAGATGTTCACGCCGGGTCTGCGCGTGGGCTGGACCGTGGCCCCCGATTCGCTCGCCACGATCCTGGGTCTGCAGAGCGAGGCCCCTGTGCTCAATCCCTCGGACTTCGCTCAGGAAGTGGTCGCCGGGTGCCTCGAGAAGTACGACTGGAGTTCCGTGCTGGACGAGTACCGCATGCTGTACGGCAAGTGGTCCCAGGCCCTGATGGACGCGTTCTACACGGACTGCCGCGGTGAGTACGAGGTGCGCATGTCCTTCTGCCACCCCACCGATGGCGAGATCCGCAAGGGTGTGGAGATCCTCGCCACCACCCTGAAGAAGGCCATGAACGCCTGATCGGTTCGCCCGAACGCCATGGCGCCGGTGTCAACAATTCTGTGGCCCGGCGCCGTCGTTCTGCCGGGCTGTATCCGCTGCGACCTAGACTGATGGATCGAGGACCGCGGTTGCCCGATCCTTGCACCCCGCTTCGTGGGGGCGCCGTCGCGGGGGTCGGCGCACCATCACACAACTGTGTCGGCGCCGGGGCCGGCCGTTAGGAGCCCGTTCCATGTTCCGCCTCTTCCACAACGCCACGGTGCACGCCATGAATCCGGCCACCGGATGGACTCCCCAGGCCCAGTGGCACTCCCACGACATGCCCCATCCGGACGCCATCCTGACCTCCGACGACCGCATCGTGGCCGTGGGCGACTACCAGCGGCTCAAGGATCTCGCGCCGCTCGGCACCGAACGTACCGATCTCGGCGGCACCTACGTGCTCCCGGGCATGGGCGACGGCCACATCCACTCGGCCATGTACTCCCGCTCCCTCATCGAGCCGGACATGCGCCACTGCACGTCCCTGGAGTCCGCGCTCGAGGTGCTACGCCCGTTCGTGGAGCGAGGCATGGCGGACGAGTCCATCACGTGGATCTTCGGCGGGCAGTGGAACGTCAACGCGTGGGACGTCCCCGAGCTGCCGGACCGCCACGCGCTGGACACCGTGGCCCCGGATATCCCCGTGGCCCTGGGGTCCCTGGACTGGCACACCCTGTGGTTGAACTCCAAGGCGCTGCAGGAGCTGGGCCTGGACCGGAACGTCAAGGACCCTGACGGCGGCGAGTTCGTGCGGGACGAGCACGGTGAGCTCACCGGCGTGATCCGGGAGGCCGCGGCCATCCCCATCCGGGACGGGCTCATGCAGTCGGACGTCTCCGGCAACATCGACGACTACCTGCCCCTGGGTCAGCGTGAGCTGCTCAAGCGGGGCATCACATCCATCCACGACATCGACGGCGCGGACTGCCTGTACGCGTACCAGAAGCTGCGCGAACGCGGCGAGCTGGACATCCGCATCCACAAGGTGCTGCGCCAGGAACAGGTCCACGACTTCATCCGGCGCGGGATCCGCACGGCCTCCGGGGACGAGTGGATCTCGATCGGCCCGCTCAAGCTCTTCGCGGACGGCGCCCTGGGCTCGCACACGTGCCACATGTCCGAGGCGTGGCCGGGCACCGAGAACCACGGCATGACGGTCACGTCCCCGCACGAGCTCGAGCACTGGATCGGTCTGGCGGCGTCCGCCGGGATTGCCACGGCCGTCCACGCGATCGGCGACCAGGCCACCACGGAGGTGCTGGACGCGTTCGCCAAGAGTCAGTCGATCGCCCGGGTCTTCGGCCTGCGCCAGCGCGTGGAGCACGCCCAGTACATGAAGCGCTCGGACGTCCCCCGGTTCCGTGAGCTGGGAGTCACCGCGTCCATGCAGCCCATGCACTGCACGGCGGACATCCCTATGAACGACTTCCTGGCCGAGCGCGACCTCGTAGCCTACGGGTGGAACAGTCTGCGCGAGGCCGGCGCCGAGCTCGTGTTCGGCTCCGACGGCCCCGTAGAGGACCCCAACCCGTTCCAGGGCATCCACGCGGCCATCACCCGCACCCGGGACGGGGCGCCCGAGGGCGGGTGGCAGCCCCACGAGCGGCTCCCGCGCGCCGAGACCGTGTACTACTACACCCACGCGGTGGCCCGCGCGTCCTACGAGGAGAACCTCAAGGGCTGCCTGGCCCCGGGGATGCTCGCGGACTTCGTGAGCGTGGACCGCGACATCTTCTCCGAGGACGCCGAGGTCGTGAAGGACACCGTGGTCGAGGCCACCGTGGTGGGCGCCCAGATCCGCTACCAGCGCGCGGACTGACAGCGCGGGGCACAACGACGACGCTCACGCACGTCCCACGGGCGACGTCGCCCGCGTGCGTCCCCGGGCGACGTCGTCCGGGCGGGCGACCCTGCGGCGTCGTACCCCGCGACCGCGCAGACCGACGCGCGCTCAGCTCAGGTGCAGGTGCGGGGCCACGAAGGTCCTGGTGGCGTTACGTTCGTTCTCCAGGACCCAGCCCATGCGCTTGAGCGGGCGCAGGGAGATCACCGATTCCTGGATCTCCACGTCCGAGACGAGACTCTGGATGGCCTGCTCGGCCTCGATGATCTCCCCCACGGAGGAGAGCCACATAACCACCATCATGTTGGAGCGCCCCGTGATGGAGGAGACCACGCGGGTGCGTGGGTCCTTCGCGAGTGCCTCGGCCGCGTCCTCGTGCCGATAAGCATTCAAACGCATGAACCACTGCGCGGTCACGGGGGAGGACAAGAGCCCCTGCACCAGGTCGCAGCGGATGCTCAATAGCCCGGAGGCCAGGACCTTCTGCAGGTAGCGCCGGGCCGTAGCCGGGTGCAGCCCCGTGCTGCGGGCGATCTCCGCGGCGCTCGCGCGGCCGTCACGCATGAGGGCCTCGATCACCGGGCGCTGGTCCTCCCCGAGCGCGGTGGTTGAGGTGGGCAGGGCGGCCTGTTCGGCGGAGGTCCACGCCTGGGCCGTGGCGCGCTGCTCGTCGCTGAGCCGGTCCAGTCGCCACTTGTCGCCCGCGCGGTGCAGGCGTGACGAGAGCATGAGCTGCACCTTGGCCACGCCCGGCACCTGCGAGATCTGTTCCTCCACGAAACGGGACAGCGATTCCAGGTCGTGACTGAGCACGGTCAACCCCAGGTCCGGGGACGGCGCGAACGCCTCCACGGAGATCACCTCGGGCATCGCGGTGAAGGTGTCCACCACGTGAGCCCACCCTCCCGGATCACACGAGATCTCGATGAAGCTGAGCTGGTTGCGGGTGTCCGAGAGGTTGACCTGCGCCGTGATCCACGCGATGCCCGAACGTTCCAGCTTCTCCCACCGGCCGGCGAGCGTGGTGGCGTGCGCGCCCAGGATCTCGGCCGCCTCCCCCCACGTGATGCGCGGCGCCCACTGCAGCAAACTGATCAGTTCCTGATCCTGGGGGGAGAGCTCGCTCTTGATGTGGCCGTTGCTCAGCATGGGTCCTCTGTTTCCTGGGCTCGTGGCACGGGTGGCGCCGGGGTGGCGGCGCGGGCGGTGCCGTTCAGCCGTCCCAGGATGGCGGCATGCGACCCGTGGGACGGACGTACTCCCGGACCCGACCGCGGCTCCCAACGCCCCATGATGAGTGCGAGGACCGTCCGGTGCCAAGTCGTAACCGAGACGTCCGGACACCCGAGTTGAAATAAGATCGATTAAAGCGACCCAAAATTGTAGAAATTTATGTCACACAGTTGGTTATTTGTATCACATCATGCAGAGCGGCTAGCACGCTGCATGGCTGTTGCCCGCAGTGACGACTTGACAGGGCTGATCTGACCCGCCCTCACCTCTCAGGATGAACGACATGTCTACTCCCGCTGCTTCCTCTGCGATAGCCACCGAGACCAACCCCGGTGGCCCGGCGGTCTCCTCCAGGAAAACACTCATCAACACCGGTATCGGCAACGCACTCGAGTGGTACGACTGAAGCAGCTACGCAACGTTCTCCAGCTACTGCGCGCGTGAGATCTTCAACCCCCAGGCCACCGCCCTGCAGGCGAGCCTGTTGGCCAACGTGGTCCTGATCATTCCCTGCCGTTGTGGGGCAAGCTCTCCGACATCTGGGGCCAGCGTCCGTCGCTGATCATCGGCAATCTGGTGCCGCTGCTGCTGTTCTTCCCGCTCAACGCCATGGTGGGCCAGATGTTCCTCTCCCTGTTCCTGCCCGCCACGAGCGTACGCACCGTGGGCATGGCCTTCCCGTACGCGGTGGCCGTGGCCATCTTCGGTGGCACCGCCCCGTACCTGCAGAACTGGATCAGCACGCAGTACTCGGCGGGCATGTTCTCGCTGCACGTGTGCCTGCTGCTGGTGGTCTCCACCGTGGTCGCCTCCATCCTGCCCGAGACCAAGGCCAAGGACCTTGCGGCACTAGGGTCCGCCTTCTCCCGGTACGACGTCGCCCCCGCACCTTCTCGGTGCGGGGGCGACGTCGTCGTACAGGGCCGCGTCCCGGACGTGGAACCCGGCCGCGCGGGAATTACTTCTTGGGGGTATGCAGCAGCTTCTTGTTGGCGAACTCCTCGATGCCGAACGGGCCGAGCTCACGGCCCACACCGGAGCGCTTGACGCCGCCGAAGGGCAGGTCCGGAGCGGTGCCGGTGACCTCGTTGACGAACACCATGCCGGAGTCCACACGCTTGGCGACCTCCAGGGCCTCTGCCTCGTCGGCGCCGAACACGGAACCGCCCAGACCGAACGAGGAGGAGTTGGCCAGCTCGATGGCCTCGTCCACGTCCTTTACCTTGTAGACCACAGCTACCGGGCCGAAGATCTCCTCGGCGTAGGCGCGCATCTCGGGGGTCACGTCCGCGAGCAGCGTGGCCTCCATCCAAGCACCGGGCTTGTCCAGCTTCTTGCCGCCGGCCAGCACCGTGGCACCCTTGTCCACGGCGTCCTGGACCTGCTCCATGATCTCGTCACGCGCGGACACGGTGGACAGCGGGCCCAGGAAGGTCTTCTCGTCCGTGGGATCGCTCGGGGTGATCCCCTGCACGGCCTCCGCGAAGTTCTCCACGAAGGTCTCGTACGCGTCCTCGAGCACGATGAACCGCTTGGCGTTGGTGCACGCCTGGCCGTTGTTGTTCATGCGCCCATTCACGGCCTGCTTAACGGTGCGTTCCACGTTCTTATCGTCGAGCACGATGAAGGGGTCCGAACCGCCCAGCTCCAGCACAACCTTCTTAAGGTTCTTGCCGGCGGTCGCAGCCACGGAGGCACCCGCACGCTCGGAGCCCGTGAGGGACACACCCTGGACGGCGGGGTCCGGGATGATGATCTCCGCGATCTGGTCGCTGGACGCGAACACGTTGATGTAGACGTCCTCGGGGAAGCCCGCCTCGTGGAACAGCTCTTCCTGCACCAGCGCGGACTGCGGGACGTTACCGGCGTGCTTGAGCAGGATGGTGTTGCCCAGCATCACGTTGGGGGCCGCGAAACGGGCCACCTGGTAGTACGGGAAGTTCCACGGCATGATGCCCAGCAGGACACCCGTGGAGTCCAGGACCACACGGGCCTCTCCCCCGGTGGAGGGGGTCAGGCTGCGGCCCTTCATGAACTCCTCCGCGTTGTCCGCGTAGTAGTCGTAGATCGCGGCGACGATCTGGACCTCGCCCGCGGCCTGCGCGGCCGGCTTGCCCATCTCCTCCGTGAGGATCGCGGCGAGCTCGTCCTGACGCTCGCGGTACAGCTCCGCCATCTTGTGCATCAGCTGAGCGCGCTCGGCCACCGGGACATTGCGCCAGGAGGAGTACTCCTTGGCGGAACGCTGGACGGCGTCCTTGATCTCCTGATCCGTGGCGGTGTCGAACTTCTTGAGGGACTCACCCGTTGCAGGGTTGATTGTTGCGTAAGCCATGCTGTCAGCGTATGCCCCGCCACACTCTCACGACATAGCGTTCACCGAGGGCGAGACTTCATGACACCTGCCCCCCACCCCGCGCCGTCATTCCCCTCTCTGCCGGGACCTGCTGCCCACCGACGACGCCGCCACTCCCACCGCCAAGGGGACCCAGCACCGTCGTCCGCTGCCCACGACGCCGCTGCTTCCGCGGCCAAGGGGACCCAGCGCCGTCGTCCTCCGCCTGCTGTCGATGACACGAACTCGCACATAAGCCCCGGGGGCGCCGTCCGCGCGGACAATGGAGCGCAACAACCTCGACCTCCTCGACATCCCAGGACGGCATGCATGACACACGAACGCCATCTCCCGGAGCACGGCGCAGGGTTCAAGAAGGTCCTGGGGCGGCTGGACGCCATCGCCCTGGGTGTGAGGGCCATGATCGGCTTCGGCTGGGTGGTCCTCACGGGAGGCTGGCTGAACGACGCCGGGACCATGGGCGCGGTGCTCGCCATAGTGGCCGGCGGGGCGATCATGGCCGTGGTGGGCCTGGTGTACGGCGAACTCGTGGCCGCGATGCCCGCCGCGGGCGGTGAGCACAACTACCTGCTGCGGGGCATGGGTGCCAGGTGGGCGTTCATCGGCTCGTGGGCGATCACGGTCGGGTACATCACGATCGTGGCGTTCGAGGCCGTGGCCGTACCTCGCACCGTGGAGTACATCTTCCCGAACCTCAGCCACGTCCCGCTGTGGACGATCGCCGGATTCGAGGTGAACCTCACGTGGGCGCTCGTGGGTGCGCTCAGCGCCGTGGTGATCACGTGGATCAACCTACGCGGTGTGAAGCAGGCGTCCACGGCGCAGGTCTTCGTGATCATCTTCCTGGCGATCGTGGGACTCATGATGGTCTTCGGCGCGTTCACGCGCGGCTCGGAACAGAACATGGAGCCCTTCTTCCACAACGGTGTCTCCGGGTTCTCCCTGGTGCTCGTGGTGGTCCCGTTCCTGTTCGTGGGCTTCGACGTGATCCCGCAGGTCTCCGAGGAGATGCACCTGCCGCCCAAGAAACTGGGCGGCACGATCGTCACCTCCGTGCTGATAGCGACCGCGTGGTACGTGATGGTCATCCTCACCACGTCCTCGGCGATGTCCGCACATGACCTCGCGAACGCGGACATCGCCGTGGCGGACGCGTTCGGCAACCTCTTCACCTCGGGCGCCATGGCCAACGTGCTGCTTGCCGGTGGCCTGGCCGGGATCCTCACGTCCTGGAACTCCCTGCTCATGGGTGCCTCACGTCTGCTCTGGGCCCTGGGCAACTCCCGGATGCTGCCCCGCTGGTTCGCCAAGCTGCACCCCAAGTACGGGACCCCCTCCAATGCCCTGCTGTTCGTGGGGGCGCTGTCCTTCATCGCCCCGTTCTTCGGCACCGAGATGCTCGGCTGGCTCGTGGACTCCGGCTCGCCCTCGATCGTGGTGGCGTACCTGCTGGTGTCGATCGTGTTCGTGATCCTGCGACGCCGCGAACCGGAGATGGAGCGGCCCTACCGGATCGGCGGGAAGCACCACGGCGGTGTGGTGATCGGTGTGCTGTCCGTAGTGCTCTGCCTGGGACTCGCTGTGCTGTATCTGCCCGGGATGCCCGCGGGGTTGGGCACCGCCCCCTACGTGATCTTCGCGCTGTGGTGGGTCCTGGGGCTGATCTTCATGCTGCGCATCCCGCGCGGGATCGCCCCCGGCGCGGACGCCGAGGAGCGGCTCGTGGCAGCGAGCGAGTCACGAACCCGCAGCCGCTGATCGCACCGTTGCGGCCGGGCATACCATGGAGGAAGGGAGCTATGTCCCACGAGTTCGAGACTGCACCGGACCACGCCGAGTGGAGTTCCCAGAAAGGAACCAGATGAGCATCAAAGACCGGGTTTCAGAAGTCCTCGAGGCCACACCCAAGGGCCTCCTGATCAACGGCGAGTGGCGAGATGCCTCCGACGGCGGGACGTTCGACGTCGAGAATCCCGCGACCGGCGAGGTGCTGGCCACGCTAGCCTCCGCGACCGAGGAGGACTCGCGCGCGGCCATGGACGCCGCCGCGAACGCCCAGGAGTCCTGGGCCCGCACGAGCGCTCGCGAGCGTTCCGAGATCCTACGCAGGACGTTCGACCTCGTCCAGGAGCACAAGGACGATCTCGCACTGCTGATGACCCTGGAGATGGGCAAGCCGTTCAAGGAGTCCCAGGGCGAGGTCGTCTACGGCGGCGAGTTCCTGCGCTGGTTCTCCGAGGAGGCCGTGCGTCACTACGGGCGCTACGTGGACACCCCCGAGGGCAACCTCAAGATGATCGTGACCCACAAGCCCGTGGGCCCGTGCCTGCTGATCACCCCGTGGAACTTTCCGCTGGCCATGGCCACCCGCAAGGTGGCCCCCGCGGTGGCCGCCGGGTGCACCATGATCCTCAAGCCCGCGCGCCTGACCCCGCTGACCTCACAGTTCTTCGCGAAGCTCATGATCGAGGCCGACATCCCCGCGGGTGTGCTCAACGTGGTGTCCTCCGCGTCCGCGTCCAACGTCTCCGGGCCCATCATGGAGGATCCCCGGCTGCGCAAGATCTCCTTCACGGGCTCCACCCCGGTGGGCAAGCAGCTCATGAAGACCGCTGCGGACCGCGTGCTGCGTACCTCCATGGAACTGGGCGGCAACGGCCCGTTCATCGTGTTCGAGGACGCGGACCTGGACAAGGCCGTGGATGGCGCCATGGCCGCCAAGATGCGCAACATGGGTGAAGCGTGCACCGCAGCCAACCGCTTCCTGGTGCACGAGTCCGTCGCGGACGAGTTCTCCAAGAAGTTCGCGGAGAAGCTCGACGCCCTCAAGCCCGGCAACGGTCTCGAGGAGGACACCACCGTGGGTCCCCTGGTCGAGAAGAAGGCGCGTGACAGCGTCACCGAATTCGTCCAGGACGCGCTCGACAACGGCGCCGAGGCCGTCGTGGGCGGCAAGGCCGTGGACGGACCGGGGTACTTCTTCGAGCCCACCCTGCTGACCGGCGTGACCGAGCAGTGCCGCGTGTTCAAGGAGGAGATCTTCGGCCCCGTGGCCCCCGTGATCACGTTCAAGGACGAGGACGACGCCGTCCGCCTGGCCAACGCCACCGAGTACGGCCTGGCGTCCTACGTGTTCACCGAGGACATCTCGCGTGCCCTGCGCATCGGCGACCGCATCGAGTACGGCCTGCTGGGCATGAACGTGGGTGTGATCTCCAACGCCGCGGCGCCGTTCGGCGGCGTCAAGGAATCGGGCCTGGGCCGTGAGGGCGGCGCCGAGGGCATCGAGGAGTACACCACCGTGCAGTACATGGGCATGCCCTCGCCCTGGGCCTGAGCACGCCCGCGCCCGCCTGACGGGAGGAGGGCCCCACGAGGGTCCGAACTCCCGGCACCGGCCGCACACGGACCCGCCTCGGCTGGAGCCCCGGATCACCGGGGCTTTCCGGGGCGGATCCGATTATCGAGTTTTCGCGTCCCCGTGCCGCTGTAGTGAAAGGGCAACCGAACATGGCTGACATCGAATACCGGCTTGAGCAGAAGCGCGATCTGAAGACCGCCCTCCCGGGCCCCAAGTCGCAGGAACTCGCGGCGCGGCGGGAGAAGGCGGTCGCGGCCGGCGTCGCCTCCTCCGTGCCCGTCTACGCGGACGAGCTCGACGGCGGCATCATCAAGGACGCGGACGGCAACCAGCTCATCGACCTGGGCTCCGGCATCGCCGTGACCTCCGTGGGCGCCACCGCGCCCAAGGTTGTGGAGAAGGTGCGCGAGGCCGTGGGTAAGTTCACCCATACGTGCTTCATGGTGACCCCCTACGAGGGGTACGTGGAGGTCGCCGAGAAGATCGCGTCCCTGACCCCTGGGGCCTTCGACAAGCGCGCCGCGCTGTTCAACTCCGGTTCGGAGGCCGTGGAGAACGCCGTGAAGATCGCGCGCGTGCACACCAAGCGCAACGCGATCGTGGTCTTCGACCACGCCTACCACGGCCGCACCAACCTGACCTTGGCCATGACCTCCAAGGTCATGCCGTACAAGCAGGGATTCGGGCCGTTCGCCAACGAGGTGTACCGCGTTCCCATGTCCTACCCCTTCCGCGATCCGGAGGGCATGACGGGCGAGGAAGCCGCCAAGCGCGCCCTGACCCTCATGGAGAAGCAGGTGGGTGTGGAGAACGTGGCCGCGATCGTGATCGAGCCCATCCAGGGTGAGGGCGGGTTCATCGTCCCGGCCCCGGGCTTCCTGCCCGCCCTATCGCAGTGGTGCAAGGACAACGGCGCGGTCTTCGTCGCGGACGAGGTCCAGGCCGGCGTGGCCCGCACGGGCAAGTGGTTCTCCTCCGAGTACGAGGGTGTGGAGCCGGACCTCGTGACCTTCGCCAAGGGCATCGCCGGCGGTATGCCGCTGTCCGGAGTGGTGGGCCGCGCGGAGCTCGTGAACGTGGTGCACGGTGGCGGCCTGGGCGGCACCTACGGCGGTAACCCCGTCGCGTGCGCCGCCGCTCTCGGCGCGATCGAGACCATCGAGGACTGGAACCTCGCGGACCGTGCCCTCGAGATCGAGAAGATCATCAAGGAGGAGCTCGGCTCCCTGGCAGAGTCCTCCCCCATCGTGGGCGAGCTGCGTGGGCGCGGCGCCATGATGGCGCTCGAGTTCGTGAAGCCCCGTTCCAAGGAACCCAACGCGGACGCCGCCCAGCAGATCGCGGCCAAGTGCCTCGAGCAGGGCGTCGTCATCCTCACGTGTGGCACGTTCGGCAACAACGTGCGTCTGCTGCCGCCGCTCGTGATCGACTTCGACCTGCTACGCGAGGGCCTACGGATCTTCGCCAAGGCCATCGAGGCGGCCGGCGCCTGATCCGCGCTTCCTGAGTTTACCGCGTACGACGGCGGGCGGTCACCGGGGTTCCGGTGGCCGCCCGTTCGCGTGTCCGGCGCGCACGGCTGGGGTATCCGTCAAACGCACGACATCGACTGAGCCGCAGTCAGCCCGAAGGCGGGCTCTACCCCCCACAGTTCCCCAGGGGGCGTCCGGTCCGGAGCCCGGAGGCTACCTCACGTACACCGTGGCTTCCAGAGTCGAGTTGCCCAGGTAGTGGCCCACGGAGGCGACGCTGGTTTTGGTGGCAGCAGATGTGTCCGGTGACTGGATGACGGCGCAGGATCCCCCGTGAGAAAGTTCCGCCAGCGAGGCCGCTTCATATTCTTTGGACTTCGCATCGCCGCTGAGTGGGGGCGCACCGCTCTCAGTCACCGCGTACTGGAAGGGCCGCCAATTGTGGCCGTTGGCGTTGACGCCAGTCTCCATGAGCTGTTCCTGGGTGGCGGCATGTGAACACAATGCGCCCCATGCGTCATTGAGCTGGGGAGGCATCACGGCGTTGAGTTCTTTCTGGGCATTCGGGCTGAAAATGCGGAAATTGATGTCATTGCCCTTCAGCGTGGTGCCGTAGAGCTCAGCCAGCCGATCATTGCTGCCGACGGGCACCTTTGCCTCGGGGGCTCTGTGACTCTTGCCGGTAAATGGCGGGGTTCTGTTGATGCTTCGTAGCGGCCTCAGGTGGTACCGATAACGAGGGTGCTGGCGGCTGCTTCGATGACATCGTTGGTGATGGTGTCGAGCTCGTTGATCTTCATGACGCGCTCGATCTGCGGGAAGAGCCTCTCCAGCAGTCGGAAGTTCCCGCGGGTAATGCGGGTGATGGCTGCGATGGCCTGAGCGTCGGTGAAGTCTTCGGGGTCGAGGGTCTTGCCCAGGGAGCGCCAGTGACGCTGGAGGACGAACAGCAGCTCGTCCGTGCCCAGGGGTCGGTATTGGTGGGCGAAGCCGACACGACTGTAGAACTGCGGGTAGTGACTGAACTGCTTCTCCAGCCCAGGCATGCCGATCAGGATCAGAGCGATGTTGTCGCGGTCGTAGCGATCGCGCAGCAGCTCCAGCGCGGTGGGGCGGAGCCGTTCGGACTCATCGACGATCACCAGCTGTACGTGGTTCCTGTCGTGCCGCCATCCCCACGACTGCGGGGTGATCTGGCCGATCGCCTCCAGGTGCTGCTCGATGCAGATGTTGGTGCGGGTGATGGCCTGGGCGAGTTCGTCCTTGAGCACCCGTGGGGTGGTGAGCACGCTGGGGGTGTAGAGCACGGTACGACTCCGAGCCAGGGCGGCGTAGACCTTGGCGTCGCTGTCGGCGCGCGGCCCCCAGTTGGTCAGCAGGTCGTAGGCCTTTTCCCAGTGTGCGTAGCGACGCGCGGACAGCGTCTTACCCACCCCGGCCGGTCCGAAGCACAGGCCGATGGTGTGGCCGCGGCGCACAGCGTCGGCGAACTCGGTGAAGCGGCGGTGCTCCTTGGTGACGATGAAGCGCTGGCTCACATCAGGTCCTCCCTGTAGACCTTCAGCTTCCGCCTCGGTGCTGGCGCGGGGGCCGGCGGCTCGGCTGTCAGCGGCGCCTCGGTGGTGTGTGCGGCTACGACGGCGATGCGTTCATTGATACCTTGGCGCAGGGCTCGACGGCGGGCGTTGCGGGCAGCCTGGATCTTCTTGAGGCCGATCTTCTGGGCCTGGTGCTCCTGGTTCACGGCCTTGCAGAGAAACTCGTCATGGTCAAAGACGCGGATCTCGGTGATATCGCGCGGGTCGTAGCGGATCACCACGGGCCGTCCGACGTAGCCGGCCAGCGTCGGGGAGACGTAGCGCAGCCCCTGGAAGCGGATGCCATCGCGGTGCACCACCCGGGACTGGGCAACCGTGAGCAGCAGCCCGTCGAGATCTTCGAGGCTCTCGGGCATGCGCGGCAGCCAGCCCTCGGCGATCCACGCACTGCGCGGCGAGGTGTCAAGCTCGCTGTGCGACCGGTCGTTGTAGGTGGCCACGAACCCCTCCAGGGCGCTGTCGAGCTCGGCCAGCGACAGCTTCGGCGTCGGAGCAAGGTGGTCCTCGGTGATGTAGCCGGGCAGGTCAGCGAGAAGCTCGGTGTTGACGGTGCCGAAGAACCGTTCGATCTTGCCGCGGCCCTGGGTGCGGGCGACGGTGGAGTGGATCAGCCGGATATGGAGGTCGACGGTGGTGCGGGTGAGGTGGTGGCTGATGAAGTCGCTGCCGTGGTCGACGTAGAGCACGTCCGGCAGGCCGCACATCGGCCACGCCGGGTCGGGCTTGTGCCAGATCGCCTGCCTCAGCGCCAGCGCAGTGTTCATCGCCGAGGGCGCACCGAGAAAGACGGTGTAGCCGCAGATCGCGCGGGAGCAATCGTCAATGATCGCCGTCAGCCACGGCCGGGCGGGCTTGCCGTCGGTGCCCACCACGAGGATGTCGAGCAACGTGTGGTCGCTCTGCCACATCGCATTCGGGTGCTCGGCCTGCCGGCGCAACACCAGCTCGTACTTGTCACGGTAGGACCCCGCGCCCTCCAGGGCGAGAGTGACCATTCCCGGATCCAGGGCCGCCACGATCGAGCGGACCACGCCGTAGGAAGGCACCGGCCACCCGCGGGTACCGCAGATACGGGTGACCCTGCGGTGGAGAGTGGCGATCGCGGGGCGGGGTTTGCTCAGCGCCAGGCCCTCGATCAACCGCACGAGCTCCGCGGGAAGATGGTGAGTACCGGCATCCGAGCGCTGTCCTGTGCTCAGGCCCGCATACCCGTCAATGCGGTAGCGGGCGTGCCAGCGCTCCAAGGTGCGCAGCCCGATCCCGGTCTCGCGGGCCAGGGCGGTCAGCGCGATGCCGTCCTCGACGTGCAGCCGCAGGATGCGCCACCGCGCCGCCCCGTCCATCTCACACCTGCTCGGCGACAGCTGCTCGGGCGCGGGCCGCCTGCTGGTGGCGATACAGCGTCGCCCGCGACCAGCCGACGAGTCGGGCGGCGTCTTCGGCGGTGCGGCCCTTCGCGCGCGCATCGGCGGCGATGTCGAGCTTCTCTGCGACCACGGCCGGGTCGACCGGAGGTCGGCCGAAGCGGGTACCGTTCTGCTTCGCCGCGGCGATCCCGGCATTGACACGTTCGGTGATCAGCTCGCGCTCATACTCGGCCAACGTGGCGAGCATGCCCATCATCATCCGGCCCGACGTCGTCTCCGGGTCGATTCCGTCCGAGACCGATCTAATCTTCACGCCTTGCCCGCGCAGCAGCGTGACCGTGTTCAGGACATCGATGAGGGACCGGCCGAGCCGGTCGATACGCCAGACCACCACGGTGTCACCGTCCTGGGCGTAGTCGAGCAGCCGCTTCATCCCCGGTCGCTCGATCGCGGTCCGGCTACCCGAGGTCACATCCGAGAACACGTCCCGCTTCTGCACCCCGGCATCCACCAGCGCATCGACTTGCAGCTGCGCATCCTGAGTTGCCGTACTCACGCGGGTGTATCCCAGCTGCCTCATACCCCCAGCATGGGGCAGAAAGTCCTGGAAGTCACCACCCTGAGGCGCTTTTCGTCGAGACGACTTAGCGAGACACTTCCGGGTGCCCATTCACGCAGGGAGTGAACCTGAGGCCAATCGCGCGCTGAACGTCTAATCAACCTATAGCTTTACGAGGCGACACTGTAAGTTCAGTTCATACTGTATAGTTCAGTGAATGCTGACTATTGCCTCTCGTGTTGACGTGATGAACCGGTTGGGCCGGGCGATGGCCGACCCCACCCGGTCGCGGATCCTGATGACCTTGCTAGAACGGCCGGCCTACCCGGCCGAACTGGCGCGGGACTTGGGGCTGACCCGGTCGAACGTGTCGAACCACCTGGCGTGCTTGCGGGACTGCGGGATCGCGGTCGCCGTGGCCGAGGGCCGCCAGACCCGGTACGAGATCGCCGATGCACACCTGGCGCGGGCGCTGACTGCTCTGGTCGAGGTCACCCTCGCGGTGGATGAGAGTGCCCCGTGCCTGGACCCG
This sequence comes from Kocuria sp. CPCC 204721, assembly GCF_040980945.1. Taxonomy (NCBI): domain Bacteria; kingdom Bacillati; phylum Actinomycetota; class Actinomycetes; order Micrococcales; family Micrococcaceae; genus Kocuria; species Kocuria sp. CPCC 204721. The sequence goes on from NZ_JAVKPO010000012.1 coordinate 44,933, forward strand.
GCCTGCTCCGTGCCCGGCTGCTGCGAGAAGGGGGTGGGCGCGTGATCCTGTCCTCAACCCTCCAGGCGATCGGTCTGTTCCTGGTTACCAACATCGACGACATCATCGTGCTATCCCTGTTCTTCGGCCGTGGTGCGGGCCAGCGTGGGACCACCGTCCGAATCCTGGTCGGCCAGTACCTCGGCTTCGCTGGCATCCTGGGTGCGGCAGTGCTCGTGTCCTTAGGCGCGGGCGCGTTCTTGCCCCCGGGGGTCATCCCCTACTTCGGGCTCATCCCGCTGGGCCTGGGAGTGTGGGCGGCCTGGCAGGGGTGGCGCAGAGGCGAAGACGATGATGACGACGCCAAGATCGAGGGCAAGAATGTCGCCGTCTGGACCGTGGCCGGGGTGACCTTCGCCAACGGCGGGGACAACATCGGCGTCTACGCCCCGGCCTTCCTCAGCGTCGGCCCGGGGGCTGTGGCTGCCTACTGCATCGTGTTCCTGGCCCTGGTCGCGGTGCTGGTGGGCCTGGCCAAGTTCGTCGCCACCCGCCGACCGATCGCCGAGGTCCTGGAGCGCTGGGAACACATCCTGTTCCCCATCGTGCTGATCGGCCTGGGTTTCTTCATCCTGATCAGCGGCGGGGCCTTCGGTTTCTAACCACGCTTCCTGATCGGCAGCCTCCACCACAAAGAGATCTCCGGCCATTGTCGATGCCGACGTCCTGGCGATCGTTGCTGGCCCCAGCTTGCGGACAGTGTCGTTCCTGGATGGACGGCCCTTGCCGCCACGTATCTCAGCAAGAATGCCGCCACATACCTGCAACAGTCACAACGACGAAGGCCAAAACCGCGACGGAGAGCGACCGTTTCATGGGGGATCTACTTTCTCGGTGTGATGCGTGAGGGGAAATTCGAGCATACTGCGGCGATTTTGGCGTCGGGATCGAACAGGCGTTCATGACGGAGCTCAGAGGGTTGGACTGGTTCGATTCCCGGGTACGAGTCCTCGAGAACCTTTCCCAGGCAGTGTCGGTCCGACCGTCCTCGGCAGCGCCGCCCCCGCTCTGAGAACTTCATGACGCGCAATGGTTAGGCTGGGGTCCCCGCACACGTCCCGAACGCCATGGAGGACACGGTGGAACACTTCCCCACGTTGACCGAGACCGTTGCCGCCCTGCGCCGCGGGGAGGTGACGAGCGAGGAGCTGACCCGGCGGACGCTCGAGCGGATAACCGAGCTCAACGCGCACTTGGGGGCCTTTGTCCATGTGGCCCCAGAGACCACCCTCAAGCGGGCCCGCAGCGCGGACGAGCGGCTCTCGAGCGCCCGAGGCGACTCCGAGGAGGATGCCTCCGCGCTCCCCGCCCTGCTGGGTATCCCCACCGCGCTCAAGGACGGGCACGACGTCGCCGGGATGCCCACCACGTGGGGCTCACTGACCACGCGGGACGAGACCGGTACCGTGCCGCCCGCCGCCGTATCCGAGCCGCTCGCCGCGACCCTCGAAGCCTCCGGTGCGGTGATCCTCGGCAAGACCCAGGTCCCCGAGTTCCTGCTCAATTGCTATTCGGAGAATCGCGCTTTCCCTCCGGCCCGCAACCCGTTCGCCCTGGACTGCTCCCCTGGCGGGTCCTCCGGGGGTCAAGCGGCCGCCGTGGCCGCGGGGATCCTGCCCGGGGCCGTGGGTTCCGACGGCGGCGGCTCCATCCGGATCCCCGCGGCGGGCTGCGGACTCATCGGCCTGAAACCCAATCGTGGGCGTGTCCCGAGCAACGACGCCCTGTCCAACGTGGGACAACTGGGGGTCAACGGCCCCATCACGCGCACCGCCAGGGATGCCGCCCTGTTCATGGACGTGCTGTGCCACACCCCCGGACACGATCGGATCGACCGCCCCGTCCGGGCCGCGCCCGAGCCGTCCTTCACGGCAGTGGTCGACGCCGCCCTGGCCGGGCGGATGCCGTGGGGTGAGCGCCCGCTGCGGATCGGTGTCAGCACGGCGTCGCCCTTCGACGAGACCTACGACATCTCCGTATCACCCGAGGCGCGTGCCGCGCTCGACGACGGGGTGCGGCGCCTCGAGCGGGCGGGGCACAACGTCGTCGACGCCCGGATCTCCTACGACCCGGCCTACCCGGACGCGTTCTTCCGGCTGTGGAGCACCGTCATGGGGCAGCTGCCGCTAACCGGGCAGGAAGGACAGCTCACGGGCCTGGCCCGGGCGTTCCGGGACCGCGCGCTGACACGGTCCGCGGTGGATCTCGCCGATGCCGTGGCGGTCCTGCGGGACATCGAGGCCAATGTGATCAGCCAATATGCCCAGTACGACATGATCCTCACTCCGGCGCTGGCCATGCCCCCGCGCCCGATCGGCTGGTTCCACGAGGGCTTCGACATCGCCGACCCCGCCGGTGCCGAGCAGGATTACATGCGGCAATGCCAGTACACCCCGTGGACCTCCCTGATCAACGTGGTGGGGCTGCCCGCGATCACAATCCCCACCACGTGGGCTACACCCGAGCGAGGCAACTACCCCGGGCCGGTGCCCATGGGCGTGCACCTGGTGGGAGCGGCGTCGTCCGAGGCGTGGCTGCTCGCGCTCGCGGCGCAGTTGGACCCGCCGACCACGCCGCGCGCGTCCTTGGTGGCCTGACGGCACCTGCTCTGAGCGCGAGCTGCGAGCGCGCTGCCACCGGCCGTTCGGGCCCCGGCGTGCGGTGCGCGGAAACCTGCGGAAAACGACTGACGGGCGCCGCGATCGGGACTAGGTTTGAACCATGGCTAACCGTGCGGGCACCGTCGCCCAACCCAGTGACCTCGTGGACATCGACCAGCTCCTGGCCGCGTACTTCGACCGCGTCCCGGACGTGGACGATCCTGATCAGCGCGTGGTATTCGGCACCTCCGGGCACCGCGGGTCCTCACTGAAGACCTCGTTCAACGAGCACCACATCGCCGCGATCACGCAGGCGATCGTGGAGTACCGCACCGCGCAGGGGATCACCGGCCCCCTGTTCATGGGCAAGGACACGCACGCGCTGTCCGGACCCGCGCAGGACACCGCGCTGCAGGTGCTCGCGGCCAACGGCGTGCGCACCCTGCTGGACTCCCGGGACGGCTTCACGCCCACCCCGGCGCTGTCCCACGCGATCCTCACGTACAACGCCTCCGAGCCCGAGGACCGCGCGGATGGCATCGTGATCACCCCGTCCCACAACCCGCCCACGGACGGCGGCTTCAAGTACAACCCCCCGCACGGCGGCCCCGCGGACACGGACGCCACCGAGTGGATCGCGAACCGCGCCAACGACCTCATCGCGGCGGGCCTCGATGGTGTGGAGCGGGTGCCCCTGGAGGAGGCCGCCGCCGCGGAGACCACCGGGACCTTCGACTTTTTGGACAGCTACGTCTCCGCGCTGCCGGAAATCATCGACCTCGAAGCCATCAAGGAATCCGGGCTGCACATCGGCGCGGATCCCATGGGCTCGGCGTCCGTGGCGTACTGGCAGGAGATCGGCGAGCGCTTCGGGCTGAATCTGACCGTGGTCAACCCCGAGGTGGACCCGCAGTGGGCGTTCATGACGCTGGACTGGGACGAGAAGATCCGCATGGATTGCTCCTCCCCCTCGGCCATGGCGTCCCTGATCGGCAACCGGGACGAGTACGACATCGCCACCGGCAACGACGCCGACAGCGACCGACACGGCATCGTGACCCCGGATGCCGGGCTCATGAATCCCAACCACTACCTGGCCGTGGCCATCGACTACCTCTACCGCAACCGTTCCGGGTGGTCCCCGGAAGCCGGGATCGGCAAGACCCTGGTGTCGTCCTCGATCATCGACCGCGTGGCCGACTCGCTGGGCCGCCGGTTGGTGGAGGTCCCCGTGGGCTTCAAGTGGTTCGTGCCCGGTCTGCTGGACGGATCCATCGGCTTCGGCGGGGAGGAATCCGCGGGCGCGTCCTTCCTTCGGATGGACGGTTCCGCGTGGACCACTGACAAGGACGGCATCATCCTGGCGCTGCTCGCCGCGGAGATCACCGCACGCACGGGCAAGACGCCGTCGCAGCGCTACGCGGAACTCACCGAGCAGTTCGGGGATCCGGTGTACGAGCGCATCGACGCCCCGGCCGATCGCGAGCAGAAGGCCGTACTGAAGAAGCTGTCCGCCGAGCAGGTCACCGCGGAGACCCTCGCCGGGGAACCCATCATCGCCAAGCTCACCGAGGCGCCGGGTAACGGCGCCACTGTGGGCGGACTGAAGGTGGTCACGGAATCCGCGTGGTTCGCGGCCCGGCCGTCCGGGACCGAGGACGTGTACAAGATCTACGCGGAGTCGTTCAAGGGCGCGGAGCATTTGGCGCAGGTCCAGAAGGAGGCCAAGGCGCTCGTGGATTCAGTGATCGGCTGAGGTTGGAACGCCTCCCGCACCGGGCGGGTGCGGGAGGAGGTGTTGACCGATGATAAGTATGCGTATTCAATGAGGGGCGACCCTCGCGGCACCGTGGCAGACCCCTCGCCCCGGGGGCACATCACCGAAGGATGACACCCCTGCATGAGGTCCACCCCCGCCCGCCCGGATTCCACGAGTTCTCTGGGCCCATCCAGCATGTTGCAGTCCGAGCCCTGGGAGCGTTTCCAGACCGATCTGGGGCGTACCACCCACAGGCTCCACGGGCCCGGATGGGATGCCCTGGTGGTGGAGGAGCGATCCCGCGCCGGCCGGATCTGGTACGCGCCCTACGGGCCCGTGCTGCAGCATCCGGCAGCGCTCCCGGACGCTCTCGAGGCCCTGCGGGAGGCCGCCCGCGCCGAGTCCGTGGGGTGGCTGCGGGTGGAACCGCAGCTGCCTGCTCCCGCGCAGACGCCCTTCGGGGACGCGGTGCAGCGACAGAACGCCACGGCGGCCTCCCTGGTGGCCCTGCTCCGGGCGCACGGCGCCCGCCCCGCTCCGCGTGACATCCAGCCCGCCCACACCCGCTGGGTGGATCTCACCCGTCCGCCCGAGGCGATCCTCAAGGCCATGACGGGCACCAACCGCAACCTGTGGCGCCGGCACCGGGACAAGGGTCTCACCCTCTCGTCCAGCTCGCACCCCAGCGCCGCGGATACCGTGATCGAGCTGCTGCACCGCACCGCGGGGCGCAAGGGGTTCACGGCCCAGACCTCCGAGTACCTGCGCACTGCGGCCCGCTCCCTGGGACCGCCCGGTAGCTGCACGGCGTACCTGAGCTCCGTGGACGGCACGGTGGTCAGCGCCCTGCTCACCTACGACTCCCCCACCACGCGGATCTTCGCGCACTCCGGCATGGACGCGGCGGTGCGCAAGCTGCGACCCAACCAGCCGCTGATCGCCCAGGCGCTGCTCGACGCCGCCGCGCAGGGTCAGTCGGTCGGCGACCTCTTCGGGATCGCGCCCCTGAGCCGACCCGATCATCCGTGGACGGGCTTCAGCGCGTTCAAGCGCTCCTTCGGGGGCGCGGACGTGGCACTGGGCGGCACGTGGGACGTGCCCGTCGGCCGTGCCCGCTACGCGGCGTACCGGGGAATGCGTCGCGCCCGGGACGGAGCGGTCCAGCTCCGCGCCCGGGCGCGCACGGCGGTGTCCGAGGCCAGGGGTTCCCGCGCCTCGAACTAGCCCACCGGGTTTCGCCCGTCCCAGGCCCGGGCGTAGAAGTCCGAGGACAGCGAGTCCAGCAAGTCCCGGTAGTCCTCCGGTGCCAATGCCTGGACGGAGCCCTCGGGGGGCGTCTGGCGGCGCACGGACACGCCGAGGCCCGCGGCGCCGTCGTGCACGGAGAGACCGGCGGCCTCCAGGAGGGTGGGGTACATGGACAGCTGGTCCGCGCCCGCCCGCAGGGGCTGGTCCGAGGACTCCCCCGGGATCCACACGCGGTTGAAGATGGTGCGGTTGGGGTGGTGGTCCAGCTGCTCGTGGAACGCGTCCCCGGCGCTCATGTGCTTGAGGTGGTCCCCCATGACCACCACGGAGGTGTCCTCCAGGTAGCCCTGGACCCTCATGTGCTCGATGAAGCCCGCCACCTGCGTCATGGAGCACGCGAACACCGAGGTCACCTGGTTCTGGGTGTCCACGCCGCAAGAGTCATAGACGTGCACCGGTTCGTGGGTGTCCAGGGTCAGCATGGACAGGTTGAACGGCTGGCCCGTGCGCTCGGAGCGGGCGTGCAGACGGTCCACCTCGTCCTTCGCGTGGGCCATGAGCCGCTCGTCGCTGAGCCCCCAGTCGCCGCGAAAGTTCTGCTCCGGCTCGCCGGCGGCCCGCCAGTCCGCGAGCCCCTTGTCCTCCGTGTAGCCGTGCGATCGCAGGAAGGCGTCCTTGCCGGCGAACGAGGAGTTGGCCCCGCCCAGGAACGTGCTGGTGTAGCCGTGGTTCTGCAGCACGTCCCCCAGACACGTAACGCCTCCCAGGTACTGCTCCATCCCGGCGCCGATGTCACTCGAGCTGAGGCCCTCCCCCGAGCTCTTGAGGGGGATGCCGCACTGGGTGGATGTGAGCCCGGCCATGGTCCAGCCGCCGCCCTCGTACTGCTGGAGGTCGGTGACGCTGCGCCAGCCGTCCTCCGCGCGGGTGACGTCCTCCAGGGGCGCGAACGCGTTCTTCTCGAACAGCTGGTCGTCCGCGAGGGTCTGCTCCCCCGACTCGAGGTAGACCACCACCAGGTTGCGCTTGCCCGCGTCCCCGGTGACGGTGGGCTGGACGTAGCGCGATCCGATGTCATGCGGGAACTTGGCGGCCTTGACGTAGCGGGGCAGGTCCACCGCGGACGCGAAGCTCGCGGTACCCCCCACCACCACCGCCGCCACCGCGATCGCGGAGATGGAGCGGACCACGCCGCGCGGGGCGCGCGCAGTGTGCCCGGACAGGCGGCGGCGCCGCCACACCCACCGGCCCAGCGCGACCGCCAAGGTCAGCAGCACGGGAAGTACGCCGATCAGCAGCACCGAGACCCACACGATCGACCCGCCGCCGCCGTCCGTCTGCACGGACACCAGGTTCATGCGCATCTGCCCCACGGAGATCTGACCCCAGTAGTGCCGGATGATCCCGCCCGCCGCGAGCAGGGTCAGTCCCAGCCAGATCAGGCCGTAGCAGAGCCCTCGGCCCGTCCACCGGCCCAGCCGTCTGCTCGCACGCAGAAAACCCTCGGACATGTTGTGGACCTCGTGCTCCTCGATCACCGGTGCCAGCCGGCACCGCCGCGGCCCGGGCATGGTGTGCCGCCGCCTACATATTCGTGTTCTTTCAAGGGTAGGACATGTTCCGGTCACCTGCTATTCACCTTGTGGGCCCGCGACGGCGCCGGACGCAGCAGGGGAGCCCACTGTCCGAGGCGGCGCCGCTCGGTCCAGCGCGAGCCTGATGCTGTCCGCAGCCGGGCCGGGGAGCGCCTGTCCCGTTCAGCTCGCGTGGGTGAGGGCCTGCACCCAGACGGCCTCCGCCACGAGGATGCCGAGTTCCACCGTGACCCCACCGGACGCTACCGTCCCCACAACGTCGGGCGGCCCCTGCGTCACCAGAGCTGCGGGCGAGCTGCCCCCCGGGACGTCACCGCCCGGCGTCGTGCCCCCGCCGGCTACGCGCACGCGCACCGTGGCGCTGCGGTCCGGACCCGGGAGCACCCGCAGCACCGCGCCCGGCCGAATCTCGGCCTCCGCGAGCACCCGCAGGGTCTCAGGGCTCTCGTCCGAGACGCGCGTGACCCGCACGGGCTCCGGGTGGGTGACGTCCCCGAGCGGAACGGCCGGGGCGGGAGTGATCACCCCGTCCCGCGAGGGGATCGCATCCCCGTGCGGGTCCTCGGACGGGTGGCCGAGCTTGGCGTCCACACGGTCGATGAATCGGTCGGTGACGGCATGCTCGAGAACCTCGGCCTCGTCGTGGATCTCGTCCCACGCGTAACCCAGCTCGGTGGCCAGGAACATCTCCAGGATGCGGTGGCGGCGCACCATGTGCACGGCCACGTCACGTCCCTCGGCGGTCAGCTCCACGACCCCGTATGCGGGCCGGGTCACCAGGCCCTGTGCGGTGAGCTTCTTCAGCGCCTCGGACACGGTGGAGGCCGCCAGACCCATTCGCGCGGCCAGCGACGTGGTGGTCACCCGCTCCGGCTCCCACTCGCCCAGCCGCCAGATGGTCTTCAGGTAGTCCTGGGTGGACGGGCTCAGCTCTGCGGGGTGCACGCGTTAAGCCTAGCGGCCCTCCGGGGACGTCCCCAAGGGTGCGCCCCGCGGCGTTCGCGCCGGGGATGACAGACGGCGACGACGACGCTGCACCCCCTCCGGGGGCCGCGCCCGGGGTGTGCCCGGGGTCGCTTCGGGTGGCGCGGCACCCGGCGACGCCGCGCCGTCGGCTGGGTGCGAGGGGTCACCGTGCGACATCGTCAGGCCGTGCGACGGTGACGCGCCTGCGCGCCGGGCCGCTGCGGCGGAATGACTCCCGCAGGAGGCGCGCAATAACGGAGCAAACGCAGAAAATGGCGCTCAGATCTGCATGTGCTCCGTTATTGCCCATCGTAGGCCGCGGCCGTGCCGGGCTCCACACCGGGGCTCGGCCGGGGCATCACTCGTACGTGTAGAACCCCTGCCCGGAGCTGCGCCCCATGTGACCCTGGTCGATGAACTCCCGCTTCACGCGTTCCGCAACCCGCTGGGACTCCTCGGTCCCCGCATTCATGTTGATCTGGTAATAGGTCTCCATGCCCACGTGGTCCAGGATCTGGAACGGGCCTAGGGGAGAACCGGTGGCGGTGCGCCAGGTCTTGTCGATGTCCTCGGCCTGTGCGATGTCGTTGACCCACAAGTGCGATGCCGCCGTCAGGAACGGCACCAGCAGGGTGTTGAGGATGTAGCCCGCCTGCTCCTTCTGGATGTGGATGGGCACCATCCCGATCTGCCCGGCGAACTCCAGGACGGCCTCGGCCGCGGCGGGGTCCGTGCCCGCGTGCCCCATGACCTCACCGGTGTTGTTGCGCCACACCTCGTTGGCGAAGTGCAGCGCCAGGAACCGCTCCGGGTGGCCTGTGGACTCGGCAATGTCACTGGGCAGCAGCGTGGAGGAGTTGGTGCAGAGAATGGTCTTCTCCGGTGCCGCCTGTCCGATCTGGGCCCACACCTTCTTCTTGAGCTCCAGGTTCTCCGGGACGGCCTCGATCACGATGTCCGCGTCCGCGAGCGCCGCAGTGAGGTTCGTGGTGCCGCTCAACCGGGCCTTGGCCGCCTCCAGCTGCTCGGGGGTGGCCGCCATGTCCCGCGTGTACAGCAGGGACAGCTTCTCCCACTTGCCGGGCAGCGCCCCGACGATCTCCTCGCTGATGTCGTACACGGTCACGGTCTTGCCGAAGTACGCCGCCTGGAAAGCGATCTGCGATCCGAGCACCCCGGATCCGATCACGGTCACGTTGGTCAGTTCAGCCATGATGTCCTCCCCCACTCCTGTGTGAGTCACGCTCGCGCGAGTCGGCCTCCCGCGGGCCCGGTGGCCACGGGCGTGGCCCCCGTCACTCACCCTACTCGCCCGTAGATTTCTCGCCAGGCGCCGACAACGCCGCACGGCCACCCCCCGCGGCACCGCACCACCGCGCGTGGGCCCCGCACAACCAGTCGGGCCCCCACCCGCGCACTAGAATCCTCGGGGCGGCACCCACGGCCCGCCCAGGACAAGGAGCACCCATGAGTTCGCCGGTTTCCCCCGACCACACCCCGCCCACGCGCCACGAGCAGCAGGCGCCGCGCGAGCAGGACCGGCGCGGCGGCGTCGTCGAGCGCCTGGGCCTGAACTGGCGGCTGCACGGGGACGGCAGGCACGTGGCCCCCGGTGATGTGGTGACCCCGCGGGAACGGCTCGCCTGGCCGCGCACCATCTCGATCGGCGCGCAGCACGTGGTCGCGATGTTCGGCGCCACGTTCCTGGTGCCGCTGCTCACCGGCTTCCCGCCGGCCACCACGCTGTTCTTCTCGGGCATCGGCACGGTGCTGTTCCTGGTGGTCACGGCGGGGCGGGTGCCCAGCTACTTGGGGTCCTCGTTCGCGTTCATCGCCCCGATCACCGCGTCCGTGAACCAGTACGGTCCGGGTGGCGCGCTCGGCGGCGTGATCATGGCCGGTGCCGCGCTGTTCCTGATCGGCGTGATCGTGCAGATCGCGGGCACGGAGTGGCTGCAGAAACTCATGCCACCGGCCGTCACGGGCACCATCGTGGCCCTCATCGGTTTCAACCTGGCCCCCTCCGCCAAGCAGAACTTCACCGCGGCACCCGTCACGGCCCTCGTGACCCTGGGTTCGATCATCCTGATCTCGGTGTTGTTCCGCGGGCTGCTGGGCCGCCTGTCCATCCTCCTGGGCGTGGCGATTGGCTACGTCACCGCCGTGATCCGCGGTGAGGTGGACTTCACCTCGATCCAGGCCGCATGGGATGAACAAGGCGTGTTCGGCCTGCCCCAGTTCCACTCCCCCGAGTTCCACCTCAACCTGGCCGGGTTGTTCATCCCGGTGATCCTGGTGCTCGTGGCGGAGAACATCGGTCACGTGAAGTCCGTGGCCCTAATGACCGGCGACGACCTGGACCCCTACATGGGCCGCGCCATCATCTCGGACGGTCTGGCCACCATGATCGCGGGCTCCGGCGGCGGTTCGGGTACCACCACGTACGCGGAGAACATCGGCGTCATGGCCGCCACGCGCGTCTACTCGACCGCCGCGTACTGGGTGGCCGCGCTCGTCGCGATCCTGCTGAGCGTGCTGCCCGTCTTCGGCGCCGCGGTGGCCACGGTCCCCCAGGGTGTGCTGGGCGGAGCGGCCACGGTGTTGTACGGCATGATCGGCATGCTGGGTGTGCGGATCTGGGTGCAGAACCGCGTGGACTTCTCCAACCCGGTCAACCTCACCACCGCGGCAATCGCCATGATCGTGGGCATCGGCGACTACACCTGGTCCGTGGCCGGGCTCGACTTCGCGGGCATCGCCCTGGGCACCGCCGCCGCCCTGGTGGTCTACCACCTCATGGCGGCCATCGCCCGCGCCCGCGGTTCCGTGGGCTCGGACCCCCTCACCCCGGACTCTTCGCAGAGCCCGTCACCGCTGGGCTGACCCGCGGTTCACACGCTGATCGGGAGGTCCGATTCCTGATCCGCCACGTTCCGGATCCGGTCCATGTCCACCTCGGCCACCGTGGCCGGCTCCCACTGCGGGTTCTTGTCCTTGTCCACGACCATGGCGCGCACGCCCTCGATGAAGTCGTGGCCCACCGCAGTGTCCTCCGCCATACGCAGTTCGCGGCGCAGGCAGGAGACGACGTCGTCGTCCTGCGCGCCGCGCTGCAGCAGCTCGAACACGCGCGCGAGCGACGTGGGGCTCATCCCGTCCAGGTCCGAACCCGCGTTGCGCACGACCTCCTCGAAGCCGTCCGCACCATAGGTCGCCACGATCTCGTCCCAGCGCCCCACGAGTTCGGATTCCGGGGCCTGCTTGGCGTACGACGACGTCGCGACGTCCACTCCGTCCGCCAGCACGGTGTCCACGAACGCGTCCACGTCCGCGGAATCGATGTAGGTGTCCGCCAGCCCCAGCGCGATCGCATCCGCGCCGTTGATGCGCGCACCGCTCAGCCCGAGGTAGCGGGCGACGGCGAGGGATTCGTGGCGAGCGGCGTCGTCGTCGGTCGAGGAACCGGCACCCCGGGTGACGCGCGGCAGGAAATAGCTCGCCCCGATGTCCGTGAAGAAGCCGATGGCAGTCTCCGGCATGGCCATCTGCGTGGTCTCCGTGACCACTCGGTGCGAACCGTGCACGGACAGGCCCATGCCGCCGCCCATCACGATGCCGTTCATGATGGCCACGTACGGCTTGGGGTAGCGCGCGATGATCGCGTTCATGGAGTACTCGGTGCCGAAGGCGTCGCGGATCTCGTCCTGGCGGCCACCCAACGCCGCCTCGCGGACCTCCTTGATGTCCCCGCCCGCGCAGAACGCCTTGGCGAGCTGCGCGCGGATCACGACCTGCGTGATCGCGGGATCGTCCCGCCACATCTGCAGTGCGCTGACCAGCTGGTGGTACATGCTGCGGTTCAACGCGTTCAGCGCCTTGTCACGGGTCAGGGTCAACAGCCCGGTCTGGCCCTGGATCTCGGCCCGGACGAACGATTCTTCAGTAGCCTTCATGTTTCCCATGCTAGCCAGCACCATGGGCTCATGTGACGACCAGCATGCCCCCGAGGGCGGTGGCCGCCACGACGACCGTGGAGATCGCACCGAGCAGCACGGGCTTGAAACCCACTCGCACGAGTTCCTTGGCCTTCACCCCGAGCCCCAGCGCGAACATCGCCATGCTGAGACACCACGTCTCCAGCGTGCCCAGGGCTCCCATGACCGGTTCCGGGAGGACGCCGCTCGAGGCCACCAGCGCGGCGAGCACGAACCCCACCACGAACAGGGGCACGATTGGGGGTCGCTTGCCGTTGCGGGCGGCGGTGCCCGAACGGCGCGCCCGGATCCCCACGATCGTCATGATCGGCGCGAGCATGACCACGCGGGTCAGTTTGACCAACACCGCGGACGCCAGTGCCGCCGAGCCGATGGCCCCGCCTGCGGCCACGACCTGGGCGACCTCATGGATCGAGCCGCCCGCCCACAGACCGGCCTGGTGTTCGGTCAACCCCAGGGCCCCGCTGAGGAGCGGGATCACCGGGATCATCAGACTGCCGTAGAGCACCACGAGTCCCACGGCGGTCGCGACGTCCTCGTCCTCCGAGTCCGTGACCCCCTCCACCGCGGCCACGGCGGCGGCCCCGCAGATCGAGAACCCGCACGCGATCAACAGGCGCTGTGCACGCGGGACCCCCATCAGGCCGCCGATCCACACCGTGGTCAGGATGCCCACGCCGACCACGGCCACGACGACCGCGATCATCCCGAAGCCGAGTCCCGCGATGTCCTGGAGCGAGACGGACAGCCCCAGCAGGACGATGCCGACGCGCAGGACCCACTTGGCGGCCACGGCGATCCCCGGAGCCAGAACCCGGGGCAGCCGGACCACGTTGGCGATCAGGGCGCCCACGACGATCGCGATCAGCAGCGGGCTCACCCCCGGGATCAACCACCCGAGCACGAGGGATACGGCCATGCCCGCAGCGCAGAACGCCAGCCCGGGAGGACCGCCGCACGGGAACCCGGTTGCCGTTCGGTGCCAGGGGCAGCCGGGGGCGCGGGCATCGTCGCACGCGCCACTGGAACAGGATGCATGGCCGATGCCGCGGCTGCGGTGGTTGCCGAGGTCGACGCAGTCGACGCCGCTCCTCGCGGGACAGCTGCGCCGCTGGGAGCGGCCCGCCCAGCGAGCGCACCAGTCCCACCGAGTATGCCTGCCCCGCCGGGGGCGCTTGTCCCGTCAGGGGTGCCGTGGGAAGATTCGTGACCCGTCGCCATGCCTCCACTGTGCTCGCGCGAACACCCGTCGGGTAGTCGTGATCTGAGCATTGGGTCATACACTGCTGATATGGCCGAGGTCGATCTCTCCCTGCTGCGCGTGATCGTGGCCGTCATGGACCACCACTCCATGGGCGCGACCGCCCGCGCGCTGGACATGGCCCAGCCCAATGTCTCACGCGCCGTGGCCCGCGCCGAGCGGATGTGGCGGCTGCGCCTGCTGGAGCGCTCACCCACCGGGTCCAGACCCACCCCCGAGGGCCGCGCCGTGGCCGAGCGCGCCCGCAGGGTCCTCGCGGAGTACGACGGGTTCACGACAGAAATCGAGAAACTGCGCCTCGAGTGGACCCAGCACGTGAAGGTCGCGGCATCCGTGACCGTGGCCGAGTACCTGGCCCCCACGTGGTTGTCCCGGCTGCGGGACTCCCACCCGGGGCTGGAGCTGCAGTTGTTCGCGTGCAACTCCGCGGAAGTCATGCGTCGCACGCGCCGGGGCGTGGTGGACGTGGGCTTCGTGGAGAGCCCGGATCCCGCGGAGGGGCTGCGAGAAACGGTGGTCGCTCGGGACCGACTGGAGGTCGTGGTGGCCCCGCTCCACCCGTGGGGTCAGCGCACCGAGCCCTTGACGGCTGCGGAACTCGCGGCCACCCCGCTGGTCATGCGTGAAGAAGGATCGGGAACGCGACGCACACTGCTCGCCGCGCTCGCGCCCCTCGTCCCGGTGCCCCCGGCCATGGAGCTCAGCTCCAACGCGGCGGTCCTCGGTGCCGTGCGGGCCGGGGTGGGCCCAGCGGTGCTCAGCGCGCTCGCCGTCGCCGCGGAGGTCGAGCGCGAGAACCTGGTGCGCGTGCCCGTGTTCGGCGGCGTGCTGGACCGTGATCTGCGCGCGGTGTGGCGCGCGGGTCTGGACACGGACGGCGCCGCGTGGCACCTCGTGGAACTCGCGGCGCACGCGCACCGCGCCACCCCGTTCAGCCCAGATCGCACTGCGCGAGCGCGGCCAGCAGATCCTTGGCCCGGCGGTCCACGTTCTCGCTGAGCATCTCGTTGGTGTGGAACGAGAAACCGATCCGCGCGTCCGGCCAGACCCCGTGCAGGCAGCCGCCCGCGCCGGAGTGACCGTAGGCCCGCTCCACTGGGCCGTACGTGCACAGGGGGTCCTGCACCTCAAACCCCAGCCCGAACGCCACGGGCCGGTCATTCACCGCGTCCCTGCCGTGGGACCACGTGCGCGTGAACGTCTCGAGGGTCGCCGGTGACACGAGTTCACCCGATGCTACGAGCGAGTAGAACCGCGCAATCGCATCCGCACCGGCGATCCCGCCTCCCGAGACCAGTCCGCTCGCGTGGAACGCGCGGGAATTGGCGGGCAGTTCCTCCCCGAGCAGTGCGTTGCCGTACATCCGCTCCACGATGGCGCGCCTTTGCGGATCCTCCAGGAACGTGCTGATCGCGTACCCGGGGGCGCGGAACACGGGAGCCACCCGGTCCTCGAGCTCGGCGGGCAGTCCCAGGTACAGCTCGAGCCCGTGGGGCCGGGCCACGTGCTCGCGCAGCAGCTGTCCGGCGCGGTGACCCGTGACCCGCACGAGCAACTCCTCAACCATGTGCCCGAACGTCACCGCGTGATACGCCACCTTGCTCCCGGGGTCCCACAGGGGCTCCTGCCGCGCGAGCACCGCCGCATGCGCGGAGGCGTCCAGCATTCCGGCGGGAGGTTCCGGATCCGTGTACACGAGTCCCACGGTGTGATCGAGGACCTGCGCCACGCTCACATGCTCCTTGCCGCGGGCCGCGAACTCGGGCCAGTAGCGCGCCACGGGCTCGTTCACATCCAGCAGCCCTCGGTCCACCGCCATGGCCACGAGGGTTGCGGAGACCCCCTTGGTCCCCGAGAACATCACGGCCAGGGTGTGCTCGTCCCACGGCCGCTCGACCGCGTCCCCCGGGGAGGACCGGCGGTCGAACGATCCCCCGTGCAGCCGGATGAGCGGGCGCCCGTCCCGGTACACGCAGAAGGACATCCCTCCGTGTGCGCGGGACAGGTGCTCCTCGAAGGTCTCACGCACCCGGCTCACGGCGGGACCGCGCAGGTTCGTGTGCGCCGTCGTCAACTCGACCCGGCTTCGGACGGTCATCGTCCCACCTCAGCCCGCGCTCTCGAGGGTGGGTACATGCTCGAGCAGGGACCGCGTGTACTCGTGCCGAGGGTCGCGCAGCACGGTGTCCGTGGGCCCGTACTCCACGAGCTTCCCGTGCTCGAGCACCGCGAGCCGGTGCGAGATGTGCCGCGCCAGGGCGATGTTGTGGGTCACGAACAGCATGGCCAGCCCGCGCTCGCGCTGGATTTCCCGCAGCAGTTCGACCACGGACGCCTGCACGGACACGTCCAGCGCGGACGTGATCTCGTCGCACACCAACAACGACGGCGCGTTCACGAGCGCCCGCGCCACGGCTGCCCGCTGCCGCTCCCCGCCCGAGAGGTCACCGGGGCGACGGTCGATGTAGCTGCGTCCCAGCCGCACGGCGTCGAGCGCATCCGCCACGGCCGCGCGCCGCTGCGCTCGGGAGAGCTCCCCGTTCATCTCGAGCGGCACCTGCAGCGAGTCACCGATGCTGCGCCGCGGGTTCAGCGATGAGAACGGCGACTGGAACACGTACTGGATCCGCTGCCGCTGCTCCCGGGTGCGCTGGCGCGTCCCGGGCGCGAGCACGCGCCCGTCCAGCAGGACCTGCCCGGTGTAGCGGTCGTTGAGCCCGGCCACACTGCGGGACAGCGTGGTCTTGCCCGAGCCGGACTCCCCGAGCAGCATGGTGGTCCGCCCGGCCGGCAGGTCCATGCTGATCCCGTCCAGGATCACCGCCCGCCCGTACGCCATCCGCAGGCCCCGCACGGCGACCACGGGTTCGACGGAGGCGCGGTCGCCGCCCGCCGCCCCGGGACCGGACGCCGCGGGCACCTCGGAGGCATCCCGCGATGGGTCGGAACCTCCAGCTTCAATGCTCGCCCGGGGCTCGACGACGCCGCTCCCGCGCCCCCCCGTCGCCTCCTCACTGCGCGGGGTACTCGCGTCGCGCGACCGGCTCGGCCCGGCGACGTCGTCCCCGCCGAGCCCGTCTTCCCGACCGAGGCCGTCGTCCCACGGCGCACGCACCGAGTGGACGGGTGCCACCGAGGGACCGCCGCCCATCTCGCGGGCGCCCGCCATGTCAGGAACCGCGTCCAGCAGCGTGCGCGTGTAGGGGTGTTCCGGGTGGTGCAGCACCTGCCGGGCCGAGCCCCGCTCCACGATGGTGCCGCGGAGCATGACCGCGACGTCGTCCGCGACCTGCGCCACGACCGCGAGGTCGTGCGTGATGTAGAGCCCCGCGACGTCGTGCTTGGTGGTCAGCTCGTACACGGTCTTCAGCACGAGGTCCTGCGTGGCGACGTCCAGACCCGTGGTGGGTTCGTCCAGGATGATGACCGCGGGGCGGCACGCGAACGCCATCGCGATCCCGATCCGCTGCTGCTGCCCACCGGAGAGCTCGTGCGGGAACCGGCGCTGGTACGCGCGATCGCTCGGCAGGCCCACCTCGGTGAGCACCTCGGCCACGCGGGCGTCACGCACACGGGCATCGCGGCCGAACTCGTGGGCGCGCAGCACCTCCGCGATCTGCTCACCCACACGCAGGGACCCGTTGAGCGACAGCGCGGGGTCCTGAGGCACGTACGCGATCGTCCCGCCCCGCAACCCGCGCGTCCGGCGTTCGGTGAGCGTCAGCAGGTCCACGGCCTCGGGGTGGAAGCGGGACGCGCCCGCGTGCAGTTCCACGGTGCCGCGGCGCAGTTCCAGCCCGGCGCGCAGGTGGTTCATGCACGCGAGCGCCGCGGTGGTCTTGCCGGAGCCGGACTCCCCCACGAGCGCGAGGATCCGCCCGGGGTGCAGCCGGAAGCTCACGTCGTCCAGGATGAGCTCGCCGCCAGTGACCCCCACACTCAGGTGGGACACCGTGATCGCGGTGTCCACGCTCGCGCGGGGCACCACGGTGCGGGGGACGCCGCCGCCGCGGTCGTCGGCGCGTCGGTCCGTCGTGGCGGAAGTGGGGCCCCGACCCGTCGTGTGCGGGAAGTTGTCCCGGCCTACAGTGGGGCGGGCGTTACCGCCGCCCGTTGAGTCCGGAGCATTGCGTGGGGCGTTGGCACCGGAGGCGTTGTGCGGGCCGTCGGCACCGGACGCGTTGGCTCGAGCCGCGGCGCGGGCCTTCTGTTCCGAGCGTCTCATCGAGTTCCCTTCCCAGTGGTGCGCACGCGGCCCGCGGAGGCGCCGGCCACGGCGTCGGCGATCAGGTTGGTCCCCACCGTGAGCACGGCGATCGCGATGACCGGCAGGATCACACCCCACGGTTGCAAGGACAGCGCGATCCGGTTCTCGTTGATCATGAGGCCCCAGTCCGGGGTGGGCGGTTGCATCCCGAGCCCCAGGAAGGACAGGGAGGCCACCGCGCCGATCGAGTAGGTCAGCCGCAGTCCTACCTCCACCATGAGCGGGCCCATGATGTTGGGCACCACGTCCCGGCCCAGGATCTTCCACTGGGGGACGCCGTACATCTGGGAGGCCAGGACGTAGTCCTCGGCCACGACCCCGGCGGTCGCAGCGCGGATCACGCGCGCCACCCGGGGAGCGTGGGTCACGCCGATCACGAGTACCAGCACCCAGCCCTGCGGACCTAGGACGGTCACGGCCAGCAGCGCGAAGACCAGCTGCGGGATGGCGAGCAACACGTCCCCGCAGCGCATGATCACCGAGTCCAACCACCCGCCGCGCAGCGCGGCGAGCATCCCCAGGACGGCGCCCAGGCCCACGCCCACGACGGTCGCGAGCGCGGAGTACAGCAGCAATCGCCAGCCACCGGCCAGGAACCGGGAGAGCACGTCACGGCCCAGGTTGTCGGTGCCGAAGACGCCGGTCTGAAACGGTTTGCCCGCAAACGAGTTGGTGCCGTACCCGGTCCACGCGGGCACGGCCAGCGGCCCCAGCACGGCGAGGAGCAGCACGATGGCGGTGAGCACGATGCCGAGTTTCGCGGCCGGTTGCCGCAGTACACGGCGCGTGAACGACTCCGAGGTTCTCTGCGCGCTCATGAGCGGGACTCCGTACGCAGTTTCGGGTTCGCGAGGATCCCGACCACGTCGGCGAGCAGGTTCACGATCACGTAGAACGCCGCGATGATCATGGACAGCGCCTGTACCACCTGGACGTCACGTGTGTTCACGGCGTCCACCATGGCCTGACCGAGACCGGGATAGCGGAAGAGGAACTCCACGACCACGATGCCCCCGGCCAGCCACGCGAGCTGCATCGCGACCACCTGGGCCACCGGCCCGATGGCGTGCGGGAGGGCATGTTTGAAGATCACCTGGCGTTCGGGCAGCCCCTTGAGCCGGGCCATCTCCACGTACCCGGAGTCCAGAACGTCCGCCATGGTGGTGCGGGTCATGCGGATCATGTAGGGCACCACCACCAGGATCAGGGTCAGGGTGGGCAGGATCAGTTGCAGCGGGTAGTCCCACACACGCGTGCCCGGCGCGGCCATCGTGACCGAGGGCAGCAAGCGGAACACGGTCGTGGACAACAGCGTGGTCAGCGCCACGCCGATCACGAACTCGGGCAGCGCCGCCAGCACGAGCGAGATCCCCGTGAGCCCCTGATCCGCTGCGCGGCCCCGGCGCATCGCGGACCACGTGCCGAGCATGAGCCCCACGGGAATGGCGATCACGGCCGCGATGGCCATGAGCACCACAGACGCGGAGACCTTGCTCGCGAGCAAAGCGTTGACGGAACCGCCCGTGGCGGCCGACGTCCCCAGGTCCCCCACGAGCAGACCGCCCACCCACGAGAGGTAGCGCTCGTACCACGGGGCGTTGAGGTCCAGTTGTTCGCGCAGAGCGGCAAGCCGTTCGGGTGTGGCCTGCTGGCCCAGGATCGCCTGGGCCGGGTCACCAGGCAGCAACAGGGTAAAGAAGAAGACCAGAAGGGACACGGCCAGGAGCACGAAGACCGAGATGCCCAGCCGTTTCAGGATCATGGCGGCCACGCGATCACTTCCCTTCCCGGTCGATCCAGAGGGTGCGCAGCTGGAACCCGCTCACGGGCATCCCCGCGCGGTGCTCGGAACCGCCGCCCACGTAATTCTGGTACGCGTCCGCCTGGTTGAAGAACCCCCACACGATGTACCCGCCGGCGTCGTACAACCGCTTCTGGGCCCGCGCCACGAGGTCGTGCCGCGCGTCGTCGTCGAGCGTGGCCCGGGCCTTCTCGTACAGCGCAATGAACTCGGGATCCGCCCAGTGCGTCTCGTTGAACGGGGACGCTGGCAGGGTCCCGTTTGCGGTCTGGGGCAGGAAGCTGCGGGTGTACCAGAAGTCCTGGGAGAAGGGGTATTGCAGATAGCCGTCCCCGAAGAACGTGGTGGTGTCCACGCGGCGCAGGTTCACGGTGATCCCGGCCTCAGATGCCTGCTCAGCGAAGACCTGGGCGGCCTCCACCGCGCCGGACTGGATGGGTGCCGTCACGAGTTCCACCTCGAGCCCGTCCGGGTGACCCGCTTGCGTGAGCAGGTCCCGGGCCCGGGCCACGTCCCTCGTGCGCTGCTCGAGCCGCCGTGTCCCCGGGTCGAACGGAGCGTACATGTCATTGCCCACCGTGCCGTGCCCCGAAAAGACCTGCTCGACCATTTGTTCCCGGTCCACCACGAGGCGGAACGCCTCCCGCACGCGGGCGTCGTCGAACGGTGCTGTGTCCACGCGCATGGTGAACGGCAGCCAGTTACCGGTCTCGGAGACCACGGTGTACAGCCGCGGGTCCGTGTTGACCACGTCGATCAGGGACAACGGCAACTGCCCCACGACGTCCACCTGGGTGGAGAGCAGGGCGTTGACCAGCGCGTCCTGGTCGTTGAAGTTCACCAGGTGGACCTCATCCACGAACGGTGGTTCCCGCCAGTAGTCCCGGTTGGCCTCGAGCACCGTGAGTTGACCGGGTTCGAACGTGCCCAGCCGGAACGGGCCGGTGCCCACGGGTGCGGCGGGGTCGTAGTCCACCGGCACGATCCCCATGGAGTACTGCGCGGTCGAGTCCACGAACATGGCATCCGGTTCCGACAGTTCGAAGCGCACCGTGTGATCGTTCACCGCCACGGTGCGCCGCAACAGGGCCAGCCCGGAAGCGCCCGTCTTGGGGTCCTTCGGGTCGGTGACCCGGTCGTACGTGGCCACGACGTCCCGCGCGGTGAACGGACGCCCGTCGTGGAATACCACGCCCTTGCGCAGCCGCACGAGCCACTCGCGCCCGCCGTCCTGCGGCGTGGCCGACTCGGCGAGCACGGGCACGGGGACGTAGTCGGCGTCGAACTCGTAGAGCCCGTCGTAGAGGTTGATCACGCGCCCGGCATCCGCGGTGCCCACCGGGACGTGGGCGTCCACGCTGTCGGACGCACCGCCGCCCGTGAGACCCACACGCAAGATGCCCCCGCGCTGCGGTGCGCCCGTGGCGCGGATCGCCGCCGCGCCCGGCTGCTCGCCCGCAGCGCAGCCGGCCAGGGCGAACGACGCCGCCGCGGCGCCCAGTCCCATGAACCCGCGCCGGGAGAACGCGCCGTACCGCGCGGATCCACCACCGGGACCCCGCGCCGCAGGGACCCCGGCCACCGGGGCCGACGGCGGGCAATCGGGTGGAGGTAACTCGGACGGTGCGGTGCGGGGTGGACGGAGTGACGGTCGTGGGTTCATGGTTCCTCGCAGGGGTGAACGATCCCGGGCACGCAACAGGGCGGCGACGAGCGTGACGCTCGGAGGGTGTCGCGGGACGCGCGACACCGATTGAGGGGCGAGCTTCGTCCAGCTACGGGATCTTGCTCAGGCGGGGGGCCATGATCCGGCGCCCGGCCGGCACGCATTGCGATGTCAGATGACGCAGCACGGACTTGCGGAACAGGGCGGACATGTTGGACGTGCGTCGCATACTTCCTCCCTGTGATCGAGGCCGACGGGTCGGTTCACCCGGCGGGAACGGCCCACTGGTGCTCTGGATCACATTCAACCTACCCCGGAACGGCGCACAAGGGTGCGCGATCCGGGGTAGGTGTCACAGTGGGTCGGGCGGCCATTGACCCCGGCATTGCAGGACGTCCTTGAGCAGATCGGCCCGATCCGTGATCAGCCCGTCCACCCCCATGTCCAGCAGGCGCTTCATGTCCGCGGGGTCGTTGACGGTCCACACCTGCACCGACAGCCCCGTGCGGTGGGCCAGGTCCAGGAACGCGGGCGTGACGATCCGCAGGGTCAACCGGTGCCCCCCGGGCAAACGCACCGGGTGCTGTTCGGGCAATTGGAGGGTGTCGAACGGTGCCACGAGGCGCGACCACGCCGCGATGTGCGCCCGCCACAGCGCGGGCGCGATCTTCCGGGACACCCGGTCGGTCAGGGGTGCCACGACGGACACGGCCAGGAATCCCGCGGTGCCCAGGGTCCCGGCCGAGGACCGGACCCGTTCACCGGTGAGCCGGGTGATCCCGGCGAGCGCGCGGCGTCGTCGTGATTCGGAGAAGGACGTGACGCGCAACCGGTGCGCGGCGTGCTCGCGCGCCACGACCCCGGGCAGGGCGGCGACGGACGCCTCGTCCTTGACGTCGATGTTCAGGCACGCCTCGGGCAGCGCCCGCAGCAGCTCGGTGAGCGTGGGGATCTCCTCGGTGCCGCCGATGCGCACTTCCCGCAGTTGCTCCCACGTGAGGTCGTTGACGTTGCCGCTCGTGCCCGTGACGCGCTCCAACGTGGGGTCGTGGAATGCCACGACCACGCCGTCCAGGGTCGTGTGCACGTCTGTCTCGAGCCACACGAAACCGAGCTCCGCGGCGGCCCGGAACGCGGCCAGCGTGTTCTCGTGACCGTCCGGGGAGAACCCACGGTGGGCGAGCGCGGCGGGGTGCCGCCGTGCACCGGGGTCCTGGCGGGCGGCCGGAACGGAACGGAACGACTCAGACATGGCGACCCTCCCGGGCCACGGGAACGATGTGTTCGTGCTCCAGGTAGGCCTCGATCACCTGCGCTACGCCGTCCTCGGTGAACGCCGGTGCGGTGCGTCCCACCGTGGCGACCACATGCGGGTGCCCGTCCGCCATGGCGTAGCCGCGCTCGGCCCACGTGAGCATCTCGAGGTCGTTGGGCATGTCCCCGAAGGCCATGACCTCCCGGTGGGAGATGCCGTGCTCCGCGGCGAAGTGTTCGAGCGTGCGGGCCTTGGTGAGCCCGCGCTGCCCCATTTCCACGAGGGGTGCGGCGGCCACCGAATGCGTCACGGACAACCGCCCCGCCACGATCTCGCGGACGTGCTCGAAGTACCGATTGGGATCGGCGCCGTCCAGCTTGGCCAACAGCTTGACCACCTCGGTGCCGGGCGCGAGCGACTCCTTCACGGGCGCTTCGGTGATGTGGCGGATCTCCATACGGTCCGTACGGGACCACCCGTGATCCGTGTAGACGCGCTCCAGGGTCTCCGCGGCGAACAGAGAATCCGGGAACTCGCGGGCCACGTCCGCCATGACGGGCAGGGCCTCGCTCACGTCGAACAGGCTCGCCTCCAGGACACGCTCCGCGCCGGGATCGTAGATCACCGCCCCGTTGGAGCAGATCACGACCCCCACGTCATCGAGTTGTTCGTGCAGGGGGTCCAACCACCGCATGGGGCGCCCGGTCACGAAGACCACGTGAATCCCGGCATCCCGCGCGGCGGTGATCGCGGCGACGGTGCGCGGCCGGAACCGGAAGTCACGGCCCAGCACTGTCCCGTCCAGGTCACTCGCGATGAGCCGGACGGGTGGCTGGTCCGCGGCGTGTTCCGGCGCCACGGGCTACTTCACTTCGTAGACGGGCGTGAGGAACGCGCGTCCCAGGGCGTGCGAGAACAGGTTGAAGTTGACCACTGCGGGGCTCGCGGACTCGTCCACCTCGAGCTCGGGGACGTCCACGGCCGTGACGCAGACGATGTAGCGGTGCGGGCCGTGGCCCTCGGGGGGTGCGGCGCCCAGGTATTCGTCCGTGCCGCCGTCGTTGCGGTGCTTCACGGCTCCCTCGGGCGGGTTCGACGCCGCCCCGGTCGCCAGTTCGGTGACGTCCGCCGGGATGTTGGATAGGCACCAGTGCCAGAACCCGCTGGGGGTGGGGGCATCCGGGTCGAACATCGTGACCACGTAGGAACGGGTGCCCTCCGGGGCACCGCTCCACGACAGCTGCGGGGAGACGTCCTCTCCCCCGGCGCCCATGATCCCGGAGACCTGGGGCGTGTTCATGCTCTCGCCCTCGGCCACGTCCGTGGACGTCACTGTGAACGTGGGCAGTTCGGGCAGATCGGCGTAGGGATGACGGTCGTACATGGGAGCGTTCCTTTCCTCGTTACGGTCATGACACAGCTGGGGGCCTCGCACGGCCACGGGAAAGCGGCGGATCAGGCGTGGTCGATCAGGTCCGCGCGCGTGGGCAGATCCGCGCCGGAGCGCGAGACCGTGACCCCGGCGGCGGCCGCGGCGTGGCGCAACAGCTCCGTGAGTTGCGCGCTGTCCAACTCGTCGAGGGCGCTCGCCGCAGTGGGGCCCAAGATGTTCCGGTCCGCGAGTCCCGAGAGCAGGGCCGCCATGAAGGAGTCACCCGCGCCCACGGTGTCCGCGACGGTGACCCGGGCGGCGGGGACCTCCACGCCATCGCGTCCGGTGCCGCGACTGACAGCCCACGGCCCCATGACCCCGCGGGTCACGACCACAAGCCGTGCTCCGGCCTTGAGCCACGCACGCGCGGAGTCCTCGATGCTGCGGTGCGGGTAGAGCCACAACAGGTCCTCGTCGGAGGCCTTGATCACGTGGGACAGCGCCACGATCTTCTCCGCGCGGGCGCGCGCGTCCGAGGAGTCCGGGATGATGGACGGGCGGCAATTGGGGTCGTAGGAGATCAATGCGTGGCCGCGAGCGCGTTCGAGTGCCTGGCCCACCACGGTGGCGCCGGGTTCCAGCATGGCCCCGATGGATCCGGCGTGCAGGGCGTCGGTGTCCCGCAGGAGCTCGTCGATCCGCTCCGGGGAGACGTCCAGGGACCAGTCGAGTTGGAAGTCGTAGCTCGCGGCACCGGTCTCATCCAGGGTCGCCTGGGCCACGGAGGTGGGCAGGGCGTCCGCGTCGAACGGCAACCGCACCCCGTTGCCCGTGAGGTGATCGGCCACCTGACGGCCGTACTCGTCCCGGCCGTAGCGGCCCAGGAACTGGACGTCGTGACCCAGCCGGGCCAGTCCCACGGCCACGTTCATGGGGCTGCCACCCACGTGGGCCCGGGGTTCTTCACCCTCGCGGGACACCACGTCCACGAGGGCCTCACCGATCACCGTCAACATGACCCCACGTTAGCAAAGCGTGCGGGGAGTCACCGGGGCTGTCACGACGCCGCACGGGCGGGAGAAGACCCCCGCGCACCGTAAACTTGGGGCCACGACGAGCAGCGCCGCTCCCGCGCGCCATCACCCGAGTCAGCGCACCGCCGCGCGACCCCCAACACGGCCCTCACGACGACGTCCGGGCCGAGGAAGAAGGATGCTCATGAGCGCCACGTGGTCCGAACGAGAAGCCGTTGCCGAGCAGCTGGTCCCCCTGGTGGGTCAGCTGCACCGCGGCAATAAGGTGGTCACCACGGTGTTCGGCCGTTCCCTGGTCCACAAGTCCGTCACGGAGATCATCAAGGTCCACCGCTTCACGCGCCGCATCCTGGGCGAGGAAATGCCCATCGACAAGACCCTCGAGATCGTCCACACGCTGGGCGAGCTCAACCTCGGCGTGTGCAACGTGGACGTGGCCAAGCTCTACCAGGGCTACACCGTGGCCGGCAGCGGTGACCTGCAGGCGTACCTGCGCGAGGCCCTTGCTCCCGCCGTGGACCAGCGCGGGCGCAACGAACCCGGGTCCCGCGACGTCGTGCTCTACGGCTTCGGGCGCATCGGGCGCCTGCTCGCGCGCATCCTGCTCAACCGCAACGACGGCACCGGGCTGAACCTGCGCGCCGTGGTGGTGCGCCGCAAGCCCGGCAACGACCTCGTCAAGCGCGCCTCGCTGCTGCGCCGCGACTCGGTGCACGGCCCCTTCAACGGGACCATTACCGTGGACGAGGACAAGAACGTGATCACCGCCAACGGTGTGCCGATCCAATTCATCTACGCCAACTCCCCGGCGGAGATCGACTACACCGAGTACGGGATCGACAACGCCCTGGTCGTGGACAACACCGGCGTGTGGCGTGACGAGGAAGGCCTCTCCCAGCACCTGCAGTCCAAGGGTGTGGGCAAGGTCCTGCTGACGGCCCCCGGTAAGGGCGACATGAAGAACATCGTGTGCGGCGTGAACGACAAGGACATCTCCCCGGAGGACACCATCCTCTCCGCGGCGTCCTGCACCACGAACGCCATCACACCCGTGATCAAGGTCCTCAACGACGAGTACGGGATCATCCAGGGTCACGTGGAGACCGTGCACTCCTACACCAACGACCAGAACCTGATCGACAACTGGCACAAGGGTGACCGCCGCGGCCGTTCCGCCGCCCTGAACATGGTCATCACCGAGACCGGTGCCGCCAAGGCCGTGGCCAAGGCGCTGCCCGTGATGAAGGGCAAGCTCACCGGTAACGCGATCCGCGTCCCCACCCCGGACGTGTCCATGGCGATCCTCAACCTGCAGTTGGAGAACGCCCCGGAGTCCAAGGACCAGATCAATGAGTTCCTCAAGGACATCTCGCTGAACTCGCCGCTGCGCAAGCAGATCGACTACGTGGACTCCCCGGACGTGGTCTCCACGGACCTCGTGGGCTCCCGC
This sequence comes from Kocuria sp. CPCC 204721, assembly GCF_040980945.1. Taxonomy (NCBI): domain Bacteria; kingdom Bacillati; phylum Actinomycetota; class Actinomycetes; order Micrococcales; family Micrococcaceae; genus Kocuria; species Kocuria sp. CPCC 204721. The sequence goes on from NZ_JAVKPO010000012.1 coordinate 71,241, forward strand.
CGCGCCGGCGTGGTGGACGGACTCGCGACCATCGTGAACAACAACTCCGTGGTGCTCTACGTCTGGTACGACAACGAGTTCGGTTACTCGTGCCAGGTGGTGCGCGTGATGGCCCGCATGGCGGATATCTCTATGCTCCAACTCCCGTAAGGGTCAGGGTCCCGCGCGCCGCTGGTGCGCTCGACGACGACGCCGCCCCGGCCACCTTCCGCGTGAAGGCCGCCGGGGCGGCGTCATTGCGCTCACGGGCGCCAGAACGCGGCGACCGCCCGGTACAGGGCGTACAGGTCCCCGGTGTGCACGAGCTCGCGTGCCGAGTGCATGGACAGCAGCCCCACGCCCACGTCCAGCGTGCGGATGCCCAGACGGGTCGCGGTGATGGGTCCGATGGTCGAGCCGCACGGCACGGTGTTGTTGGAGACGAACTCCTGGTAAGTCACTCCGGCCCGTTCGCACACCCGGGCCCATTCGGCCGCACCCGTGGCATCGGTCGTGTAGCGCTGCTGCGCGTTGATCTTGAGCAGGGGCCCTCCCCCGGGCTCGGGGGTGTTCACGGGATCGTGGTGACCCTGGTAATTGGGGTGCACCAGGTGCCCCGCGTCCGAGGACAAGCACACGGAGGCCGCGAGCGAGCGCCGGTATTCGTCCGTGGTCTCGCCCCGCGCGGCGCTGATGCGCACGAGCACGTCCTCGAGGAACGGGCCGGCGGCGCCCGAGCGGGTGGCCGAACCGACCTCCTCGTGGTCGAACGCGGCGAGCACGCTCACGTGCTCCGCGCTCTCGAGGTCGTGGGCGTGTTCCATCAGGGCACGCAGGCCCGCGAACACGGAGGTCAGGTTGTCCAGGCGGCCGCTCGCGAGCAGCGTGCGCTGCGCGCCGATGAGTTCCGGGGCCTGGGAGTCCGCGACGACGATGTCGTAGCCGAGAATGTCCGATGCCGTGATCGGTTCGGCCGACGCATCGTCGCCGGCCGGGGCACCCGGTGCACCTGTCACGGTCGTCCGGCGCGTTCCGCGCGACTCGTTCGCGGCATCCGCGAGCACGGTCAGGACGTCCGTGTCCTGGTCCTGTCCCACTCCCCACACGGGTTGCACGTGACGCTGCTTGTCGAGCGTGAGACCCTCGTTCGCGCTGCGGTCCAGGTGGATCGCCAACTGCGGGATCCGGGCCACGGGGCCGGTCGCGGTGAGGACCTGCCGGGTCCCGCCGTCACGGCCACGCACCACGAGCCGACCGGCGAAGCGCAGATCCCGGTCCAACCACGAGTTCAACAGGGGACCGCCGTAGATCTCCACACCCGCCTGGTACCACCGGTGCGTCACGGTGGTGGGTCGGGGCTTGAGCTTGAACCCCGGCGAATCGGTGTGAGCCCCCAGGATCCGGTACCCCGCACCCGGTGCGGCACCGGACGGGATCACCCACGCGATCAGGGCGCCGTCGCGCACGGTGTAGTAGCCGCCCGCGGACAGGTCCGACCACGGCCGGGTCTCGTCCAGGGCGGTGAACCCCGCGGCGTCGAGCGCGGCGGCAGCCGTGGCCACGGCGTGGAACGAGCTGGGCGAGGCCGTGATGCACTCACCCAGTGCACGCGCGAAGCCGGCCTCCGGAGTTCCGGGGCCGGGCTCCGGCGTTCCGTTGGCGGGGTCGGCCGGGGTGGTGGATTCGTGCGAGCTATCCGTCATGACGCCCAGTGTAGGTGGGGGCGACATCCCGCTCGCCCGGGGCTGCGGGCGGCGGTGTTGCACCGGGCGAGGGAGGGGTCGCCGTACCGTGTGGGTCGGAACCGTTGGGCCGGGAAGTGCTCTCGCTCGAGGTATCGCCCGGCACTGCGGGAGCGACGTCGTCCCCCGTGTGCGCGCCGTGAGCGGTGCGGGTGTCCAGCAGACCCACGTAGCGGCCCTGCCCGTCCCGCACGGAGTACGGACCGTACTGCGGCGGCAGGACCAGGTAGCGCTGCGTGGCCGGGTCCAGGACGTAAGCCACCAGGCCCGAGGCGTCCTCGGCCAACCGAGAGGGCCGGTGGCCGAGCTCGGGAAGTCGGGCCGGTTGCGGGAGTGGCGGCAGGACGATCGTGCGAGTCACGGCCACGGACCGGTTGCGGCGCACGAGCCAGAACACGAGTGCCACGTAACCACCGTTGATCAGCGTCACCGCGATCAGGTCCGTGGGCGCCCCGGAGGTGTCGTTCATGTCCGTGAGCCCCACCATGGCCATGATGGACACCGTCATGTTGTTCACGGCGTGCAGTGCGATCGCCGCTTCCAGACCACCGGTGCGCCACGTGATGATGCCCATGGCCACGGCCATGATCCCCACCGAGAGCTGCCCCCAGATGTCGTACGCGTGACCGAGCACGAACAGCGGCACCGGGAGCAGGATGGCCCACGCGGGGTGCTTGAGCCACCGGCCGATGGTCTGGGCCAGGTAGCCGCGGAACACGACCTCCTCTGCCGCGCACTGCAGGGGGACCACGAAGATCAGCGAGGCCATGAGCCACCAGAAACCGGGGGCCGGTTGCAAGGACACGGGCCTGCCGCCCGCGGCGAGTTCCAGGCCCACGGCGATCGCGTTGATCAGGGCGTAGATCGCGACCGCCGCCACGAAACACGTGAGCAGCCACTTCCACCGAATCCGCCCGGTCACGGAGAAGATCAGCCCCAGGGGACGCGGGCCGAGCACCAGCCGGGCCAGCAGGGCGCTGGGGAGCATGAGGACCACGGAGCCGAAGAGGATGAAGAACACCACGGGGTCCAGCTGGTTCATGGCCAGCAGGTCCCCGTCGATCCGCTCCGGGGCCGCGAAGACCATGACGAGCAGGAATACGATGGTCAGAAGCAGGAGGACGGCCAGCAGGATGAGCCCCTCCACGAGCGGCATCCACCAGCGGTGGCGGGGGTCCGCGTGCGCCAAACGGTGGTAGAAGAGGCTACGGGTCCGTGGCGGATCCTGGACGGGGGGCGACGGACGGGACCACGGTGCGCTGGCGTGACTCATGACTCCACGGTAGCCGTCACGGGGGACGCTCAGGGCCCTCTGTGCAGGGCGCTGGCCGTGAATCCGGGGTGGCTCCGACGGAGAACCGGCGAATTCCGACCGCCGTATGAGATGCCAGCCCGAGGCGGATCTGCCCGGTGGTACCGGAAGTCCCGGGTGGCCCGCCCCCGGGCGTTGACGACCGGGCTCGTGATCGGACGCCTCGACCCGGGCGGGTCAACGCCGGTAACGCTCCACGAACGCCCGTAGGATCCGTGGGGCCTGGTCCACGGCGGGGCCGTTGACCACCCGGTCGATCACGGTATCTGTGTCCTCGGGCCGGAAGTACCCCAAGTCCTTGTACGCGCGCACGCGGCTCACGAGCCCCTCGGGGTCCAGTTCGGGGTGGAACTGGGTGGCGTAGAGGTTGTTCTTGATCCGGTACATCTGCACGTGGCACGCGGTCCCGGTGGCGAGCAGCACCGCGTTGGGCGGCAGCACGCGGGTGCCCTCCTTGTGCCCCACGTACGCGGTGAACTCACGGGGCAGTTGCACGAGTAGGGGATCCCGAGCCCCCTCGTCGGTCACGCTCACGGTGATGGGACCCACGTCCTCGTGGCACGACCGGTCCACCTTGGCCCCCTGGTGGATCCCCAGGGTGCCCACGCCGTAGCACGCGCCGAGGAACGGGAAGTCTCGGGCCACGACGTCGTCCAGCAGGGCGCTGATCCAGGTCTCAGCGACGCGCTGCGCCCTGGACTTCTCCTCCGGCGGGTCCGAGGAGTTGAACGGCGACCCGCCCACGATGATCCCGCTGTACCTGTCCAGGTCCAGCGCGGGCCACTCACCGGACTCCAGACGGATGCGTTCGAGTTGGTCCTCTTCGAGGCCCCCGAAGTGGGCCACGGCCCGGTATTCCTCGTCCGCGAGGACGTTGTCATCACGGGTGGCCAGCAGCACGAACGGTTTCATGGCTTACACCTATGCCACGGGGGCCTCGGGATGCAAACTGCCCGGGGACGAGGCCGCTTTCCGACGCTTCGATGACACCCGTGGAAGAGTCCGGCGGTTACTCCGAAGAAACATGGTTCCACTCCGTGACTTACCCCGTGTGACCCAGTTCGCTGTTCCTAAATGAAATTTAGATTTCACATCACGAAATACCAAAGGGTGGATCGTGGATTTGACCGAGTTCAACAGCCTCGATCGTGAAGCCGCCGTCGCGGCCGTAGGACCGGCCTTGGACGTCCAGCGCTGGATCGAGGAACTCGTGTCCGGGCGCCCGTACGGGTCGAGGCCCCGCCGCGCTTCGTGCCCATCGCATCCATCGAGCACCTCCAGAATCACCTGCGGGAAGGTGACACCGTCAAGGATGGTAAGCTCGTGGACTCCGAGGGCAACGAGATCCCGTGCATTATCGCATCCGGTGAAGTGGTCCCGGCGCCCCTGGACTCCAAGAAGTCCGGGACCGCGGACGAGCACTGATTTTCCGCCGCCAACCGTGTTCTCACGCGATGAGCGGAGGGGCGCGGTTCGCACATGTCCTTCACGTGCGGTGGCCGGACCCCCACCCGGGGACCGACAACCGCACGGTCAGAACTGCCCCGCCTCTCATGGCAGGAGAACAACACATGCAGCCTTCAAGCAATCACCACATTTTGAGTGGGTTGACGAATAATCTTCAGGACGCTGATGTTCAGGAGACGCAGGAGTG
>NZ_JAVKPO010000013.1:0-72339 GCF_040980945.1 Kocuria sp. CPCC 204721
AGGTCGCCGCGGCGTGCTTCGCCCACGCCGCCGGGCACGGGGACCTGTCGCTGGTCCTGTACGACGTAACCACCCTCTACTTCGAGGCCGAGCAGGAGGACGAGCTGCGCAAGGTCGGCTATTCGAAGGAGCGGCGCGTGGACCCGCAGGTCGTCGTGGGGCTGCTCGTGGACCGTGCCGGGTTCCCGCTGGAGGTGGGGTGCTTCGAGGGCAACAAGGCCGAGACCGCCACGATCCTGCCGATCATCGAGCAGTTCCAGCAGCGCCACAACCTGGCCGACATCGTGGTGGTCGCCGACGCGGGCATGCTCTCCTCATCGAACCTCAAGGAGCTGGATGCGGCCGGGTTGCGGTTCATCGTCGGCTCGCGGGTCACCAAGGCCCCCGGCGACCTCGCTTCTCATTTCCGGTGGCACGGGGATGCGTTCACCGACGGACAGATCATCGACACCATCACTCCACGGGTGGCCACCACCAAGGCGGCCTCGGTCAACGACGTCACCAAGCGCGCCGAACCCGTGTGGGACCCCGCGGTGCACGATCGGTCGTGGCGGGCGGTATGGGCGTACTCCGTCAAGCGCGCCGCACGGGACCGGGCCACCCTCACCCTGCAGGAGAACCGCGCCAAGGCGGTCATCGCCGGCGAGAAGCCAGCCCGCACACCGCGGTTCGTGAAGACGGTGAACGGCTCGACGCGCCTGGACGAGGACGCCCTGACCCGCGCCCGCAGCCTGGCCGGGCTGAAGGGCTACGTCACCAACCTGCCCGTCACGACCATGCCCGCAGCGGAGGTGATCGCCTCCTACCACTCGTTGTGGCAGGTCGAGGCCTCGTTCCGGATGAGTAAGACCGACCTGCGGGCCAGGCCCATGTTCCACCACGACCGCGATGCCATCGAGGCCCACCTCACCATCGTCGTCACCGCCCTGGCCGTCGCCCGTCACCTGCAGGATCAGACCGGGATGAGCATCAAGAAGATCGTCCAGGCCCTACGCCCGCTGCAACAGGTCACCGTCGTCATCGCCGGTCACCCCCACGTCGCCGCCGACCCGCTGACCGGCAGCCAGCGAGATCCTCACCGCCACCGGCACCGAATGGCCAACACACTAAATTGGCACGACTCGGGTCACCCCGGAAGGCTGACCGCGCCGTCGTTCGAGGTGGCCAGACCGTCCGCGAGCAGTCCGTTCAACGCACGCTCCCGTTGTTCGGCGGGCGCGGGCAGCCGCCACAGGGCCCCGAGCCGTTCGATCACCACAGCGGGCGGGGCCGCGTGCTCCCCGGCGATCTGTTCCGAGCCCGCGAGGTCCGTGAGCAGCAAGTGCGCGGGCACGGGCTCGTCCGCGGCGCGCAGCACCGCCATCATGGCCCCGCGGACCTGGCGGTCCGTGCCGTGCCACAACTGGCCCCTGGGCGTCTCCTGCGCGGGAGGGCTGCCAGCCGCGACCCACGCGCAGTCCCACCGCACGGGGCACTCGTCGCAGCGCGGGGAACGCGTGGTGCAGATCAGTGCCCCCAGCTCCATCACGGCCTGGTTCCACGCGACCGATTCCGCGACGTCCTGCGGCAGGACGTCCTGCGCCAACCGGGTCTCCGCCGCGGTGAGGGAACGGGACGGCAGGGCCCGCCCGGAGAACACCCGGGCCTCGACCCGGCGGATGTTCGTGTCCACGACCGTGTGGCGCTGACCGAACGCGAACACGGCCACTGCCGCCGCGGTGTACGCGCCGATCCCGGGCAATGCCAACAGCTGTGCGTGGTCCTCGGGCACCCGCCCGTCGTGCTCCGCGGCGATGTTCTGGGCAGCCGCGTGCAGCCGCAGCGCGCGGCGCGGGTAGCCGAGCCTGTCCCACGCGCGCAGGACCTCCGCCGGCGACGCCGCCGCGAGATCGCCCGGCTCCGGCCACTGTTCGAGCCACCGGCGCCACACCGGCAGGACGCGCCCCACCGGGGTCTGCTGCAGCATGATCTCGCTCACGAGCACCTGCCACGGTGTGCGTTCGGGCGCGCGCCACGGCAGGTCGCGGGACGCCCGCCGGTACCACTCGATCACGGCTGCGTGAATGCCGTGAAGTCGCTCGTCGCGGGCTGATGTGCGGCTCAAGTTCATAACTGTCCACGGTAGCCTGGAGACCATGGCTTCCGGTTCCGAACAGCACGATCCCCCCACGTCCCCCGCGGAATCCGCAGACACCGGGGGCAGGCTCCCGGAGCACGTCTACCGGCGACGCCGCATGGTCGCGCTCGCCGTGATCGTCGCCCTGGTCCTGGCCCTGCTGTGGGCAGTGGTCTCGGGCGTGCGCGCACTCACGGCACCGGACGCCGACGGCACGAATGCCACGCAGCAGCCCGACGCCGCGGCGCAGCCGAGCACGGATCCGCAGAACAAGTTCGCGGACTTCACTGCCCGGCCCACACCGTCCGGGTCTGGTGCACCCGGCGCGTCCGGCAGCCCGAGTGCGAGCAGTACGGCGGCGCCGGAATGCGGCGCGGATCTGGCGGTGAGTGCCGCGACCGACAAACAGAGTTACGCGGCGGGCCAGAACCCGGTGCTCGAACTGACCCTCGAGAACAAGGGCCAGCACTCGTGCCGCGTGGACGCCGGTAGCAATCACATGGCCTTCGTGGTGACCTCCGGTGCGGACACCGTCTTTGATTCACGGCACTGCGTGGCAGCCGGTGAGGACCGTCAGATCACCCTGGACACGGGGCAGAAGGAGACCGCACGGCTCACGTGGAACCGGGTGCGCACCGCGGAGGGCTGCCCGGCCGGCCAGTCCGAGGCGCTCGCCGGGTACTACAACCTCACGACGTCGCTCGGGGACGTCGCGAGCCAGCAGGCCGTTTTCAGTCTGCAGTGAGTGGGCGACGGGCGGCTCGCGGCTCGCGCAGATCCACTGGCGACGGCGGTCCCGGGGTTTGCGCGGCCGACTGACGGCCCTCGAGGTGACCATCGGTGGGCGATGCCCGGGCGGTGCACGGGCCGCGTCCGCGACCGGGCCACCCGGACTGCTACATGAACCGTTCCAGCAGGCTCGTCTCGGCCGTACGGGACAAGGACTCGCGTACGGTGCGGGCACGCTGCTCGCCGATGCCCTCCACGGACATCAGGTCCTCGAGGTTCGCGGCCATGAGCGACTGCAGGCCGTCGAACTGGGCCACGAGCCGTTTCGCCACCGCACGCGGCATGGATTTGATGCCCTCGAGCAGGCGGTAACCGTGGGGGTGTAGGTCCACCTCCAAGTTGCCCTGCGGTCCGGTGAGACCCGCGGCCACCGCGACCCGCTGCAGATCGATCAGTTCGGTGGACGACAACCGGGCGAGCCGGTCCAGGGACTCCGCGACCACCTCGGGCGTCGTGGCCTCGGGTAGGTAGTCCCGCAGGACTACGCCGGGCCCCGGTCCCGTCCCGGCCGTGAGCTCCTCGAGCTGCAGGGAGATCAGACGCCCGTCCGAGCCGAGTTCCAGGACGTACCACCCGATCTCGTCCGAGATCCTGCGCACCATCTCCATCCGCTGCAGCGTCAGGGCCACGTCGCGGGCGGTCACGGCGGCTTCGATCTCGAGCGCCGAGAGGCTGCCCAGGACCTGCTCGAGGCGGTTGCTGTAGTGCTCCAGGGTCTGCAGGGCCTGGTTCGCGCGGGCCATGATGGCCTGGGAACCGTCGATCGCGTAGCGGTAATCGGCCACGTAGATCGTGATGACGCTCATGGACTGACTGACCGAGATCACGGGAACACCGGTCTGCTTGGCGGTGCGCTCGGCGGAGCGGTGACGCGTGCCGGACTCCTGGGTGCGGATGGACGCGTCCGGCATGAGCTGGACCCCGGCCTTGAGGATGCGGGTGGCTTCCTTGTCGCACACGATCGCCCCGTCCATCTTGGCGAGTTCACGCAACTTGGTGGGGGTGAATTCGGTGTCGATGTCGAACCCGCCCGAACACAGCGACTCCACGGAGCGGTCGAATCCGAGCACGATGAGCGCGCCTGTGCGGCCCCGGAGGATGCGCTCCAGCCCTGTCCTCAGTTCGGTACCGGGGGAGACCCTGGCCAGGGTCCGTCTCAGGGCAGTCTCGTGCGATTTCACCACGGCCTCATTCTATGTGCGCTCGCCCCACCCGAAGGCCAACATGCCCCGCGTGGCATGTGTGTTCGGACTCGGCCTTGCCCCGGCGGACTCGGCCGTACGGCGTCGGACTCAGCCCTGCCGCGGCGGGAAGAGCAGCTCCATGGCCTGTGAGACGGTGGTGACCTCACGCACGGAGAAGCCCGGAGGGATCTTGCCGGGTCCGTTGGGGGATGCCGGGACCACGGCGTGGGTGAAGCCCAGCCGGGCGACCTCCTGGATCCTGCGGTTGATCTCGGGTACGGGGCGGACCTCACCGGCCAGTCCGATCTCCCCGAAGCACACGAGCCGCTGGGGCAGCGGTCGATCCTGGGCAGCGGACGCGAGCGCCATGCACACCGCGAGGTCCGTGGCGGGTTCGGTGAGCCGCACACCACCCACGGTGGACACGTAGCAGTCCATGGTCGCGAGGGCCACGCCCGCCCGGCGCTGCAACACCGCGAGCAGCATGGCCACCCGGGAACCGTCCAGGCCGGAGGTGGCCCGGCGGGGTTGCGCGGTGCTGGACTTGTCCAGCAGGGCCTGGACCTCCGCGAGCAGCGGCCTGCGCCCCTCCACGGTGACACTCAGACATGTTCCCGCGACCGGGACGGGGGTGCGGGAGACGAACAGGCCGGACGGGTCCGAGACCGAGCGGATACCGTTCTCCTCGAGATCGAAGCACCCGACCTCGTCCGTGGGGCCGAACCGGTTCTTCACGGCCCGCAAGAGGCGGATGCGCGAGTGCTTGTCCCCCTCGAACTGACACACAACGTCCACGAGGTGTTCGAGCAACCGGGGGCCGGCGATCGACCCCTCCTTGGTCACGTGGCCCACGAGCAGGGTGGTCATGTTCCGGGTCTTGGCGGCGTGGATGAGGCTCGCCGCGACCTCCCGCACCTGGCTCACCCCGCCCGCCGAACCCTCGATCTCCGGGCTCGCGAGGGTCTGCACCGAGTCCACGATCAACAGTTCCGGTTTCAAGGCCTTGACCTGCGCGAGCGCCGCGGAGAGGTCGGTCTCCGCGGTGAGGTACAGCTTTTCCGAGAGGGCATCGATGCGCTCGGCCCGCAGTTTGACCTGCGCCGCGGACTCCTCCCCGGTCACGTACAACACGGTGCGGGGATCGGGCCCGCCCGCCACCTTGGCGGCTGCGTCCAGGAGCAGCGTGGACTTACCCACGCCGGGTTCCCCCGCGATCAGGATGACCGCACCGGGCACGAGTCCGCCGCCCAGGACGCGGTCGAACTCGGTGACGCGCGTGGGGGTGAAGCGGGCCACCGAGGAATCCACCTGGCCGATGGGCTGAGCGGGCACCGCCACGCTGGCCGCGGCCCGGGTGCGCCCGTGTTCCTGGTTCGTGGAGATCTCCTGCACGGTGCCCCAGGACTGGCACTCACCGCACCGGCCCACCCATTTGGCCGTGGTCCAGCCGCATTCCGTGCACCGGTAGGAGACGGACGGCTTCCTGGTCTTCGCGCTCATGCTGTCACCGTAGGGGGCGGATCTGACGCCCATAAGCGGCACGGATCCGTGGCTCGGTCACCGACCGCCCAGCGTGGGCAGGTACCGGATCGCCTCCTCGTGGGTGAGACCGGTGGACTCCAACAGGTCCACGACCAACGGACGGATCAGCAGCACGAGTGCCTCGCCCTCCATGGTCCGCACCCCCATGAGCCCGGGTTCCAGGCGACCGGCCACGGAGATCAGTTCATTGCGCGTCTGGCGCAGGTAGCTTTCACGGGTCTGGGGATGACTCGCGGAGAACGTGTGATCCAGGCTCAGGATGGCGTCGGAGAGATCGGCGAGGGCCTCGGAGAGGGAGGCCACGGCGTCGTCGGACAGGGAGACGCGGTTGAGGACGGACGCGAGGCGGCGTGCGAACACGCGCGAGTTGCGCACGGCGAGGTCCACGTACCGGATGCTCTCGCTCAGGTCGTCGATCTCGCGGCGGTGCCGACGGTGCAGAGGGGATGCGTGGGCGATCTCCCGGGAGGCGGTGAGCCCCGAGCGTACCGAGTCCACGAGCGGCTGCGTCTGACGAGCCCGCACGAGGGCGTGCCACGCGAGGCGCGAATCGGTGTCCGAGACCGCACGGGAGCAGTCCGTGAGCACCTGGGTGAACTCCACGATGAGCTTGCTGAGGTCCTGGCGCGGTTCGCGGCGCGGGTCTTGGGGAATCACGTACGCGAGGAGCAGCGCGCACAGGCACCCCACCACGGCGTCGAAGGACCGCGCGAACACGCCGTCCTGCGATGGCGGGAGGAGCACCACCAGCACGGACTGCAACCCCATCTGCGTGGTGAAGATCGCGCCGTTGTCAAGGAACCGGGCGAGCAAGAGGGACAGGAGCAACACGAGGGCCGCTTGCCACTCACCATGGCCCAGGACCTGGATGAGCAGATCGCCCATCACGATCCCCAGGGTGCACCCGATCGAGACCTCCAGCACCCGGCGGTAGCGCAGCCCGCCCTTGGCGTACCCCAGGGACACGAGCGCGGCGGTCGCGGCGAAGATGGGGCCTTGATGGCCCAGCAGCCGTTCCGCGATCACGTACGCGCCAACGGCCGCCACGGTCATCTGCACGGCCTGGAAGAAACCGGACGTCATGCGTGCCCAGCCGGAGCGCCCGCGCTTGCCCACGACCTCGGGAACACGACGGAATCGGGAGCGGTACGGAGCTGCTTCCGAGGACGTCATGACTCCCATCCTAGGCGGGCGCCTCGGACGGACGCGTACCGCGCGGGACGCGTGACCGGGCGGCGTCGTGGCCAGGGGTGGCGCCGGTCACAGGGGTTGTTAACCGCCAGTTCACCTTCCTGGCCGCATCTGTCAATATCGCCTGCCTACGGTAATTCCCGGGCGCGCTGCGGACGCAGCGGCGTTGGACTCCAAGATCCGGTTGTCCGCACCCACCGGGCTCTCCGGTTCACGCTTTCGAAGGGAAATACAGTGAAGGTTTCGCATGTCGGCCGTTCGGCCGCAGTCCTGGCCATTGGTGCCCTCGCTCTGACCGCTTGCGGTTCCGACAACGCCACCGGCAACACCAACAGCGGCGGGGGTTCGGGCGAGAGCAGCGGCGTGTCCGGAACGCTGACCGGCATCGGGGCGTCCTCCCAGCAGGCCGCCATGACCGCGTGGCAGAACGGCTTCCAGTCCGCTAACAGCGGCTCCACCGTGCAGTACTCCCCGGACGGCTCCGGCGCCGGGCGCAAGGCCTTCCTGGCGGGCGGCGCGAACTTCGCCGGCTCGGACGCCTACCTCTCCGACGACGAGGTCGAGCAGGCCAAGCAGCAGTGCGGCCCCGACGGCGCCATGGACCTCCCGGTCTACATCTCCCCGATCTCCGTGGCGTTCAACCTGCCCGGTATCAAGTCCCTGAACCTGGACGCCCCCACCATCGCCAAGATCTTCAAGGGTGAGATCAAGCGCTGGAACGCGGAGCAGATCAAGCAGCAGAACCCGGACGCCGATCTCCCGGACACCCCGATCACCGTGGTGCACCGCAGCGATGACTCCGGGACCACCGAGAACTTCACCGACTACCTGCACAAGGCCGCTCCGCAGGAGTGGACCAAGGACCCGGCACAGGCCTGGCCCTCCGAGTACGCGGCGGAGAACAACAAGGGCACCTCCGGCGTGGTCTCCACGACCTCCGGCACCGAGGGCGCCGTGACCTACGCGGACTCCTCCGCCGTGGGCGATCTCGGCACCGCCGCGATCAAGGTGGGCGACCAGTACGTGACCCACTCGCCCGAGGCCGCCGCCAAGGCCGTCGAGGTCTCCGCCCAGGCCGAGGGTCGGGGCGAGCACGACCTCGCGATCAACATCGGGCGCGACACCAAGGAATCCGGTGCGTACCCGCTCGTGCTGATCTCCTACCACATCGTGTGCTCCCAGTACGACTCCCAGGAGACCGCGGACCTGGTCAAGGCCTTCGAGAACTACGTGATCTCCGAGGACGGGCAGAAGGCCGCTGCGGACTCCGCCGGTTCCGCCCCGCTGAGCCAGACCCTGCGCGACCAGGCCAAGGCGGCCGTGGACTCCATCACCGCGAAGGGCTGATCCGCCCCGACGACGTGTGAGTGCGGCGCCGGCGTGTCATCGCGCGTCGGCGCCGCAGCCACGCACGCGGTCATCTCGGACCCCCACGTCCTACGCTGGCCGAATTCACCGCTCAGCTCGTTCCACACCTTGATCGAAGGGACTGGTTCATGTCCACCACCATCAGCGCCCAGAAACCGGGGACCCGGCAGTCCTCGGCCGGACGTGCCGGTGACTCCGTCTTCTCCGGACTCAGCCTGGCCGCCGGCATCCTGATCTTCGCGGTGCTCGCGGCCGTCGCGCTATTCCTGTTACTGCAGGCGCTGCCCACGTTCGCCGCCCCCGCCGAGGAGATCACCGGTGGGCAGGGCTTCTTCCACTACATTTGGCCGCTCATCGTGGGCACGCTCATCGCCGCGGTGATCGCCCTGCTGATCGCCACACCCGTGGGCATCCTGGTGGCGCTCTACATCTCCCACTACGCACCGGCCAAGATCTCCAAGCCGGTGGGCTACGTGATCGACCTGCTCGCGGCCATTCCCTCCGTGATCTACGGCGCGTGGGGTGCCACGGTGCTCGCGCCGGCGCTCGCACCGCTGTACAACTGGCTCACCGAGCATCTGGGCTTCATCCCCATCTTCGACGGGCCCGCGTCCCAGACGGGTAAGACCATGCTCACCGCAGGCATCGTGCTGGCCATCATGATCCTGCCGATCATCACGTCCATGTCCCGCGAGATCTTCACGCAGACGCCCAAGCTCCACGAGGAGGCCGCGCTGGCACTGGGGGCCACGCGGTGGGAGATGATCCGGATGGCTGTGCTGCCGTTCGCGCGCCCCGGGATCATCTCCTCGATCATGCTGGCCCTGGGCCGCGCGCTCGGCGAGACCATGGCGGTGGCCCTGGTGCTGTCCTCCGGGCCCATGATCGCGTCCCTGATCAAGTCCGGTAACCAGACGATCGCCGCGGAGATCGCGCTGAACTTCCCCGAGGCCTACGGCCTGCGGTTGTCCGAACTGATCGCGGCCGGTCTCGTGCTGTTCCTGATCACCCTCGTGGTCAACATGATCGCCCGCGCCATCATCGCTCGCTACAAGGAATTCTCGGGGGCCAACTGATGACCACGTCCACCCAACCCGGAACCTCACCCGTCCGCCAGTCAAGGCTCACCCGCGGTCAGCGCCCCAAGTGGCTCGTCCCCGTCATCGGCGTGGCCGCGATCGTGGCGGGGGCCGCGCTTGCCGCTCTGGTGGGGTTCAGCATCGCGCTGTGGGCCCTGTTCGCCACCGTGATCTTCCTGGTGGTCGGCCCGCTGGCCGTGGGCATGATCGAGGGTTCCCGCGCCGGGGCCGATTCGCTCATGACCTTCCTGGTCTATGCCGCCTTCATCCTCGCGGTGATCCCGCTGATCTCCGTGATCTGGACGGTGCTCGCCAACGGCATCCCCGGTCTGACCTCCAACATGTTGTTTACCTCCATGAACGGGGTCACGGGCTTCCACGACAACCAGGCCGATGCGCCCAGTCAGGTGATGGGCGGCGCCTACCACGCGATCATCGGTACGGTGTCCATCACGTTCTGGGCCACGCTCATGTCGGTGCCCGTGGGGTTGCTCACCGCGATCTACCTCGTGGAGTACTCCCGGGGCGGCTGGCTCGGCAAGGCCATCACGTTCTTCGTGGACGTCATGACCGGTATCCCGTCCATCGTGGCTGGTCTGTTCGCGGCCGCTCTGTTCGGCATGATCTTCGGCCCCTCGACCCGTACCGGGTTCGTGGCGGCGGTCGCGCTGACCGTGCTGATGATCCCCACGGTGGTCAAGAACACCGAGGAGATGCTGCGGATCGTGCCCAACGAACTGCGCGAGGCGTCCTACGCGCTGGGTGTGCGCAAGTGGCGGACCATCCTCAAGGTGGTCATCCCCACGGCCATCTCGGGTATCGCCTCGGGTGTGACCCTCGCGATCGCCCGTGTGATCGGTGAGACGGCGCCGCTGCTCGTGACCGCGGGCTTCGCCACGGCCATCAACTGGAACTCGTTCTCCGGCTGGATGACCACGCTGCCCACGTTCATCTACTACCAGATCATGACGCCCACCTCGCCCACGAACCCCGATCCGTCCCTGCAGCGGGCCTGGGCTGCGGCGCTGATCCTGATCGTGATCGTGATGCTGCTCAACCTCGTGGCACGCTTGATCGCCAGGGCCTTCGCTCCCAAGACCGCCGGCCGCTGAGTGCTGGCCGACCATTCGACCTAAGGAAACACACCCATGTCGAAACGAATCGACGTCGAAAACCTCAACGTCTACTACGGCGATTTCCTGGCGGTCCAGGACGTCAGCATGAACATCGAACCGCGCTCGGTCACCGCGTTCATCGGTCCCTCCGGTTGCGGCAAGTCCACGTTCCTGCGCACCCTCAACCGCATGCACGAGGTGATCCCGGGTGCTTACGCCCAGGGCAAGGTGCTGCTGGACGGGGACGATCTCTACGGCAAGGGCGTGGACCCCGTGACCGTGCGCTCCATGGTGGGCATGGTGTTCCAGCGCCCCAACCCGTTCCCCACGATGTCCATCCGCGACAACGTGCTCGCGGGCGTGAAGCTCAACAACAAGCGCATCTCGAGCAAGGACGCGGACGAGCTCGTGGAGAGCTCGCTGCGCGGCGCGAACCTCTGGAACGAGGTCAAGGACCGTTTGGACAAGCCCGGTTCCGGTCTCTCCGGTGGTCAGCAGCAGCGGCTGTGCATCGCCCGCGCAATCGCGGTCAAGCCGGACGTGATCCTCATGGACGAGCCGTGCTCCGCGCTGGACCCCATCTCCACGCTCGCGATCGAGGACCTGATCAACGAGATCAAGACCGATTACACCGTGGTGATCGTGACCCACAACATGCAGCAGGCGTCCCGTGTGTCGGACAAGACCGCGTTCTTCAACATCGAGGGCACGGGCAAGCCCGGCCGTCTGATCGAGTACGCGCCCACCACGGACATCTTCAACAACCCGCAGAAGAAGGACACCGAGGACTACGTGTCCGGCCGCTTCGGCTGATCCGCGTCATCGCGCACGCGAACGGTGCCCTCCGTCTCGGAGGGCACCGTTCGCGTGCACGCCCGGGGGTACGACGACGCACGCACCGGGAGCGCGCAGCGATCCGCACCGTGCGACGTCGTCAGCCTCCGCGTGCCCCCGATCGTGACGCGTGCCCCGAGCGAACCGCGGGTACGGATCAGGCCGCGGGGACCTGGATCAGCGGGGAGGCCGCCAGGAACAGGATGGCGGAGACCAGGCCGCACACGGGGACCGTGGCGACCCACGAGGCGATGACCCGCAGCACGGTGGCGTGATACACGGTACGGAACTTCTGGGCGGAACCCGCGCCCAGGATCGCCGCGGTGGTGGTCTGGGACGTAGAGAGCGGAATGGGGGAGAGGAACCCCCCTACGAACAGCAGGGCGCCAGACACCGTTTGCGCCGCCGCTCCGCGCAGGGGATCCAGCGTCACGATACGTGCGGAGAGGGTGTAGGAGATCCGCCAGCCGCCCAGCAGGGTACCGAACGCGAGACACGCCCCCACGAGCACCGTGAGCCACACGGGGATGCTGTCCCGGGAGAGGTTGGGGTTCACGATCAGCAGGAGGACCAAGAGGATCCACAGCGTGCGCCGGGCGTGCTGGATCCCGTGTCCGAAGTGAATGGCCGCGGCACCCGTGGCCTGCACGACCCCGGCGCGGAAGTTCACGCGTCCCGGGGTCTCGTGGCGTACCAGGTACACGATGGGCACGACCAGCAGGAACGCGAGCCCGAACGCGATCACGGGGGAGATCAGCAGGGGCAGCAGCACGTTCCAGGAGAAGTAGGAGCCCATGGCCAGGTGCTCGTCGTAGAGCCCCGCGGCGCGTGCTCCGAGCAGAGCACCCACCACGGCGCCGCCGATCGCGGCGGTGGAGGACGTGGGCATGCGCCACCACCACGTGAGGAGGTCCCACCCGATGGCCGTGAACAGGGCGCACAACAGGGCCACCACGCCCGCGTCGTTGAGGGGGATGGGGATCTCGAACGAGATCAGCCGGTCCAGGACCAGCCCCACCAGGAGGGCGCCCATGAGGTTGAACACCGCTCCGGTCCACAGGGCCACACGGGGTGTCAGGGCGTTGAACCGTACGGGCAGGGCCACGGCGTTGGAGGCGTCGTGGAAACCGTTGACGACCGTTAAGACCAGGGTCAGGAGGATGCCTACGACGGCCAGTAACTCTGTCACGGCGAGTCAGGACTCTGCCACGAGGATCCGGCCCACCTCTGCGGAGACCTGGCCCAGGGCGCGTGCGGCATCGAAGAGCTGGCTGGCGGCGTCCATGCGGCGGATGGCCTGGGCCGTCTTGAACTGATCCAGCAAGCTCGCGCGGTACACCCGGTGGGTCCGTTCGGCCTGGCGTGTGAGACGGATCATCTCGAACCAGTAGTCGTCCAGCTCGTTCAAGCTGGTCAGCCGGCCCATGGCCTTGGTGGTCATGAGCGACATGTGCTGGATCACCGCGAGCTGCTCGGTCGCGTGCGAGGTGGGCCGCTCCAGCTTGTACAGCTGGTGGGTCTCGGCACTCGCCACGAGGCACTGGACGGCTCGCAACAGCCACTGCCCCAAGATGTAGACGTCCTGACGCGGGATGGGCACCACGTACGAGGAGCGCGTGGTGGTCATCAGGGAGAAGTAAAGGTTGGTGCAGCGGTCCTCGGTGTCCAGGAGGTCCGTGATGGGGTGCTGCCAGGTCTTGTCGATCTGCCCGATGTGTTCGGCGAGCTGATCCACCGCGGTGCCCACGCACTGGGACATCTGGACCAGGAGCTCGGTCACCCGCTCGTCCTCCGGGAAGATCCGAAAGGCCATCCGTTTCGTCCTCCCGTTGAACCGTTCACCTTTCGGCCGTCACTGTACCGAACGAAAGTTAACCGGGGAGACATGTGGATCTTGGTGAGGGGGGGCGGTGCCGGACCGGGAGCGCCTCTCGGCGGAAGGCCGCTCGTAGCGGCTAAATGATGGAGCCCGGGGCTGCCACGGCCCGACACCTGCCTCCATCATAATCCCCGACCCCAGGGGTGCCGCAAAGCGGTCCGTCCGGACGAGGACGCCCCGCGGAGGGCAGACCCTTACTCGAGCGCACCCCTGCGCCACGCGGCGGCCGCGGACTCGAGTTCCTCCGCGGTGCGGATCAGGCGGGGGATGCGGCGCCACGGATCGCGCACGCCGAGGCTCGAGATGTCCAGCGTGCGTTCCTGGCCCGTGGCGATCACGCGGCAGAACGCGGCGGAGCGTTCGAGAGCGACGTCGAACTCGCCGTCGAACGCGCCGGAGAGGATGGCGTCCGCGACCTCGCAGATCTCCTCCGCGCCGGGCGGGTCCGCGACGCCCGCGACCACGTTGGACACCTGCGCGGTCTGCTTGCCCGCGGCGAACCAGCGGCCCATGCGGTAGGGGTCCTTGCGGGCGGCGGCGCGCAGCGCGTAGAGCCGCCACAGCGCACCCGGGAGGGACACCGCGGGGGCCTGCGCCCACATCTCCGCGATCCCCTCGAGACCCTGCTCGTCCGTGAGCCGAACGAGGCGATCGTGGACCACCGGATCCGCCGATTCCCGGCCCCGCGACACGAGCGCCTGCGCGGCCAGGTGGGCCGCCTCCGACACTCGGGCGGGGTCCGTGCCGCCCTCGTGGGCGTCGAACTTCTCGGGGGAGAACTTCACGGGCGAATGATGTGTGCGGCGTTCGGACATGCGCCCGAGTGTACGCCGCGCACCTATCACGGGGCTCGGCGGATCAGTCGACCGTGTGCGTCTCCCCGGCCTGCTGACGCCAGCGTTCCTCGATGCGCAGCAGGGCCTGCTGGGACACCGCGCGCCACCACCGCAGGGCCAGCCGGGGGTCCTCCTCCTCGATCTCCTGGATCGCCTCCGGGGAGAGCCTGCGCGCGGAGACGTCCGTGAGCGCGGTGAAGCTCACCATGTGGCGCATATTGGTACCCAGGGCGATCTCACCGAAGCTCATCCCCGGGCCGATCACCTCCAGTTCCACGCGGTCACCCTGCGGTGAGCGCCGGGAGACCTCCACGTTGCCGGACGTGACCATGTACACGCCGTTGAACTTCTGGCCCGTGCGCAACACCGTGGTCCCGGCCTTCCAATCCACGGACTCGGTGCGTGAGCGGATGCGCTCCACGTCCTCCTCGCCGAGCGTGCTCAGCAGTTCGGAACGGGTGGAGTGCACCTTGTCCGGGGTGCACTCGGGGCCGCCGAAGCGCTCCAGGATCTGGTCCTCGGCCCACGTGAGGGCCTCGGCGCGCGTGGCGAAGACCGTGAGCGGGTGTTCGAGGTTCCGCGTGTTCTCACCGCTCTTCTCCGCGACGAGCACCATGTGGTGGCCCGTCTTCTCGATCTGTTCGGCGGTGCGGCTGAGCATGGGCAGGACGAAGCGGGCCATATCGTCCACCTGCCGGATGTCCACGAGCACGTAACTGGACCTGCGGGCGGCGTCGCGCACCGTGCGCACCGCGGTCTCGGCCCCGGCGAAGCGCAGATCGCCCTGCAGCTCGATGATCCGAGCGTCCTCGCCGTGCGCGTCGAGCACCTCGGTGGCGGCCTCGTTGCGCCGCACCAACGACGGCGCTTCCGCCAGGGTGTACTCGGAGCGCACCGTGGAGTGCCCGTTGCGTTCCGTGCGGGCGAAGTGCAGGTCCAGGTCCTTGGTGAGCCGTTCGCATGCGGCCACGCCGCGCACGGAGTTGCCGTGGCGGTCCAGGGGCGGGGAGAACACCGCGACCGCGAGCTGCCCCGGGAGCACGGTCACCACGCCACCGCTGACCCCGGACTTGGCGGGCAGGCCCACGCGGATGGCCCAGCGCCCGGCGTCGTCGTACATCCCGCACGTGCTCATCACGGACAGCACGTCCGAGACGACCTCGGGGTCCAGGACGCGCTCGCCGGTTACGGGGTTGCGCCCGCCGGCCGCGAGCGTGGCACCCATGCGGGCCAGGTCCACGCAGTTGAGCATGATCGAGCACTGGCCGAAGTAGTCCTCGAGCGCGCCGGTGGGATCCCCCTCGATGATCCCCCGGGACGCGAGCAGCCAGCCCAGCGCGCGGTTGCGGTCCCCGGCCTTGTGCTCCTGCGACTGGATGTTCTTGTTGATCCGCAGCTGCCGGCCCGCGCATCGGGAATGCAACCGCAGGATCCGTTCCATCCGCGTGCCGTGGGACGTGTTGCGCACGAGGGAGGTCGCCGCGATCGCGCCCGCGTTGATCATGGGGTTCGCGGGGCGTCCCGTCTCCGGCTGCAGTGAGATCTCGTTGAAGGCGTCACCGCTCGGTTCCACGTCGATCTTCTCGAACACACCCTCCGGGCCGCGGTCCGTGAGCGCCTGGGCATACGTGAAGGCCTTGGAGATGGACTGGATGCAGAATTCGAGCTTGGTGTCCCCGGCCTGGTAGAGCGCGCCGTCCACGGTGGCCACGGCGATCCCCACGATGTTCTCGTCCGCGGCCGCGAGCTCGGGGACGGAATTGTTCACCGTGCCATCCGTCAGCGGGCGCAGGTCCTCCACCACGCGGCGCAGGTACTCGGTGACGGGGGAGGGGCCCAGCTTGGACATCGCAACGGTGCTCATGGGTCATTCCTCGAAGGCTCGGCGGGAACCCCGCGGCGGGCTGCGCACGCCCCGGGTGTCGTCTCCTCCCAGGGTCCCATATTGCGGACGGGCCCGGTCGACGACGACGCCGCGCGCTCGCCCACGGCGCGGTGGCTCGTCGCGCCGCGCGGTGCGGCCCGCTGGGCCCGCCCGTGGTTGCCGTCGGTGCCGCGCGGGAGGCCGCTTCCCGAACTGGAAATGCGCCCGCGCTGCGGTAGAGTAGCCGTGCTCGGTGGCGGGAACTCGCGGCTGGGCACGCGCCTTTAGCTCAGTTGGTAGAGCAGTGGACTTTTAATCCATGGGTCGTGGGTTCGAGCCCCACAGGGCGCACCACCTCCCGGAACCGGAGACCATGTGCCCCGTGGCGATCACGATCGCGCGGGGCATTTCCGTGTCCGCTCGCATTCCGGGCCCGGGGCAAGCGGCCTTCGGTGCCCCGGACCTGCCCGCGTGCAGCGCCTCTGGCCGAGTCGCGCTCAGTGCGCCGGGCCGACCCATACGAGGCGCGCGAGCGCCCAGCCCATGAGCGGGCGGTAGGCCAGCAGGACGGGGGCGGGGCCCTGGATCCTGACGTCCGCGCGGGAACCGCCGCTCGGGGTAGGAGCGACATCGTGCGTGAGCTCCAGCGTCACGGGACCCACGCGCACGCGCCAGGACCACGAATGCAGGTTGGCGCGGACGCTCAGCACACGGAACGCCGCGGGCACCACGCCCAGCGCCGTGACCACGCCCGAGGTGCCGGGGGCCAGGGTGGCGGAATCGGCGCGGACGTTCGTGAGGTGGGGAGCCCACACGGTCCACAGGTCGAGGCGCTCGTAGTGCTGCCACACGTCCGCCGGGCGAGCGGGGCCGGTGCGGGTCACGGTCATGTCCATGGCACCAGTGTGCCCGGGATCCGTGCGGACGGGGGCGTCACGCAACGGTAAGCCCACTGTCGATTGTGGGGCGAGCCGGCGGGCTGGGATCATGGGGCGCATGGACCCGGCCTATCGCGTAGACGTCTTCACCGATCCCGGGCTGTGCTCCGCGATCTTCAGTCGATTGCAGCAACGCCACGGCGGGGACGGCTTCGGGGACTACCAGCTCGTGCGCCGGGACAGGACCATCCCCCTGCGCCCCGACAACAGCCTGGACGTGGACGCCGTGCGCGCGTGGTCCCGCGAGGGCGAGGCCGATTTCCAGGTCGTGATCACGGAGATCCCCCGGCGGGCGGGCAAGCTGCCCAAGATGGCGGAGCTGCACTTCGAGGACGGGCTCGTGATCATCTCGCTGCCCGCGCTGGGCTGGCGGGGGCTCACGACCAAACTGGAACGCGCCATCTTCGACTCCCTGGACACCCTGGCCCATCAGGACCTCCCGGACGTCCAGGACCGGCGTGTGCGCTTCGGAGTGGTCCACGAGCAGGACGTGGACACCGGGCGTTCCGTGTTCATTGCGTCGCCGTGGTGGTGGCCAGGTCGCGTCCGCCTGGTCCTGGGCATGGTGCGCACCAACCAGCCGTTCCAGGACGTCACCAAGCTCAAGCGCATGTGGGCGGCGGCCTCGGCCACCGGCGCGTTCGGCGTGTTCTACTCCTCCATCTGGCAGATGTCCCTGGCGTTGCCCTCGTGGCGGCTCGCCCTGATTTCGCTCCTGGCGGTTGGGGCCATGGTGGGGTGGCTGATGTTCAGCAACCGCCTGTGGGACCCGCCCCGGCGGCTCGGCAGTCGCGTGGAGGCCGCGATGTACAACGCCTCCACGATCGCCACGCTGCTCGTGACGGTTCTCACGTTCTACACCGTGCTCATGGCGGGGATCCTCGTGGCCGCTCTGGTGGTGATCGAAGTCGGATACATGCAATCCGTGATCGGAGTCTCTCCCTCGCTGAGCAACTACGTGGACATCGCGTGGCTCTCTGCCTCGCTCGGCACGATCGCCGGTGCTCTCGGGTCGAACTTCGACAGCCACGCGGACATCGAGCGGTTGACGCACGGTCAGCGGAACGCCGAGCGGGTCGAGAAGGACGACGACCACTGACACGGGTCCCCATGACGGGCATTCGGGGCGTCCGAGCTGTCCCCATTTTGCGCTACGAATCAGCGCCGCCGTCCGGTCGATTGCGCGCAATGGAAGCAGGGAATCGGCCTCCGACATGGGAGAACATACGCTTGAGTTGATTTGTCCACAAAACTGCGATGGGTCTTGCGCGACGCGGTGACCGCTGGAAATCCTGGAGCGGGCGTGCCAGCATATTCATGTCGCAACACGGGACATTCAGTGATGTGCGGTCATGACCGGGGGGAATACGGGCCGCACGTCGATGACGGATTCGTACGCGTTCCACGCTGGGGGGCGTGGTGTGTCCGGGTCACCCGTGAGGCGACGGTACGAGGTTCATGCCGGGGGGCATGTGCTTCGAGCGGACCTGATCCGCGCCGGTTCTCCGGCATATGCGTCCGCTGCGCCGCATGGACTCCTTCGGGGGAATGAGTCCTGGCGCAGCGGACGCAACGCGTTAAGGGGTCGTACGCCCGACCCGGCGCGTCATGGGGCCTGATACAGAGGGCCGCACCTCGTGCCGCGGTGGGCGCTCCGGTCGCTTCTGCGTGTCCGAACCTGCTGGGACACTCGAGTCATGATCGCGCCTGCGCACGAGAACACCGCATCCCTCCGGGACCGAGCCCTGCACCACCTCCGTGAGCTCACGGGGAACCCGCACGCCGATTTCCACCCCGGTCAGTTCGAGGCCATCTCCGCACTCGTCCAGGAGCACCGGCGGGCACTCGTGGTGCAGCGCACCGGGTGGGGGAAATCGGCGGTGTACTTCCTGTCCGCGCTGTTGATGCGGGCCCAGGGCTACGGCCCCACGCTGATCATCTCCCCGCTGCTCGCACTCATGCGGGACCAGGTCGCGGCGGCCCAGCGCGCGGGTGTCCGCGCCGCGGCCATCTCGTCCGCCAACCCCACCGAGTGGGCGGAGATCTCCGCGGCACTGGATCGCGGTGAGATCGACGTCCTGTTGGTGTCCCCGGAACGCCTCAACAATCCCCGTTTCCGGGACGAGCAACTCCCACAGCTCGTCTCCCGGCTCGGACTGCTCGTCGTGGACGAGGCCCACTGCATCTCGGACTGGGGTCACGACTTCCGTCCGGACTACCGGCGAATCAAGGACCTGCTCGCGGACCTCTCGGACTCGGTGGCCGTACTGGCCACCACGGCCACCGCCAATGAACGCGTGATCGAGGACGTCCGGGAGCAGCTTGGGGTGGGCTCCGGGTACCGCGGCGAGGTGTTCACCCTGCGCGGTCCGCTGTCCCGCGCGTCCCTGCGGCTCGGCGTGCTGCGACTGCCCTCCACCGCCACACGGCTCGCCTGGTTGCTCGAACACCTGGACCAGCTTCCGGGCAGCGGGATCATCTACGCGTTGACCATCGGGGCGGCGGAGGACACTGCCCGAGCGCTGACGGAGGCGGGCCATCCCGTGGCGGCCTACACCGGTCGCACGGACGCGGCGGAACGCGAGGAACTCGAGGTCGCCCTGAAGGAGAACCGGGTCAAGGCCCTTGTGGCCACGTCCGCGCTGGGCATGGGCTTCGACAAACCGGACCTGGGTTTCGTGGTGCACCTGGGAGCGCCGTCGTCCCCGGTGGCGTACTACCAGCAGGTGGGCCGCGCGGGGCGCGCGACCGACACCGCGGACGTCCTGCTGCTACCGGGCGGCGAGGACCGGGAGATCTGGGAGTACTTCGCCACCGCGTCCATGCCCACCGAGGAGAAGGCCACCGCGGTGCTCACCGCGCTCGCGGAGAACGGCGGCCCGTTGTCGGTCGCGGCTCTCGAGCCGCGGGTCAACATCAAACGCACCCCGCTCGAGCTGTTGCTCAAGGTGCTCGCGGTGGACGGCGCGGTGGAACGGGTCTCCGGCGGCTGGCAGAGCACGGGCCAGCCCTGGACCTACGACGCCCCGCGTTACGAGCGGGTGCGCAAGGCCAGGATCGCGGAACAGCAGGCCATGATGGATTACCAGTTCACGAGCGAGTGCCGCATGCGCTTCCTCACCCGTCAGCTCGACGACGCCACCGCGGAACCGTGCGGTCGGTGCGACGTGTGCGCCGGGCCGTGGTACCCCACCACCGTGCATTCCGACGCCTCCGCCGCAGCGGACGCCGCCCTGCACCGGGTCGGTGTCCCCGTGGAACCCCGCGCGCAGTGGCCCACCGGCATGGATCGATTGGGGTTGCAGGCCAAGGGGAAAATCCCGGAAACGGAACGCGCCGAACGCGGCCGCGCCCTGGCCCGGCTCACCGATCTCGGATGGGGGCAGCGGTTGCGGGAAATCTTCCGCTCGGACGAGCACGGCGATCCCGTGGATTCGGTGGTCACGGCGGACCTGGGACGCGCGAGCATCACCGTCCTGGCGCAGTGGGACTGGCAGGAACGGCCCACCGCGGTCGTGGCCATGCCGTCACTGTCCCGCCCACAGCTCGTGGACTCGCTGGCCCGCGGGCTCGCCTCCGCGGGGCACCTGCCGTTTTGGGGCTCGCTCGAACTGAACCCGGACGTCCCCCGCGGCTCCCACGGCGGCAACAGCGCCTACCGGCTCGCCGAGGTGTGGGACCGGTTCCTGGTCCCGGAGCCCCTCGCGGAACAGTTGGCGCGGGCGCCGCGGGCGAGCGTGCTGCTCGTGGACGACCTCGTGGACAGCCGGTGGAGCCTCACGGTCGCGGCCCGGCAGTTGCGCCATGCCGGGGCGGACGCGGTGCTGCCGTTCGTACTCGCCGCCCAGGCGTGAATCGGGCCGCCGTGGGATGGATCGGGCACTCTTAAGGGGACACCCAGGCGACGGGAAACGTGTGTGAATTATCCTTGTGACATGGTCGAACTCCCGCAACCGCCGCTCGTGGACATCGTGATCCCGGTCCACTCCACCTCGCGGCCTTTGCAGCGGGCCGTGTCCTCGGCATTGCGTGCGGCCCCCGGTGCGGCCCCCGGTCAGTGCCGGGTGACGGCGGTCGCGCATCACCTCACCGCCGAGCAAGTGCATTCCATGTTGAGCGTCGAGCAACGCGCCGTGGTGGACGTCATCGAGTCCGAGGACCGGGGGAGTACCGCGGCCGTGCCGCGCAACGAGGCGCTGCGACGGACCAGCGCCCGCTACATCAGTTTCCTGGACAGCGACGACACCCTGGATCCCGGCGCGGTGACCCGGTGGCTCAGGATCGCCGAGCGGCGCGGTAGCGACCTGGTCATGCCCTTCCAGCACCACGAGAACCCGAGGGTGGACATTACCCCCATCGTCAGGCCGTTGCGCCGTTCGGATCTGGATCCCGTGAAGGACCGCCTGGGGTACCGCAGCTCGGCGTTCGGCCTCGTCCGGGTCGACGCCGCTCGGCAGATGGGCGCCCGGTTCGACGAGTCCGTGCGTACAGGGGAGGACCAGTCCTTCGTCATGGCCCTCTACGCGGGTTCCCGCCGGATCGACTCCGCGCCGGGCACGCCCGGTTACCTCGTCCACGCCGATGCCGACGCGCGTGTCTCCCGGCAGTCCCTCCCAGTACGCGACGAGGTGGCCGCCGCGCTGGACCTGACACGCGAACCCTGGTTCGCAGGGGTTCCGGACGAGCTGAAGCGGTCCTACATCCTCAAGTACATCCGCGTGAACTTCTTCCCCGCTCTGGAACATGCCGTGCGCTCGGGGGCGTGGGACGCCAACTACGCGCGGTCGGCGAACGCCGTGTTCGAAGAACTGACGCAGTACGCGCCGCGCGTCGCGGACCAGCTCTCGCGGGCGGACCTGCGGGTCGCGCGGTTATTGTCCCCGGGCACGGGGGAACAGGAGTTGCTCACGGCCCTGGCCGAGCGACGTCGTTTCGCCACGCCGGACGCGCTGCTCACCGAGCGCTGGACCCGGGTGCTGGGCCGGCAGGCACCCCTGCGGGTGGTCGCCGCGAGCGCCGTCCAGATCCTGCGTTACCGTTGGGCGCTCGCGGCAGGGTCACGGAACTGAACCGACCGCCGTCGCGAACGGGTCAGCCGCGACGGAGCCTGCGCCTGACCATGTCCACACGCGGTGCGAGATCACGCCATGAGATCACACACCACAGCGCCAAGAATCCCACGGTCGCCAGGACGGTCACGAGCACGCCCTGGTGTGTGAACACGAGCCACAGCCCGGCCAGGATCAGCACGTACCCCAACACCACCCGGAGCATGAGACCGGACCACTTCATGCGGTCGTGGACCCACACAATGATCAGCGGCCCCACCGCACTGATGAGGCAGCCGACCAGGTACCCCATGGCCGCGGCCATGACACCGAGCCGCGGACCCCACCACAGGACGGTGGCGACGCCCAGGGCCAGCCCGAGCGCGTTGCACGCCGCGAGCGCGCGGACTCCCCAGCTCTCCCCGCCGTTGAGCCGCGAGTTGGAGGCGTTGAAGCTCGTGGCGGAGACCGCGAAGAACAGGACGATGAGCAGGGGGACGGCCCCGGTGAACTCCTCGGCGCGGGCGTTGTAGAGCCCGTGGATCACGTACGGCGCCCAGAGGATGCCCACGCCGAACACGGGCAGGAACACGAGCACCATGACCCGCAGGATGGAATCGAGCTGCCGTTTCATGCCGGCCATGTCCCCGGCGGTGAACATGCGGGCCACGGCCGGCGCGAGGGCCACGAGCATGGAGGAAGAGAGCATGCTGGCCGGCGTCGCGATGCTCACCGCGGCGGAGTACTGACCTACCGCGGCGGGGGTGTCGTAGTGCTTGCCGAGCATCATGGACAGCTGCAGCAGACCCGAAGCGGTGAGGATGTTGATGGACGCCCACGCCGTGAACGAGTTGATCTGCCGTTTGAGGGATGTGGGCAGCGGGCCGCCGGAACGGTGCGGCCAGCCCGGGATCGCGTAGATCAGGTAGCCCAGGCTCAGCGGCACCAGCAGCAGCGGTGTGAAACCACCCAGCAGCACCACGAGCAGGAGGGTCAGGGTGATCCCCGAGCTGATGCAGTCCCACACGGCCGTGGTCACGAACTGGTTGTTGCCGGTGCGCACACCGCGTACGAAGTTGTAGGCAGACAGCGCCATCACCAGCAGGCCCGCGGACAGCGCGTAGCTTGGGGGCAGGTGCAGGAAGTACGTGGCCACCACGACCGCCACCACGGCCAGCACCGCCGAGGCCAGGGCCGCGGTGCGTGACGTGTAGACCGCCACGGACAACTGCTCCTCGCGGTGTTGCTGACCGCGCGCCATGGCGATGAACTTGGCCGCCGCGTTGCCCGAGGCCTGCGGCCACAGCAGGACCAGGAACAGGGCCAGGGAGATGGCCAGGTTGACCCGCCCCAGGATCTCACTGCCCAGGATGTTGCCCACCAGCAGGCTGTATCCGAAACGGGAGAGTCCCTGCACGAACACGGCGATCACGGTTAACGCGAACGACGAACCGATGGGGTTGTCCCGGTTCTCGTGATTCGGTGGGGGGAAGAGGATTCCCCGCCACCGCCGAGAGGGGGAGCCTGAGGTGGGGGAGGATGTCACATCGTGGAGTTTATCGACTCGCGTGTCGACCGGATGCATCCCGCGTCACGGCACGGTAGAGCCGGGAGAACTGCGCACCGATCTCCGCGCGGGAGAACCGGGAGCGCACGGTGGCGGCGATGGCGGCCGGATCGGCCTCACGGAAGCGGTCCCGCGCGGTCTCGATCGCGTCCGCGAGTACGGGGACGTCCCAGCTGTGGGTGAGCACCGAGTTCTCGGGGGTGCAGTAGTCGTCGAACCCACCGCTCAGGGGGACCGCGGCGGGCCGTCCGGCCGCGATCGCCTCGGCCACGGCAGTGAAGAAGTTCTCCTGGGCGCTCGGGAGGAAGAAGATGTGCGCGTCGGAGAGCCGCTGGGCGATCTCAGACGGGGGGACCGCCCCGGTCAGCTCGACCCGGTCCTCGATGCCCAGCTCACGGGCGGTCTGCGGGAGGGACTCCATGAGGGGGCCCTTGCCCACCAGGGTGTAGTGCACGTCCACTCCGCGGCGCACCAGTTCCGCGACGGTCTCCAACGCCAGGACAGGGCGTTTGCGTTCGATGAGTGCCCCCACGCCCACCAGTCGCAGGGGCGGGCTCGCCGGGAACTCGGCGGCCGGGTGAGGGTTCTCCACGACGCACGGCACCACGTGGGTCGCCCCGGGGCGGGAGAAGCGCGCCATCTCGGTGCACAGCTCGGCGGTCACGCCCGTGACCACGTGAGGCAGTCGCAAGGCATGCCGCAGCCACGCCAACCGCTGCCACAGCGGATTCACACTCGCGGGATTGACCACTCCGTTCCAGTGCTCGGTGTGTACCCAGGGCAGCCGTCGCACGGCCCAGGCCGGTGCGCTCAGCAGGACCGCGGAGAACGCCATCGTGTGCAGCACGTCCGCGCCGCGCAGCCCGGCGGAGAGAACGCGGGTCACGTGCGCGTAGGACCGTGGATCCGTCACGTCGAGCCACACGCGGGTGACAGGGATGCGCTGGTAGACCTCTTGCGCCGTGGTGCGCGTGCGTCGACCGATGTTCACGTGCACCGCAGCGACTTCGTGGCCCGCTTCCTGCAGCGCCCAGCAGTGCTCCACGATGAAGGGGGTGCGGCTGGGGGTTTCCGCGTCGGGGAACCACGCGGTGACGACGAGTGATCGCACGGGACGAAGACCTTTCGGGAGGAAGCGGACGGAGCACAACGCCCCGCACCATGACTACCACGCCGGGGTGTGCTGCCGCTGCATCCCGGCGGGAACGACGCGCCCGCCGCTTTGACCGCTCGCGCACCGTGCCGATAAGCTGACGTCCGTTGTTTTGGGATGAGCCTGTTCTCATGGAACTGGAGCATCACGAACGACACGGAGACGTGCCAGAGCGGCCGAATGGACTTCACTGCTAATGAAGGGTCCGGGTTAAACCGGACCGGGGGTTCAAATCCCCCCGTCTCCGCGAAATGTCGAGGGCCCCACACGTCATGTGGGGCCCTCGTTCGTGTCGGGGGTACCCTCGCGATATTTACATTGGTAAAGTCCGTGGCACTCGCAGTCCGGTGCTCCCGCCCGCGGGCGTCAGCCACCTCGATCCGGTGCTGATCCCGCCTCCGCGAGCTGATTCCCGAGGGGGACATCATGCCACGACGCTCCGCACGAACACTTCTCACGTTGTCCGTCTCCGCGCTGTTGCTGGCCACGGCCGCACCCGCCTCGGCGGCACCCCCGGAGGGACCCACCCCGGAACAACAGGCTCAGACGAAACCCCCGACCGTGGGCGGCGTCGAATCCCTCGGAAGAGGAACGGGCGCCCAGGGCAAGGTCCTGGCGGAAACCGACCGGGTCGTGGTGAAGTTCAAGGACCACGTCCCCGAGGCGCAGAAGGAAGAGGTCCTGACCGAGGTGGAGACGGCCACCGAGATCGAGGACCCGGAGATCGTCAAGACCACGGGCAACGCCGAGCAGGTCGTGGAATCCGACACGATGCTCGACAAGGCGGAGCAGCAAGCGGTGGTCGAGACCCTCGAGAAGGACCCCGCCGTGGAATCGGCGGAACCGGACCTGATCGTGGTCAACGGGCTCGCGGCGCACGCGGCGTCCGCCCCGAACGACCGCTACTGGAACTACCAGTGGGGTCCCCGCAACATCGGCGTGCCCTCCGCGTGGTCCCACGGCACGGGCAATGGTGTGGTGATCGGAATCGCGGACACGGGCCAGATCAACCACCCGGACCTCAATCAGCGCACGGTGCGCGGGTACGACTTCCTCTCGGACCTGTACCACTCACGGGACGGCAACGGGCGGGACGGCAACCCCCAGGACGAGGGCGACTGGAGCCCCGGACGGCCCAACTGGTGGCACGGTTCGCACGTGGCCGGGATCGCCGCGGCCCACACCAACAACCGCACGGGGATCGCCGGGGTGGCCCCGGACGCCCGGATCCAGCACGCCCGCGTCCTGGGAGCGGACGGTCGCGGGTACGTCTCGGACATCGCGGACGGTGTGATGTGGTCCGCGGGCATCGCCATCCCCGGGGTCCCGCGCAACACGACCCCCGCCAAGGTCGTGAACCTCTCCGAGGCGTGGGACGCTCCCACGTGCGCACCCGTCATGCAGAACGCGGTCAACCGCATGCACAAGATCGGGGTCCCGCTCGTGGTCGCGGCCGGGAACGCGGGCAAGAGCGCCAATCTCGCCGCCCCCGCCAACTGTGGCGGCGCGATCGTGGTCGCCGCGACGTCGTCCCAGAACCGGATCACCGGCTACTCCAACTGGGGGCCCATGGTGGACGTCGCAGCCCCGGGCGGGGACACCAACGCGCCGATCTGGTCCACGGTCAACACGGGGGCGTTCAGCCTGGGCGCTCCCTCGTACGGGGACCTGAGCGGGACGTCCATGGCGGCGCCGCACGTGTCCGGGGTGATCGCGCTCATGAAGGAACGCAACCCGAACATCGGCGTGGAGGCCATCCGCAAGACCCTGCGGGACACCGGCGTGAACGTGAACGGTTACCGCAAGGTGGACGCGGTGCGCGCCGCCCGCGCGGTGGCGCCCACCACGCGCGGGGCGATCGCCACGTACTACAAGTCCCACGGTGGGGCGGGCGTCTACGGCAATCCGACCACCGGGGAGCGGGACACGGGCGTGGGCGGCGTCGTGCAGCACTTCGTGAAGAACGGGCGCACCACCAAGCTCTACTGGTCCTCCCGCACCGGGGTGCGCGAGGTCCGCACGTGGACGGGCATCGGCTCGCGCCACGAGGGCCTGGGCGGTGCCCGCGCGGTGGGCATCCCGTTCAACAACGAGCAGCGCACCGCCACGGGAGGCTACTACCAGAGCTTCGTGGACCCGCGTTCGGGCAAGACCACCAAGATCCTGTGGAGCGCTCGCACGGGTGCGCAACCGATCGTCGAGAGCTCGGGCATCGGCCGGGTCTGGGTCCGCAAGGGGTACGAGACCAAGGCGGGGTACCCGATCTCTTCGGAGGTCCGCACGTCCACCGGCGCCTACCAGCGGTTCCAGAACATCAAGACGGGCGAGCGCACGCAGTACACCTGGACCCCGCGCGGGGGTGTCAAGGTCACCCGCATCAAGTGACCGCCCCGCGGTGATCCACCCGCTGCATTCCTGGCCCGAAAGGGCACGCCACCGATTGGCAGCGTGCCTTTTCGGGCCTCGGATGTTCTCGAGCGGTTCATGGGCGGGGTACGACAGCGCTGCGGCATCCGCGCGCGGACATTACCGAGCGGCGTCGTCCCCCACGCGGGTCAGTTCCGTGGGGGTGGAGCGGCGCATGAAGCACGTGAGCACGAGGGCGATCGCCGCGATCACCGTGGCGGTGACGAATGCCGCGTGGACGCCGGGGATGGAATCGGTCACGGTGGTGCCGTCGGCCTGCCGATGAATCACGGTGCCGGCCTGCAGGACGCCCACGAGCAACGCCGTGCCCGCGCCGCCGGCCACCTGTTGCAACGTGGACAGCGTCGCGGAACCGTGCGAGTACAACTGCGGCGGCAGCGGGTTCAGCCCGGAGGTGAACGCGGGCGTGAAGATCAGCGCGAGCCCCACGGACATGGAGATCTGCAGGGTCACGATCCACCACACGGGGGTGTCGGACTGCAACCGGGAGAAGCCGAACATCACGAGGGTCAGCAGTGCGGCACCGGGAACAGCCAGGGGACGGGGGCCGAACGCGTCGAACAACCGACCCACGAGCGGTCCCAGCAGACCCATGATGAGCCCACCGGGCAGCAGGATCAGGCCGGTCTGCAGGGTGTCCAGCCCGCGGCCCGTCTGCAGGTAGAGGGGCAACACGATCACACCGCCGAACAACGCCATCATGCCGAGCGCGAGCACCGCCACGGAGACCGTGAAGTCCCGGTGCCGGAACGTGCGCAGGTCCAGGAACGGTTGGTCCTTGCGCTGCAACCGGATCTGCCGCCACACGAACAGGGCCACGAGGACCACGCCCAGCGCGAGCACGGTGGCACCGCCGGCGGTCGTGGAAAGCCAGCCGGACTCGGCGCCGGCGTGAGAACCGGCGGCCCCCACCACGGAAAGGCCCTGGACCAGGGAACCGAAGCCCAGCACGGACAGCACCACGGACAGCAGGTCCAGTGTGAGGCTCCCGCGTTCGCTCACGTCCCGCAACCGCAGCAGGCCGATCACCAGGGCCAGCAGGACGATGGGCAGTACGAACCAGAACACCGTGCGCCACGGGAAGTGCGCCAGGATCAACCCGGATAGCGTGGGACCCAGGGCGGGGGCCACCGAGATCACGATGGACACGTTGCCCATCACCACCCCGCGGCGCTGCTGGGGGACGAGCATGAGGATGGTGGTCATCAGCAGCGGGAGCATGATCGCCGAGCCGAAGGCCTGAATCACGCGCGCGGCGATCAGCACCCCGAAACTCGGGGACAGCGCGGCCAGCAGGGTCCCGGCCGCGAAACTGCCCATGGCCAGGGCGAAGACCGCGCGGGTACTGAAGCGTTGTAGCAGGAACCCGGTGGTGGGGATCACCACGGCCATCGTGAGCATGAAGGACGTGGTCACCCACTGCACTGTGGCGGCGTCCACGTGCAGGTCTCCCATGATGTGGGGCAGCGCCACGTTCAGGACGGTCTCGTTGAGGATCACCACGAACGCGGCCACGAGCAGCACCGCAATGGTCCCGGTGGTGCCCTGGGGGGCGAGCGTGCGTGGTTCGGCCGGAGCGGCAGAGGACATGGAGAGGTTCCCAGCGTTGGAGCGGACGGGGTCGGGCGGGCCTTCCGGGGCCGGGCCCCTGTAAGGGTAACGGTCACAGACGAGCGCGTGCACATGCGCATCGGGAGCGCTCCGCCAGGCCCGCGGCACGCCCGCGGGTGGTGTGCTGGTCGGTCCGTCGAGCACTCGAGCGCGACACCGGCCGGACGTCCACGTCGGATTCATGCCCGGCCCGAACGGGGGTCACCCTTCGTTATCCTGAAGGACGTGGTGATTCAGCAACGCGTGGTGGTGGTGGGAGCGGGCCCCAGAGGCCTGTCCGTGGTGGAACGGCTCGCGGCGCACTCCGCGGCCCACGGGATCCGCGTCCACGTGGACCTGGTGGATCCTTTTCCTCCCGGACCGGGGCACGTGTGGCGCACCGACCAGTCGGAGCTGTTCCTCATGAACACCCCTTCTCTTTTCCCCACCGTGATCGCCGCCGACGGCGCATTGGCAGTCCCCGCGCTGGAGCCCCTGCGGGGGGTGAGCTTCGAACGGTGGCGCCGCGGCGTCGTCGCCGGGGAGATCACCCCGGTGAGCCCGCTCACGGACGAGCAACGCGACCAACTCGCGCGGCTGACCCCGCAGGGGTACCCGCCGCGCGCCACGTACGGGCGCTACCTCGCGTGGGTCTTCGCGACCCTGCGGGAGAACCTGCCGCGCACCGTGGAGCTCACGGTGCACCGCGCCGAGGCCGTGGACGCGTGGGTCAGGACGGACGGGCGTCATCGCTACTCCGTGGAACTCGCGGGCGGTGTGGTGCTGCCCGCGGACGCTGTCGTGCTCGCGCTGGGCCACCTGGACGCGCACCTGCGTCCGTCCCAGAAGGAACTCGTGGACGGCGCCGCCGAACACGGACTGACGTACTGGCCGCCCACCGTGCCCGCGGACGCCGCGTGGCTCGATCTACCGCACGGCGAGACGGTGCTCGTGCGGGGCATGGGCCTGAACTTCTGCGACGCGCTCGCCCAGCTCACCGAGGGGCGGGGAGGCCGCTTCACGACCGATCTGGACAACCCTGAACGGTTGGTGTACCACCCCTCCGGACGGGAACCGAAGATCGTGGCGGGCTCGCGTCGCGGAACGCCGTATCGGGCGAAGCCGCGGCTCCGGGGGTACTACGCGGCGTCGTTGCAGACCCGCTTCTTCACCGTGGACGCGGTGCGCCACGTTGCGGCCTCGAGCCCCGGCGAGCTGTCCTTCGACCGGCAACTCGGACCCCTGATCCGCAAGGACGCCGTGTGGAACTACTACGTGGTGCTCGCGCGCACGGCACCGGACGCGTTCCTGGGGGACCCCCGGGCGTTCCTGGACCGGCTGGATGAAATCCTCACGGATCGCACGGACGTGAACTGGGCGCGCACGAGCGATGCGCTGATCTCG
Source organism: Kocuria sp. CPCC 204721 (assembly GCF_040980945.1). Lineage (NCBI taxonomy): Bacteria > Bacillati > Actinomycetota > Actinomycetes > Micrococcales > Micrococcaceae > Kocuria > Kocuria sp. CPCC 204721. The sequence continues at coordinate 29,925 of NZ_JAVKPO010000013.1, forward strand.
GACTCGGTGGTCCCCGGGCGGCAACTGCAGCAGGCCCGGCTCGCTCGGCCCTTCGAGGACGTGAGCTTCGCGAGCCACGACGAGTACGCGGCTGCCGTGGTGCACTACCTGGACCGGGACGTCCACGGGTCCCTGCAGGGTGAGGACGATCCCGTCAAGATGGCGATCGCGTCCCTCAATGCCGCGCGCAGCGTGCTCAAGTGTGTCCTTGCGGAGATCGGCATCTCGGACTCGTCCTGGGTCCACGAGCTGCAGCGCGAGTTCGAACCCTTGGTGGAGGGGCTGGCCTCCGGACCGCCCGTGCTGCGGATCCAGCAGCTCGCCGCGCTGACCCGCGCGGGGATCGTGCGGTTCCTGGGTCCCGAACCGCGCTTCGTCGTGGACCGCTCCGAGGGTTACTTCGTGGCCGCGTCCCCGTGGGTCGAGGCGGCACCCGTGCGCTCACGGTGGATGATCGAGGCCATGTCCCCGAGTAACGACGTCCACCGCAACATCTCCCCGCTGCTCACGCACATGCACGAGCGCGGCCTGGTGCGCGCGAAACTCATGGAGACGCGCGACGGCGCGAGCCCCGAGACGGGCACGGGTCTGGACGTCTCGCGCGAGCGTCCGCGGGGTGCCCACGACGACGACGCCGCGGCCGGCTCGTTCGTCTACCGCGCCGTGGGGGACAAAGACGCGGTGGAACCCGGCATCCACGTGATCGGTCTACAACTGTCCTCGGTGCAGTGGGGTGTGTCGATCGCGGCCGAGGCCGGTGCACCGGCCCACCTGGGTGCCCGGACCATCGCGGACGCGGACGCCATCGCCCGGGAGATCCTGGGGGAGCCGCGCGCGCGGCAGTGATCCGGCCCGGGCGGCGTCATACGGGGAGTGACCGTGCGCGGGGCAACCGCGCGCCATGGGACCGGGACGGGTGGGCTCGGGCCGACACCGCCGGGATCACGTCGACCCGCCGGGATCGCGCCGAACCATGCGGGTCCCACCACAACCGCGCCGCCGGCTCAGCCCAGGACGGTGCGGGCGGTGCGTTCGTCGGTGACGAGGTGGGACACGTACCCGGCCCGCAGTGCCGCGCGCAGGACCGGGGTCTTCGCCGCGCCGCCGGCCACGCAGATCCGGATCTCCTTGTGCCGCAGGGAGTCCAGGGGGATGGCCACGGTGCGGGCGTCGAGCTCGGGCACGGCGGGGTTGCCGGCGTCGTCAATGAAATGCGAACACAGGTCACCCACCGCGTGCTGCGCGACCCCTTCCCGCTCCTCGGTGGTCAGGTAGTCGCGTGCGAGCAGGGGTGCGTCCCGTCCGGCGGAGCCCACGGTGAACACCCCCACCCGGGCGCTGCGGCCCAGGTCCAGGACGTACTCGATGTGCCGGTCCTGCGCCACGAGGCGTTTGACCTCGGGGCTGTCGAAGAGCGCCGGGAGGGGCAGCGTGTGGGGGTAGGCGTTGAACGCGGTGCAGAACATCCGCACGGTCTCGAAGTGCCCCGCCGCCGGTGAGGCCAGGCTGCTGCCGCCCTTGAGCTGGACCATGTGCACACCACTGCGCGGTTGGGGCGTCAGCGCCTGGGCCACGGCGCGCATGGTGCGACCCCACGTGATGCCCACGAGATCGCCGTCGGCCACATTCTCCTCGAGCATCCGCGCCCCGGCGACACCCAGGTTGTGCAGCAACTCGTGCTCGGTCTCCGCATCGGCCACCACGGTGGCCTGGGCGAGCCCGAACGCGGAGCACAGCTCGCGCCCCACGTCCGTGGACACCGTGCGGGGGTCCCGGATCTCGATGCTCACGAAACCGCGCTCGCGCGCGTGCTGCAGCAGTTTGGACACCGTGGGGCGGGACATGGCCAGTGTCCGGGCCACCTCCGCCTGGGACAGGCCGCGTTCGTGGTAGAGCCGGGCCGCCTCCAGGGACTGGACGTCCCGCGCGGTCAGGTCCACGACGGCGCTCCGGTCACCGGCCGTGCAGCCACGTCACAGCCCCATGATCACGCCGACGAGCGCGGCGTTGAGCATGTTCGTGAGGAACCCACCGAGCAGGGCGAACAAGCCCAGCTGGGCCACGTCCGCGCGCCGGTCCGGGGCCAGCCCGCCGATGGAACCGATCTGGATCGCGATCGAGGACAGGTTGGCGAAGCCCGCGAGCGCGAACGTGGTGATCAGCACGGACTGGGGATCCAGGTTGGGGATCTCCGGGCCGAACGCGGTGTAGCCCACGAACTCGTTGAGGATGGTCTTCTGGCCGATGAAGTTGCCCACCTGTGCGGCGTCCTGCCACGGCACGCCCAGGGCCCACGCAAGCGGCGCGAAGATGATCCCGAACAGCCCCTCGAGGGACCAGCCCTCGAAACCGAAGAGTGAGCCGACCCAGCCGAGCACGGCGGAGACCAAGGCGATCAGCGCGATGAACGCGATCAGCAGGCAGCCCACGATCACGGCGATCCGGCCGCCGCTGATGGCGCCGTTGCCGATCGCGTCGATCAGGTTCTTGGACTCGGTGTCCCGGACCTTCAGCGTGTTCACGGAGGCCACGGAGGTCTCGGTCTCGGGCATGAGGGCCTTGGCCACGAGCAGGGAACCGGGGGCGTTCATCACAGACGCGGCGAGCAAATAGGGCAGCGGTGCGCCCAGCAGGGAGTACCCCACGAGGGTCGATCCGGCCACGGCGGCGAACCCACCGGTCATACACGCGAACAGTTCGGAGCGGGTGAGCTTGCTCAGGTACGGCTTGATCATGAGCGGTGCCTCGCTCTGGCCCAGGAAGATCACGGTGGACGCGAACACGGACTCGATCTTGGACGTGCCCATGATCTTGTTCAGCGTCGTGCCCAACACATGCACGAAGACCTGGATGACCCGCAGGTAGTACAACGCACCGATCACGGCACCCAGGAAGATGATCACGGGCAGCACACTGAGCGCGAACACGAACCCGTTGTTGTCACTGAGCAGCCCGCCGAAGACGAACTGCGTGCCCTCGTTCGTGAACCCGATCAGTCCCTGGACCAGGCCGGAGAACCATTTCAGGGCCTCGTAGCCCGGACCCCACTTGAGGATCAGCAGCGCCACGCCCACCTGCAACAGCAGTCCCACCGCCAGGGTGCGCCACTTGATCGCGGTGCGGTGGCGGGATAGGAGAATGATGATGCCCAGGATGAGGACGATCCCCACCAGGCCCTGGAAACGGTCCACGGTGACCCCAGCTTTCGACTTCCGGCGCCGGGACGGGATCCGCCGCGGCGCGAACATTTGTCAAAACTATAATTGACAAATTTTCCGATACGCCGCCTAGGATTGCAGGACAGGTCGTGTCCTGGGACGCCCGGCGCCGACACGACACCGTGCCGCAGCTACACGAGGGAGTGATCACGGTGGTTGAAGCGTTCGACGCCGTCGACGTCATCCGCATGAAACGGGACCGCGAGACGCTGTCTCCCGAGGCCATCGACTGGGTGATCGACGCCTACACGCGCGGCGCGGTCGCGGACGAGCAGATGTCCGCGCTAGCCATGGCGATCTTCCTCAACGGGATGGACCGAGCGGAGATCTCGCACTGGACCCAGGCCATGATCGATTCGGGCGAGCGCATGAACTTCGGGGAGCTGTCCCGCCCCACGGCGGACAAGCACTCCACGGGTGGCGTGGGGGACAAGATCACGCTGCCGCTCGCCCCGCTCGTCGCGAGCTTCGGGGTGGCCGTCCCGCAGCTGTCCGGGCGGGGGCTCGGGCACACCGGTGGGACCCTGGACAAGATGGAGGCCATCCCCGGGTGGCGTGCGGATCTGAGCAACGCCGAGATGATGGACATCCTGGACACCGTGGGCGCGGTGATCTGCGCCGCCGGAACCGGCCTGGCCCCCGCGGACAAGAAGCTCTACGCGCTGCGTGACACCACCTCCACCGTGGAGTGCATCCCGCTGATCGCCTCCTCGATCATGTCCAAGAAGATCGCCGAGGGCACCGGAGCCCTGGTCCTGGACGTCAAGACCGGCCCGGGCGCGTTCATGAAGGCGGAGGAGGACGCCCGCGAACTCGCGCGCACCATGGTCGAGCTCGGCAAGGACCACGGCGTGGATACCGTGGCCCTGCTCACCGACATGTCCCGCCCGCTGGGGCGCACCGTGGGCAACGCCCTGGAGGTGCGCGAATCGGTCGAGGTGCTGGCCGGGGGTGGCCCGAGCGACGTCGTGCGCCTGACCGTGGCGTTGGCCCGCGAGATGCTCGCGGCGGCCGGCGTGCACGACGCGGACGTCGAGGAGGCCCTGCGCGACGGCCGCGCGATGGACACGTGGAAGCGCATGGTCGCCGCCCAGGGCGGGGACCCGGACGCCCAGCTGCCGCAGGCGGAGCACACGCAGGACGTGCTGGCCGAGACCTCGGGCGTGCTCATCGAGATGGACGCGATGTCCGTGGGCGTGGCGTCCTGGCGACTGGGTGCTGGCCGCGCCCGGCAGGGCGACCCCGTCCAGGCCGGCGCCGGCGTGGAGATCCACGCGGTGCCCGGCGAGCGTGTGAGTAAGGGCCAGAAGCTGTTCACCCTGCACACCGACACCCCCGACCGCTTCGAGCGCGCGCTCGAGTCCCTCCACGGCGGCGCCACGATCGACCCCGATGCCGCCGAGGGCACCGGGGCGCGCGACGACGTCGTGCTGGACCGCATCGCCTGACCCACCGTCCGACCGCAACGACGACGCTCGGGGACCGGGCGTCGTCGCCCCACCGTGGTGCATTGTCACCGCGCCGCACCACCCCCGCGAGGAGAACCGCATGATCACCCGTGAAGAACTGGCCGCCATGGTCGACCACACCCTGCTCAAGCCCGAGTCCACCGCCGATCAAGTCGCCGAGCTCGCCCGGGAGGCGGGTGAACTCGGGACGTACTCCATCTGTGTCTCCCCGTCCCGGCTGGACGTGGACCTGCCCGAGGGGGTCAAGCTCGCGACCGTGTGCGGCTTCCCGTCCGGCGCGCACCCCGCCCAGGTCAAGGCCGCGGAGGCAGCCGTGTCCGTGGCGAACGGCGCGGACGAGGTGGACATGGTCATCAACCTGGGCCTCGCCGTCGCGGGGGCCTGGGACGGCGTGCGCGACGACATCGAGGCCGTGCGCGCGGCGTGCCCCGCGCCCGCGGTGCTCAAGGTGATCATCGAGTCCGCGGCCCTGACCGACGATCAGATCGTGGCCGCGTGCCGCGAGGCCGAGGCCGCCGGCGCGGACTTCGTCAAGACGTCCACGGGCTTCCACCCCGCGGGCGGGGCGTCGGTCGAGGCGGTGCGCCTCATGGCCGAGACCGTGGGCGGGCGCCTGGGCGTGAAGGCCTCCGGCGGGATCCGCACGACCGAGGCCGCGCTGGCCATGATCGATGCCGGCGCCACGCGCCTCGGGCTGTCCGGGACCCGCGCGGTGCTCGAGGGGCTCGATTCCTGATGAGCGACCAGCTGCTCGAGCGGGTGCGGCAGTGGGTCGAGCACGACCCCGATCCCGCGACCCGCGACGAACTCACCGAGCTGTCGAACGCCGCCGCCTCCGGTGACGAGCCCGCGCTCGCCGAGCTCGACTCGCGCTTCTCCGGACCGCTCGTGTTCGGCACCGCCGGGCTGCGCGCGGCCGTGGGCGCGGGGGAATCGCGGATGAACCGCGCGGTCGTGATCCGCGCGAGCGCAGGGCTCGCCTCCTTCCTCACGGAGCGCGTGGGGCCCGCGCCCCTGGTCGTGGTCGGGTGCGATGCGCGCCACGGTTCCGAGGACTTCGCCGCCGACGCCGCTGCGGTCTTCTCCGCCGCCGGATGCCGGGCCGTGCGGTTGCCGTCCCGGCTGCCCACCCCGCTCGTGGCCTACGCCGTGCGACAACTGGGCGCGGACGCCGGCGTCATGGTCACCGCGTCCCACAACCCGCCCGCGGACAACGGGTACAAGGTCTACCTGGGTGGTCGCGCGGTGGGCTCCGACGACGAGCGCGGCGTGCAGATCGTGCCCCCGGACGACGCCCTGATCGCTGAGCACATGGCTGCCGCCCCTCCTGCAGATCGCGTTCCCCGGGACTCCTCGCGTGTTTCAGCCGCCGACGCCGATCTGGTCGCCAGCTACATCGAACGCGCCGGGTGCCTGCGCGACCCCGAGGCCCGTTCCGAGATCTCCATCGCGCTGACCCCCATGCACGGCGTGGGCCTGGACACCGCGCTCGCCGTACTGCGTGGCGCCGGTTTCGAGCGGGTCTCCGTGGTGGCCGAACAGGCCGAGCCGGATCCCGACTTCCCGACCGTGGCCTTTCCCAATCCGGAGGAACCCGGGGCCATGGACCTGCTCGTGGCACTCGCAGCGGACCAGGACGCGGACGTCGCGATCGCCCTGGACCCGGACGCGGACCGCTGCGCCGTCGCCATCCCCACGGGCGCGGGCACGGGCGATCCCGCACGTGACTGGCGGCGACTGAGCGGCGACGAGCTCGGCGCGTTGCTGGGGGAGAACGCCGCAGCGGATCCCGATCGCGCGGGGGACACCCTCGCGTGCTCGATCGTCTCCGGGCGGTTGCTCGGGCGGATCGCCGAGCACCACGGGCTCTCGTTCCGTCAGACCCTCACGGGGTTCAAGTGGATCGCCCGCACCCCCGGGCTGCGTTTCGGGTACGAGGAAGCCATCGGCTATTGCACCGATCCCAGCGCCGTGCGTGACAAGGACGGGATCTCCACGGCCGTGCGGGTGGCCTCCTACGTGGCCGCTCTCAAGGACCGGGGCGCCACGGTGCAGCAGGAACTGGACCGGCTCGCCACGCTCCACGGGCTCTACGCGACCGCGCCGTTGACGTTCCGGGTGGCGGATCTCTCGCTCATCACCCGCGGGCTGGACCGGTTGCGGGAGAACCCGCCGCGGGAGATCGCGGGCTCGTCCGTGGTCGAGTACACGGATCTGTCCAAGGGCGGGCCCGAGATGCTGCCCACCGAGGGGATCCTCATCCGCACCGAGGCCGATGACCGCGTGATCGTGCGGCCCTCCGGGACCGAGCCCAAGCTCAAGTGCTACCTCGAGGTCGTCCTCCCGGTTCCCGAGGGCGGTACCGTTCCCCGCGAGGAGGCCGCCGCGCGGCTCGAGCGGATCAGTGAACAGCTGCGGGAGGTCGTGGGGCTCTGAGCTCCGCGCCCGGACTGCACTTCGGGAACCGCTGAGTGGTTCACCTGGTGACGAGGGTCGCGTAGGCCACGAGATTCTCGTCGAAGGTGCCGGTGGCGGGGTCGTAGCGGTCGCACGTGATGAGCCGCAGTTGCGGGTCCGCCGTGTTCCCGTAGACGCGCATCGTGGGGAAGGCGTCCTTGGCGTAGCGTTCCGCGTGCGTAACCCGGAACTGGGCTTGCGTGCCATCTGCACGTTGCACGCGGATCTCGTCCCCCGGCGTCAGGACGGGCAGGTCCGCGAAGACGCCTGGCCCACCGCCCGTGGCGTTCACGTGGCCCAGCACCACGCCCGGTCCCATCTGCCCCGGTGTCGGCGGGGCCTCCGGGCATCGCCATGTGCGAGGACACGAACTGGCCGCACGCGATGGGCACGTCCGTGGCCAGGGGTAGCGCGGGGTTCATCGGGTTCACGGCACCCGCGGCCGCGGGTGTGAGCGCCAAAGCCCCCAGGGTGAGAGTGGGAAGGGCGAGGAGAGCGGACCTCTTCTTGACGATGGCCTTTTGGGCGGATGGGTGCGGGGCCCAGCTGTGAGGCAAATCACAGACTGCTGTCTATTTCGGAGGCGGCCAGGATCCATGCAAACGACAAACTTTTTTTGACGTGGGGCGACCTCGGTGGGCCGCCGTGTGCTCCGCCGCGCGCCCCATGAACCCGAGGGCTGGTGGGGCGACTGATCCGTGCCAGTAGGGCCGGACATACAAAGGCCCCGGATTCCTGACGGAACAGGAATCCGGGGCCTTTGAACTGGGCGGAAGGTAAGGGATTTGAACCCTTGGTACGGGGTTACCGCACACTGGTTTTCAAGACCAGCTCCTTAGGCCGCTCGGACAACCTTCCAGTGTCGCGCGCTCCCGCGGTGGCGCGGGCGAACGAATCGCCATTATTCCATGCGCCGCGCCCGGGGGGCCAATGCCCTCGGCGCGGTGCAGGGAGGGAGGGGTGCGGTGGTGCCCCCTGGCGCGGGTGATGCCGCTGCGGGAGAATGAAGTACAACACCGTCGTCAGAGAAGGAAGTGCCATGCGAGCAGTACGCGATGTCCGATCGGGGGGCCCGGAGGTCCTCGAGGCCGCGGAGACCGCCGAGCCGCAGCTGACCCCAGAGGGGGTCCTGATCGCCGTGACCGCCGCGGGGCTCAATCGCGCGGACGTCATGCAGCGCAACGGCAACTACCCCGTCCCGCCGGACGCCACGGACATCTTTGGCCTGGAGGTGTCGGGCACGGTCGTGGAACTCGGGGCGGACGTCCCGGAGGCGGCGGGTCTCGCGGTGGGCGACAGCGTCGTCGCCCTGGTGGACTCGGGCGGCTACGCCGAACGCGTGGTCGCGCCGTGGCGGCAGGTCCTCCCGCTGCCCGACGGTGTGGACCCGGTCGCCGCGGCGGGGCTGCCCGAGGTGGCAGCGACCGTGTACTCCAACGTGTTCATGGCCGCCGCGGCCCGGGAGGGGGAAACCCTGCTCGTCCACGGCGGAGCGGGCGGGATCGGGACGCACGCGATCCAGGTGGCCCGCGCCCTGGGGCTCACGGTGCTGGCGACCGTGGGCAGTGACGAGAAGATGCACGTCGTGAGCGAGCTCGGCGCCACGCCCATCAACTACAAGGACGAGGACTTCGTGGACCGGGTCCACGAACTCACGGACGGCCACGGCGCGGACGTGATCCTGGACGTCGTCGGCGCCAAGTACCTCGAGCCCAACCTCCGGGCCGCGGCGACGAACGGGCGCATCGTGATCATCGGGATGCAGGGCGGGGTCAAGGGCGAACTCAACGTGGGACGGTTGCTCAACAAGCGGGCCGCGGTGATCGGTACGACCCTGCGGGCACGCCCGGCGGACGAGAAGGCGCGGATCATGGCGGCGGTGGGCGAATACGTGTGGCCGCTCGTGGCGTCCGGACAGGTGCGCCCCCTGGTCGCGCGCACGTTCCCGCTCGACCAGGTGCGTGAAGCGCACGAGTACTTCGACAGCGGATCGCACGTGGGCAAGGTGCTGCTGACCGTGTGATCGGGGTGCCCGAGACAGGGTGCCAATGCCGGGACAATGTGGTCCCGCTCGCATACACTCGTGCCAACAATCTCACGCTTCTGCCAGCGTGTTGGCACGAGATCCGGAGCCTTCCCCATGAGCACCACACATCAGCAATCGGCGGGCGCGCCACGGCCCGCGGGCGAGGGTCGCACCGACCTTCCCCCCAATCACGTGGACCCCGAGGTCCTGGAACACGAGCAGACTCGCTGGACCCCGCTGCGGATCGTGATCTGGGTGGGCATCGCCCTGCTGGGCGCGATCGCATGGGCCATGATCGCGTTCGCGCGTGGTGAGTCCATCAACGCCATCTGGTTCGTCTTCGCGGCGGTGTGCAGCTACTTCATCGCGTACCGCTTCTACTCCAAGTTCATCGAACGGAAGCTGACCCGCCCGGACGACCGTCGCGCTACGCCGGCGGAGTACAACGCCAACGGCAAGGACTTCATGCCCACCGACCGGCGGGTGCTCTACGGCCACCACTTCGCGGCCATCGCCGGCGCGGGCCCGCTCGTGGGACCGGTGTTGGCCGCCCAGATGGGCTACCTCCCCGGGACCATCTGGATCATCGTGGGCGTGATCCTGGCCGGTGCGGTCCAGGACTACCTGGTGCTCTTCTTCTCCATGCGCCGCGGTGGCCGTTCCCTGGGTCAGATGGCCCGTGAGGAGCTCGGCGTGGTGGGCGGGTACGCCGCCATCATCGCGACCTTGGCGATCATGATCATCATCGTGGCCATCCTCGCGCTCGTGGTGGTCAATGCCCTGGGCGAGTCGCCGTGGGGTGTGTTCTCCGTGGGGATGACGATCCCCATCGCGCTGTTCATGGGTGTCTACCTACGGTACTTGCGCCCGGGCAAGGTCATGGAGGTCTCGATCATCGGGTTCGTCCTGCTCATGGCCGCGATCGTTGCCGGTGGCTGGGTCGCGGGCACGGACCTCGGCGCCCAATTGTTCACCTTGGACCGTGTGACCCTCGCGTGGTGCGTGATCGTCTACGGTTTCATCGCGGCCGTGCTACCCGTGTGGTTGCTGCTGTCCCCGCGCGACTACCTCTCCACGTTCATGAAGGTGGGCACCATCGTGCTGCTCGCGGCCGCCATCGTGGTGGTGCGCCCGGAGATCACAGTCCCCGCGGTCAGCGAGTTCGCGGGCCGTTCGGACGGGCCCGTGTTCTCCGGTTCTCTGTTCCCGTTCCTGTTTGTGACCATCGCGTGCGGTGCGCTCTCCGGGTTCCACGCCCTGATCGCATCCGGGACCACGCCCAAGATGATCGAGAAGGAACGCCAGACCCGGTTCATCGGGTACGGCGGCATGCTCATGGAGTCCTTCGTGGCCATCATGGCGCTCGTGGCGGCGGTGTCGATCGACCGCGGCATCTACTTCGCGATGAACTCCTCCCCGGCGGCCACCATGGGCACCGTGGAGGGCGCCGCGGCGTTCGTGAACTCGCTGGGTCTCTCCGGCGTGCACGTGACCCCGGAACTGCTGCAGGGCACCGCGGACGCCGTGGGCGAAGAGACCATCATCTCCCGCACGGGTGGCGCACCCACCCTCGCGCTCGGGCTGTCGCACATCATGCACCAGTGGCTCGGCGGGGCCTCCATGATGAGCTTTTGGTACCACTTCGCGATCATGTTCGAGGCCCTGTTCATCCTCACCGCGGTGGACGCCGGCACGCGCGTGGCCCGCTTCATGCTCACCGACACCCTGGGCAACTTCATCCCCAAGTTCCGCGACGCCGATTGGCGCGCGGGTGCGTGGCTCACCACGGCCATCATGGTCGCCGGCTGGGGATCCATCCTGATCCTGGGCGTCACGGACCCGCTGGGCGGTATCAACACGTTCTTCCCGCTGTTCGGCATTGCCAACCAGCTGCTCGCGGCCATCGCGCTCGCGGTGTGTCTGGCTATAGCGGCTAACCTGCACCGCTTCAAGTACCTGTGGATCATCCTGCTGCCGCTCGCCTTCGACGTCCTGGTTACCGTCACGGGGTCCTGGCAGAAGATCTTCTCCCCGGACCCCAAGGTGGGCTACTGGGCCAACCACTCCGCGTTCAAGGACGCACTGGCCCAGGGACAGACGAGCTTCGGGACCGCCAAGAACGTGGAGGCCATGGAAGCGGTCGTGCGCAACACGTTCGTGCAGGGCACCCTGTCCATCCTCTTCGTGGTGCTCACGATCATCGTGGTGATCATGGCCGTCGTGGAGGCCGTCAAGGCGTTGCGCGGGCACGAGCGCCGCACGCACGAGGACCCCTATGTGGAGTCCCGCTTCTACGCGCCGTCGGGCCTGGGAGCCACACCGTCCGAGAAGGCCCTGGTCAAGCAATGGGACGCGCTGCCGATCGAGCAGCGCACCCCCACCGGCGGAGGACACCACTGATGTCGGGCGCGGCGCAGATCCCGATGCTCGCCCGCGTCGGCTCGTGGTGGCGCGGCGCGTTGCGCTTCGGCAACGGGGTGCTCGGTGCGGACAAGTACGAGCACTACGTGCAGTACCACCGGGCCTCGGGGTGCGGGACGCCGCTCATGACGGAACGCGAATTCTGGCGGGACTACCAGGACTGGCAGGAGGCGCACCCCGAGGGCCGGTGCTGCTGAAGCGGTACCATGGACTGCTGCCCGCGGGTGGCGGATCGGAAAGGGGTATCGGTGGGTTTCTTCAGCGACTACAGGGCCACGCGCCGCGACGAGCGTGAACTGGGCGAGGGCGTCTGGCGCCGGGCCCACGACCGCTTCAAGCGCGGCCTGGACCGCTACCACCAAATCCTGGAATCCGTGCGCGACACCGAACTGCGCGCCGCCGCCGTGCCGGTGGCCAACGACCTCGCGGACCTCTTGCCCAGGGTGCGCGCCGTGTGCATGGAAGCGCACGTGCGCGCCCCATCGCGCTCGCAGGACATCCCGCACTCCACGGACGGTTACCTCTCGGACGTGCACCGGCAGCTCTCCCGGGCCGGCAATTCCATGGCTCAGGCCGCGGAGGCGCTCACCATGGCGCGGTTCGCCGCGGGTTCCCATGCCCATTCGTCCGCGTCGGGTATGGCGGGGGAGGGGACGTCGGGTCTCGTGGGTGAGCCAGGTTCCGGGGGCGACGCCGCTGGGTCCCCCGAGCAGCTCTCGGCACCATCGCAGGGTGTGAGCGCCATCCAGCGCCGCTCAACGGTCGTGACGGAGTACGTAACTGCGGCGGAGCGGCTGCTCGGTGAGCATGCGGAGCACTCGCCGGAGGATTGAGGGCCCCACCGGGTAACGGGTGTGTGACCGGATCCGTTACGTCTCTCGGGATGGTTGACGTTCCCCTGGGTGGTTGACGTTCACCTCGGATGAGCGGTGCCTCAGAGGTATTGCACCCTCAGCGCACCCGATGCCCGCAGGCAACAAATGTGGGTGTGGACGGTGGCGTCTCAGGCTCGGGAGGGGCTCCGGGGGTTCCCCTTGCCCGTCGGTCGTGGATCTCGGCCGATTGAAGGAACCCCCGGGGCGCCATGGTGTCCCCTGTCCTGGATCATTGGGCAGCCAGAGCCACAACGTCCTGACACATATGTTATGGAACAGCGTTGTGTTTAGGAAGTGTTGCGCGAAATCGTTGCCAATATGTCACCGGCGTAAGGACCCACAGGCCTGAAACCACAGATGCCGGCCGGCGGAGGGTGGGTGACAGGGGCCGGCCGCACTAGACAGGGAGCGGGCGCGGAAATGACGATCCCCGCCCTCCGCGCAGCAGGTCCTACCGGGGAGAACGGGGATGGTCCATGGAGCCGCCTGCCGGAATCGAACCGGCGACCTATTCATTACGAGTGAATCGCTCTACCGACTGAGCTAAGGCGGCGTGACCGGGACCATTGCGGCCCAGATGCACCCGGAAACAGTATCAGATCGGGCCGGAACACCACCAATCACGGATCACCCGGGTACAGGGGCCGGTGGCCGCGTGGATGGCACCCGGCGGCGGGCCTCAGTCACCGCACGTGGCACCCTCGTCCGGCAGGGTGCCGTCCAGGAGGTAGTCGTCCACGGCGCGGGTCACGCAGGGGTTGCCGGAGGTGTAGGCGGTGTGCCCGTACCCCTCGTGGGTGAGCAGACGGGCGTCGCCCATCTGCTGCTGCAGGGAATGGGCCCACGGATACGGGGTGGCGGGATCGTGGGTCGTGCCGATCACCAGGGTGGGAGTCTCCAGATCCGCCCGATACGTGTCCAAGGGCTTGACGGGCTTGTCCGGCCAGCCCTGGCACGCGGCCGCACCATAACCCAGGTAGGGACCGAACGTGGGGGCCTGCTGGGTCATCTCACGGGCCGCCCGGGCCATCTGTTCGTCCGTGACGCCGTTGGAGACCGTGTCCAGGCAGGAGACCGCCGTGAACGCCATGGACACGTTGGACGTGTACTTCCCGGAGGGTTCACGCCCGTGGTTGGAATCGGAGAACGCCATGAGCGCGTCCAGGTTGCCGTCCAGGGCCTGCTGCAGGGCGGAGTTCAGCTGCGGGTACGAGGCGGTCGAGTAGAGGGGGACCAGGATCCCCTCGATCGCATTGGTCGGCGTCACGGAGCGTCCGTCCGAGACCGTGGGGCGATCCTGGGCCACCGAGCGCAACATGCGCTGGATGGTGGCCATCCCCGCGTCCACGTCCGCGCCGGCCACGGCGCAGTCGTTGTTCGTCTCCTGGCAGTCGGCCACGAAGTGGCGCAGGTTGTCCTCGAAGCCCTTGGCCTGCGCGAGCGTGGTGGCGCGATCGTCCAGGGTGGGGTCCACGGCGCCGTCCAACACCATGCGACCGGCACGCTGGGGGAACAGGTGCGCGTACGTGGCGCCGATCTCGGTGCCGTAGGAGAACCCCAGGTAGTGGGTCGTGGGCTGGTCCAGGACGGCGCGCAGGACGTCCAGGTCCCGGGCCACGCTCTGGGTGTCCATGTGGGAGACCACGGCCGAGGAGTGCTCGTGGCACTTCTCACCGATCTGCCGGGAGCTCTGCCGCACCTCGTCCAGGGACTGCCGGCCCGGGTCGAAGGCCGGTTCGGAACGCCACTGGTCCATCTCCCGATCCGTGAGACAGCGGATCCCGTCCGAACGGTCCACACCGCGGGGGTCGAACCCCACGAGGTCGTACTTCCTGCGCACCTCCTTGGCCGTGAAGTAGTCTGCGGAGCCCATCATGTCCACGCCGGATCCGCCCGGACCGCCGGGGTTGAGGAACAGGGCACCCACGGGGGAGGAACCGGTGGCCTTCAACCGGGCGATCTCCACGGTGGTGTCACCGGCGGAGGGGTTCGCGTAGTCCACGGGGACCGTGATGCCCGCGCACTCCAGACCGCTCGGGAACTGTTGCCGTTCGGAGGTCTTGGTGCACTCCCGCCACTGCGGCGTCTGGGTGTAGTAGGACGTCAGCGCGGAGTCCACGCCGGAGGTGACGTCCGGGTCCGCGCTGCCCCGGGCGCCGGACTCCCTGGAGGGATCGGCGCACGCGGTCAAGGCCAGCGCGGCGGTGCACAGCAGGACGGCCAGGCGGCGGGGGAGGGAACGGTTCACGGGGTCCTCTCGGCTCAGACGATGGCCACCATCATGGCCTCGAACGCGAGTTGTGCGCTGACGTTGGTGCGGATGCGGCGCCGGGTCTCGCTGATCACGTCGATCTTGTGCAAGGTGTGCTCGGCGGTGGTGTTGGTCGCGTACCCGTGGATCTGCTCACCCAGGTGTTGGTTGATCAGGGCCGTCCCGGTGTCGAGCTGAACGCTCAGCACGTCCCGGTAGAACGTGGTGAGGTCGATCAGGAAGCGGTCCAGGGTGTCGGTCTGGATGCGCCGGGAGCGTCGCTTCTGATCGGCTTCGAGGCGGTTGAGGGCACCCCGGATGGCGGGTGGCACACGGCCGGTTTCGGGGGCACCCATGGCCGCGAGCAACTGCTCGCGTTCCTCGTTGTTGCGGGCCTCGGCGTCCGCGGTGGACTCGTCCACGGCGAGGCGGTGCAAGCGGTCCGCGGCCTTGACCGCCCGGGTCACCCCGTGCATGGACAGTGGCAGGGAGACGACCTCCTGGCGGCGGGTGCGGGCGTCGTCGTACAGGGCGAGTCGCGTGGCCACGCCCACGTGGCACTGGGACAACCGCGCGCACTCGATGGCGCGCTGCTCCGGGACCCCGTGCCGGGCCACGAGCAACCGGGCGACGTCCTCGGGGGACGGGACCTTGAGGGTCACGGGGCGGCAGCGGGAACGGATGGTCACGAGCACGTCCATGGGGGAGGGGGCGCACAACAACCAGATGGTGTGCGGAGGGGGTTCCTCTATGCCCTTGAGCATCACGTTGGAGGTGCGCTCGGTCATCCGGTCGGCGTCCTCGACGATCATGATCCGCCACGAGCCCACGGAGGGCCGGTCCTGCGCCTTGACCACGAGCTCGCGGGCTTCCTCGATGCTGATCTGCGGGTTCTCCGTGACGAAATGGGTCACGTCCGCGTGGGTCCCGGCGAACGCCGTGCGACACGCGTGGCACGCGCCGCAGCCCGTGCCGTGCTCGCACAACAGCGCTGCGGCCAGGGCGCGCGCGGCCGTGGAGCGACCGGAGCCCGGGGGCCCGGTGAACAGCCACGCGTGGGTCGGGTCGTTGTCGCGGGCCGCGCGTTGTAACTGCTCCACCACGCGGGGCTGACCGACGACCTCGTCCCACACGCTCACGCGGAGACCTCTGTGCGCTCGGCGAGGATCCCGGTGACCCGGTCCACGATCGCGTCCGTGAGCTCGGCCGCGGGCGCGGACGCGTCCAGGACCAGGTAGCGGGAGGGTGCATGCGCGGCGAGCTCGCGGAAGGCCGCGTTGACGGCGTCGTGGAACGCCCGCGCCTCGGACTCCATGCGGTCCGTGGCCAGGGCGCGCTCGCGGCGTCGGGCCTCGGCGGTGGTCTGGTCCACGTCCAACAGCACGGTGAGCTCCGGGACGAGACCCTGCACGGCCCACCGGTTCAGTTCGAGCACGCGTTCGGTGCCCAGCCCGCGTCCCGCCCCCTGGTACGCCACGGAGGAGTCCACGAACCGGTCGCAGATCACGACCTCCCCGCGCTCGAGGGCGGGGCGGATCCTGCGCGCCACGTGGTCCGCGCGCGCGGACGCGAACAACAGTGCCTCGGTCACCGCGGACACCGGCGCGTGGGAAGGATCGAGCACGAGCGCGCGCACCGATTCCGCGAGGGGTGTACCCCCGGGCTCGCGCGTGAGCGTCACGGTACGACCGTCGCGGCGCAGGGCGGCCACCAGCGCCGCAGCCTGGGTGGACTTCCCGGCGCCGTCACCGCCTTCGAACACGATGAGGGCCCCGCGCGCTGATTGCTTCACGCCCCCACTGTAGCGATCGCACCCGACAGCTACAGCGGTGCCGTGGGTGTCCACAGGACGGGCCGCACGGCGCCGCGGGATTAGGCTGGAGCAATGCGTAAAGACACCGTGGTGGTCGCCGGCGGCCGCCCCGACCACGAACACGACGCGCCCGTGAACCCGCCCGTGGTGCTGACCTCCACCTACCGGGGCACCGGGGAGCTCGACCCCGCGGACCGCACCTACGCGCGGTTGACCAACCCCACGTGGGAGGCGTTCGAGGACGTCCTGGCCCAGCTCGAGGAGGCCCCGTGCCCCGCGCTGTCCTACGCGTCCGGGCTCGCCGCGATCACCGCGGTGCTCACCCTCGTGCCCGTGGGCGGCACGCTCGTGCTGCCGCGCCACAGCTACCAGGGCAGCGTGGCACTCGCGCACACATGGCAGGAGCGCGGCATCTTCACGGTGCGCACCGTGGACATCACGGACACCGAGGCCACCTCCGCGGCACTCGACGGCGCGGACATGCTCTGGGTCGAGAGCCCCACCAACCCCATGCTCGAGATCGCGGACGTGCCCGCACTCGTGCGCGCCGCACGGGAAAAGGGGGTGCTCACGTGCGTGGACAACACGTTCGCCACGCCCCTGCTGCAGCGTCCCCTGGGCGTAGGGGCGGATCTGGTGGTGCATTCCGCGACCAAGTACATCGCCGGTCACTCGGACGTGTTGATGGGTGCGGTGCTGTGCGCCACGCCCGAGTTGCGGCAACGGCTGCATTCCCAGCGATCTCTCGAGGGCGGGATCCCCGGGCCCTTCGAGGCGTGGCTCGCGCTGCGCGGCGTGCGTACCCTCGCGGTGCGCGTGGAGCGTTCCATGGCCACCGCCGCGGAACTGGCCCGCCGGCTCGAGGCCCATCCCGCCGTGGCCCACGTGCGCTACCCGGGCCTCGCGTCCGATCCCGGCCACGAGCGCGCCGCCGCGCAATTGCAGGGCGGTTTCGGTTCGGTGATCTCGGTGGTCCCCCACGGCGACGTCGCTGCGGCCGAACGTCTCCTGACGGACCTTCGCGTGTGGACCCCCGCCACGTCCCTGGGCGGGGTGGAGTCCTTGATCGAGCGGCGTCGTCGCCACCACGACGAACCGGAGACCGTCCCCGAGAACCTGCTGCGCCTGTCCGTGGGGATCGAGAACGTGGAGGACCTCTGGGAGGACCTCCGGGCCGGACTCGATGCGCTCGCGGATCGATAGACTGACCCCGTGACTTCCATTCCTTGGGCCATCGTTCTGGCGAACTACCTGGACTACGCCATCACCCTGGTGGTGGCCGTCCTCGCGCTGCTCGCGGTGCTCGACTGCTTGCGGCGTTCGGCGGTGCAGTTCGAACGCGCGTGGAAGCGGACCAAGACGTTCTGGCTCGCCCTGACCGGTGGTGCCGCGGTGGTGTCCGTGTTCAGTGCAGTGTTCTCCACCCTCACGCTGCTGGCCGTGGGTGTCCCGGGGACCGGGTCGTTGATCCTGATGCTGATCGCCGCGACGATCGCCGGGGTGTACCTCGCGGACGTGCGCCCCGCCGTCTCAGGTGAGTCCAAGAACCCCGGGTACTAGTAGTAGGCATTTACCGTTCGAGGTCTCTCCCGGAGCGCATGTCGAGCCACCGTGGGGTCGACCTCCCACGGGCTCGGTGGGTCAGCCCTCGACGCGCCATCCCGGTTCGTCCGGCGCGACCGCGGACCACGACACCGTGAGTTCCCCGAGCCGCCACCGGTGGGGCCCGTGCAGTACGGGCCACCCGGCGGCGCGCAGGTCCCGGCACATCGCCGTCCAGCGCTGTCGATGACCGAATGGTGACAAGGCCGCGTTGGCCAGCCACGCGGCGTCGGCGGCCGCGAGGAATGCGTGGACCCGCTCGCCCGGAACGTTGCGGTGGATCAACGCCTTGGGCAGTCGCGCGGCCACGTCCGAGGGCACGGTGAACGCACCTGGACGCATACTCACGGTGAAGGTGCGGGGGCCCTCCACGGTGCAACACAACCACGTGGCCAGGCGCCCGATCTCGTCGCACGTGCCGTCCATCAGGACCCCGTTCGGCGCGAGCCGCCCGCACGCGAGGTGCCACGCGGCGGGGACCTCTTCCACCGGGTACTGCCGCAGCACGTTGAACGCGCGTACAAAGACCGGGGAGCGTGACCCCGAGGGGATCTCGAAGCCCCCGCACCGGAAGGACAGCCCCGGGCGGGTGTGGGGTTGGGCCGCGGCCACCCGGTCCGGGTCGATCTCGATGCCCATGACCTCCACGTCCGGGCGCACCGTGCGCGCCCGCTGCCACAGCTCGACCGCGGTGATCGGGGCCGCCCCGAACCCCAGGTCCACGAGCAGGGGGTCGTACGCCCGGCGCACGAGCGGGGCCAGGACCCCGGTGAGGTACCGGTCCGCGCGCCGGAGGCGGTTCGGGTTCGTGGTCCCGCGGGTGATCGATCCCACGGGACGGGGCTGGGTTGGCACACCCACACTGTAGTGCGCACATCACGACACGCGTTCCCTCGGTGGCCCCGGGGTGGGACAATGGCCCCATGGCTAACGATTCCGCTACCCACAAGCTCATCCTGCTGCGCCACGGTCAGTCCGACTGGAATGAGAAGAACCTGTTCACGGGCTGGGTGGACGTCCCGCTCACGGACAGGGGCCGCGCCGAGGCCACCCGCGGCGGTGAACTGATCGCTGAGAACCAGCTGCTGCCGGACGTGGTGCACACGTCCCTGTTGCGCCGCGCCATGAACACCGCCAACCTCGCGCTCGACGCCGCGGACCGCCTCTGGATCCCCGTCAAGCGGTCGTGGCGGCTCAACGAGCGCCACTACGGTGCCCTGCAGGGCAAAAACAAGGCGGAGATCCGCGAGCAGTACGGCGAGGAACAGTTCATGGTCTGGCGCCGTTCCTACGACACCCCGCCGCCCGCCCTGGACGATTCCTCCGAGTGGTCGCAGGCCGGGGATCCCCGCTACGCGGACGTTGCCGACCTGCCCCGCACCGAGTGCCTCAAGGACGTCCTGGAGCGGTTCCTGCCGTACTGGGAGGAGCAGATCGTCCCCGATCTCAAGAGCGGCAGGACGGTCCTCGTGGCCGCGCACGGCAACTCGCTGCGCGCACTCGTCAAGCACCTGGACGGCATCTCGGACGACGACATCGCCGGGCTGAACATCCCCACGGGCATCCCGCTGTACTACGAGCTGGATCAGAACCTCAAGCCCGTGACCCCCGGTGGGCGCTACCTGGACCCGGACGCCGCCGCCGAGTCCATCCAGGCCGTGGCCAACCAGGGCAAGAAGTAACCCTTCTGGCACCGTGAAGAATCCCCGGCACACTTCGGTGCCGGGGATTCTCATTGTCGCCGTGTCTCGCGGGGCCGCGTGTACGCCGCCGTTCGGAGCGATCGGACGACGCCGCTCGGGCCGGTCCCCGGATGATCCCACCCGGGGCGCGCCGTCACGGGTTCCGGCGGCTCACGCCACCGGGACCCGCACCGCTCACTCGCCGGCGTCGGCGCCGATGTGTCCGTGGCCGGTGGGGTGGCTGTCGGTCGCGGGGGCCCAGTCGCCGGTCACGAGGTAGGAGACCTTGCGGGCCACGGAGACGCCGTGGTCACCGATGCGTTCGAGGTAGCGGGAAGCGAGCGTGACGTCCACCGCGGTGGGCACGGAGGAATCCCAGTTGGGATCCGCGAGCATCTCGAACACCTGCTGGTGCTTGAGGTTCAGCTCGGACTTCAGGGCGAAGATCTGGTCCGCCTCGGAGATGTCCCGGTCCTCGAGCACGGAGATCACGCGCTCGACCAGACGCGCGTCGATGTCGAACATCTCCTCGAAGTGCCCACGCATGGCCTCGGGCAGGACGGGCTCGGGGAAGCGCAACCGGGCCAGCTGGGCCAGGTGACGGGCCAGGTCGCCCATGCGCTCGAGCGAGGCACTCATACGCAACGCGCCCACGATCATGCGCAGGTCGGAGGCCACGGGGGACTGCAGGGCCAGGATGTCGATGGAACGCTCATCGAGATCGTTCTGCAGGAAGTCGATGCGAGCGTCGTTGGAGATGACCTCTTCGGCCACCTGGATGTCGGCGTCGAGGAATGCGGTGCGGGCGCTGCCCAATGCCTGCTGCACGAGCGTGGCGATCTGAATCAGCTCCTCACCGACCTGGTGGAGCTCAGCCTGGAAAACCTTACGCACAGGGGGCGTCCTTTCGTTCATGGCAAGTCCTGGTCCGTAGCCTACGCGGGTTGAGTGGGCCGGGTGCCATCGGGATGTCATCGGGGGAGCGGCACGACGAATTCGCACGCGCCCGACCAGGTTCACAGGCTGCCGTGAACGAATCGTCATCCCCAGGTGAACGTTCGTTGAACCGGCCCCCACGGGGCGCGGATGACCGGGGTGCGTCCGGGCGGGCCGTCTAAGCTGACACCGTGAGCGATACGTCGATTGCCCTGCTGGCCGGTTTCATCGGCTTCTTGCTCGGCATCAGCGGGGTGATCGCCGTGCGGGTGAGCCAGCGGCGTCGTCATTCGCTGGCGGACGTCCAGGAACCCACGCTGCCCGAGGGCACCGCGGAGATCCTCGCGGCACTGGGCCTCGCGTACGTCGTGGTCGACGGCGTGGACGGCGTCGTGCGCGCGTCCCCCGCGTCCTACGCGTACGGGATTGTGCGCGGGCACACGGTGGTGCACCAGGACCTGCTGGAGATGATCCGCAATACGCGCCGCAACGGCGTCGTGGAGGAGAAGCGCCTGGAGCTGACCCGCGGGCAGTTCCAACACGGGTCGATCGTGCTGGACGTGCGGGTCGTGACCATCGCGGACGAGTACATCCTGTTGCTCGCGGACGACCAGACCGAGATCGTGCGCGCCCAGTCCATCCGCACCGACTTCGTGGCCAACGTCTCCCACGAGTTGAAGACGCCCGTGGGCGCCATCAGCCTGTTGTCCGAGGCCATCGAGGACGCTGCGGAAGACCAGGACGCGGTCCGCCACTTCGCCGCGAGCCTGCAGCGCGAGTCCATGAGGCTGAGTGCGCTCGTGCAGGACATCATCGAACTGTCCCGGTTGCAGGCCACGGACGTGGTGGCCAAAGGCACTGCCGTGGATCTCAACCGCGCAGTGCGTGAGGCCGTGGACCGGAACAAACTGGCCGCGGAGGCCAAGAACATCAGCATCAAGGTGGGCGGGCGGATCGAGACCCCCGTGTTCGGGGACCCGGACATGCTCGTGACCGCGGTGCGCAACCTGATCGACAACGCCGTGCGGTACTCCCCGGAGAACACCCGCGTGGGCATCGGCCTGCGGGAGCGGGAGGGGATGGCGCACATCACCGTCACGGATCAGGGCCCCGGCATCACGGAGACCGAGCAGGACCGGATCTTCGAACGTTTCTACCGGGTGGACAGCGCTCGGTCCCGCCAGACCGGGGGTACCGGTCTGGGATTGAGCATCGTCAAACACGTCATGGCGCAGCACGGCGGGGAGGTCTCCGTGTGGTCCCAGCCGGGCCGGGGGTCCACGTTCACCCTCGTGCTGCCGCCCATGGAGGAACCCGAGGACCAGGCGGAGCCCCCGCGCGGAGGGCTGCGTAAACAGCGAGTGGAGGAGCGCGCGTGACCCAGATTCTCATGATCGAGGACGAGGAATCCCTGAGCGACCCGTTGGCGTACCTGCTGGGCCGTGAGGGGTTCGAGGTCACCGTGGTCGCGGACGGGCTCGAGGCCGTGGCGCAGTTCGACCGCACGGGGGCGGACCTCGTCCTGTTGGACCTCATGCTGCCCGGCCAGTCAGGGACCGAGGTCTGCAAACAGATCCGGCAGCGCTCCACGGTCCCGATTATCATGCTCACCGCCAAGGACGCGGAGATTGACAAGGTGCTCGGGTTGGAGCTCGGCGCGGACGACTACGTGACCAAGCCGTATTCGTCGCGCGAACTCGTGGCGCGGATCCGGGCGGTGCTGCGGCGGCATTCCGAACCGGAGGAACTGATCACGGCCACGGTCGCCGCGGGTCCCGTGCGGATGGACGTCGAGCGTCACGTGGTCCACGTGGGCGGGGAGCCGGTGGCCATGCCGCTCAAGGAGTTCGAACTGCTGGAGATGCTGCTGCGCAACGCGGGCCGCGTGCTCACCCGGGGCCAGCTCATCGACCGGGTGTGGGGTTCCGACTACGTGGGGGACACCAAGACCCTGGACGTGCACATCAAGCGGCTGCGTTCCAAGGTGGAACCGGAGCCGTCCGCGCCGCAGCACATCGTGACCGTGCGCGGTCTCGGGTACAAGTTCGAGCCCTGATCCCGACGCCTCCACCGAGCGGCACCCGTATGACGTAAGAACCGCACCCTTAGCAGGGTGCGGTTCTTACGTCTGTACACCGGTCTGAGAAAGCGAGCGCCCGGACCCTCGTGTTCGGGGCCCGGGCGCTCGCTCGATCGCGCCGGTTGGCGCGGGTGGTGTGAGGGGTCAGTGCCCGCCGTGCGCCTCGCCCGCGGGGGCCGGGGTGTTGGAGGGGTTGGCCGGGGTGGACGGTGCGCCGCCGGGCACGAAGGATGCGTAGCGCGGGTAGGTGTGGTCCAGGACGGGGACCTGGGTGGTCTGGTCCTGGTCGTCCGCGGTGAACGTGGTGTCCACCATCAGGCCGGGGTTCGCGCCGGCTCGGTCCAACAGCACGGGCCGGGACTTCTCCAGCACGACCTCCTGGTTGGCGGGGACCTCCACGCTCGCGCGGGCGCCGTTGGCGTCCATGGTGACGGTTTCGGTCTGGTCGCCGGTGTTGATCAGGGTGCCCAGCACGCGGCCCTCGGAGTTCTCGTCCTCGGCGACGACCAGGATGTTGCGCAGCTGGACGTCGCCCAGGTCCATCTGGATCCCGTCCGTCGGGGCGTAGCTGTCCATGGTGGCCTGCGGGCTGATGTACGCGCACCCGCTCACACCGGTCAGGACGGCGAGTGCCGCCGCACCCATTCCGAGGTGCTGCAACTTCTTGTGGGCGGCGTTCTTCACGGCACGAACTCCTCGGGCTCTCTGACAGCGGGTGCAAAATCTGCAGTCAGTCTATCGGTTTGGCCACGGATCGTCTGCATCAGCGCCCCGTTCGTGGCGCGCCCGTGGGCCCGTGGTGCGCGCGCTTATGGAGTGACGACGACGCCGCACGGCCGGGTCACGCACACCCACCCGGGCGCTGCCCGGGTGGCCTCCATAAGGCCCCGTGATGCGGTCCGTGGAGCGGCCACGGACGGGGCTCGCGGAAAGGTGGGCAATCATACACCGTGGTAGACTTGGCGGGCTGAAAGGGGTTTGTGCATGGTTTTTGAGGTTGGCGAAACGGTTGTCTATCCGCACCACGGTGCCGCAACTATCGAGGAGATCAAGACTCGAACCATCAAGGGTGAGGAGAAGATGTATCTCCGGTTGAAGGTCACCCAGGGCGATCTCATGATCGAGGTCCCGGCGGAGAACGTCGATCTCGTGGGTGTACGGGACGTCGTGGACGAGGAAGGCCTCAAGGAGGTCATCGCGGTCCTGCAGGCCAAGGACGCCGAGGAAGCCTCCAACTGGTCGCGCCGCTACAAGGCCAACCTCGAGAAGCTCGCCTCCGGCGACGTCCTCAAGGTCGCCGAGGTCGTGCGTGACCTGTGGCGCCGCGATCGCGGCAAGGGCCTCTCCGCCGGCGAGAAGCGCATGCTGACCAAGGCCCGCCAGATCCTCACCTCCGAGCTGGCACTGGCCAAGAAGATCGACGAGGAAGAAGCGGAGAAGCGCCTGGACGACATCCTGTCCGCGGCCTGATTCCCGCAGCACGTCTTCGTGTCCCAGATTTCCGACCTCGCGAGCCCGTCCGCCATGGACGGGCTCGCGGTCATTGTGGTGGCCGCCGGTTCCGGCACGCGGCTCGGGTACGGGATGCCCAAGGCGCTCGTCCCCGTGGCCGGTCGACCGATCCTGGAGCACGCGCTTGCCACGGTGCGCGGGACCCTGCCCGGTGCCGCGATGATCGTGACCGTGCCCGCCGGAGACACGGACCTCACGGCCGTCGCGCGCGCCGCGGGGGCCGCGGCCGTGACCGGGGGTGCCACACGCGCCCAGTCGGTCGCGGCGGCACTGACCGCCCTGCCCGCGGGTGTCACCCACGTTCTGGTGCACGACGCCGCTCGCTGTCTCACCCCGCCCGCCGTCCTCGAGCGGGTGGTCACCGCCCTGCATACGGGTGCACAGGCCGTGGTTCCCGTGACCCCGGTGACCGACACCGTGCGCGGGGTGGACACCCACGGGCGCAGTACCGGGACGGTGGACCGGGCGGGGCTGCGCAGCGTCCAGACACCCCAGGGTTTCGACCGTGCACTGCTCGAACGGGTGAACCGCGCGGCCGGTCTGCTCCCGAACGGCCCACTGGACGCCACGGGGGAGGACCCCCAGCTCGGGCACAGTGTTCGAACGGCAGAGGCGGTCACCACGGCGACGGGTTCCGCAGGGGATCCCGAAGGCATCACGGACGATGCGAGTCTTGTGGAACTGTTCGCCCCCGAACACCCCGTGGAGTTCGTGGCCGGGGACGAGGAGTCCTTCAAGATCACCCGTCCCCTGGACCTGGTACTCGCCCACGCGATCGTGCGTGAGCGGGACTCAGCCTGTCCGGCACAATGGCCGCATGACTGACGCAACCCCAGGCCCCGCCGATCCATCGACCCCGGAACCCGGGCCGTACCCCGTCCCGCTCGTGGGGATCGGGGTGGACGTGCACGCCTTCGGCCCGGAGGGCACCCCGCTGTGGATCGCCGGACTCATGTGGCCCGGCGAGCGGGGACTGAGCGGGCACTCGGACGGGGACGTCGTGGCACACGCCGCGGCGGACGCGCTGTTTTCCGCGGCCGGCGTGGGGGACCTGGGAGCGCACTTCGGAACGGACCGCCCGGAGTTCGCGGGGGCCTCGGGGTGTCGGATCCTCTCGGAGGCAGTGCGGATCGTGACCGAGGCCGGCTTCCGGGTGGGCAATGTCTCCGTCCAGCTCGTGGGCGACCGACCCAAGTTCTCCCCGCGGCGGGACGAGGCCGCCGCGGTGCTCACGGAAGCGGCCGGCGCGCCGGTGCACCTGAGCGCGACCACCACGGACGCCCTGGGGCTCACGGGCCGGGGCGAGGGTCTCGCGGCGATCGCCACCGCGATCGTGTTCCCGCGCAGCTGAGCCCAAACGGGCGGCGACCGAGCCCACCGGCCGCAACCCAGCAGACCGGTCGAGTCCACCGGGGGAGCCCGCCAGTAGTGTCGGGCGACCGAACCCGCCCGCCGCGAGCGTGCGGCGCCACCCCGTTAGACTGGCAGGGTGACTTTGCGCTTCTACGACACCGCTTCCGCGACCGTCAAGGACTTCGTCCCCGTGCGACCCGGCGAGGCGGGCCTCTACTACTGCGGTGCCACGGTGCAGGGCGCACCGCACATCGGCCACGTGCGTTCCGCGCTCGTGTTCGACATCCTGGCCCGCTGGCTGCGCTTCCGTGGCTACGAGGTCACCACGGTGCGCAACGTGACGGACATCGACGACAAGATCCTGGCCAACGCGCACGCCTCGTTCGAGAACGACTACCAGGGTGACCACCCGCGCGAACCGTGGTGGGCGCTGGCCTACCGGTTCGAGCGTGTGTTCGGGCGGGCCTACGCCGCGCTCGGTATCGAGGCCCCCACGTACGAACCCCGGGCCACGGGCCACGTCCCGGAGATGCACTCGCTGATCCAGGAGCTGATCGACGCCGGGCACGCGTACCCCGCACTCGACGATTCCGGCGATGTCTACTTCGACGTCCGTTCATGGCCCCGCTACGGCGAACTCACCCGGCAACGCGTGGAGGACATGCAGGACGCCCCGGACGCCGATCCCCGCGGCAAGCGCGATCCCCGCGACTTCGCGCTGTGGAAGGGACACAAGGAGGGCGAGCCCGCCACGGCGTCGTGGGATTCCCCGTGGGGCCGCGGCCGCCCCGGCTGGCACCTGGAGTGCTCGGCCATGGCCCACAAATACCTGGGCGCGCACTTCGACATCCACGGCGGCGGCCTAGACCTGCGCTTCCCGCACCACGAGAACGAGCTCGCCCAGTCCACCGCGGCGGGCCGCCCGTTCGCCAACTTCTGGCTGCACAACGGGCTCGTGACGTACGAGGGCGAGAAGATGTCCAAGTCGATCGGCAACACGGTCTCCCCGGCGAGCATGCTCGAGGAAGCACGGCCGCTCGCCGTGCGCTACTACCTGGGCCAGGCCCACTACCGTTCCGTGCTGGACTACCGGCCCACGTCCCTGCGGGAGGCCACCGCCGCCGTCGAGCGCGTGGAAGCCGTCCTCGCGGCCGCGCAGCATTCCGGACTCAGCGTGTCCTGGGAGCACGCGGATGTGCCTGAGGAGTTCGTCGCGGTCATGGACGACGACCTCAATGTGCCCCGCGCGCTCGCGGTGCTGCACGAGACGGTGCGCGCGGCCAACACGGCTCTCTCGGGCCCGGAGGCCGCGACCGCCCAGCCGCTCGTCTCCGCGATCGCGGGCATGTCCGACGTCCTGGGATTGCTCCCCTTGATGAGTCTCGACGGCGCTCGGGACGCCGACGGCGCCGAGCACCGCGCGCTCGACTCCCTCGTCCAGGACCTGCTGGCCCAGCGTGCCGCCGCGCGTGAGGCGAAGGACTGGGCGCTCGCGGACCGGATCCGGGACCAGCTGGCCGCTGCCGGCGTCGTCGTGAAGGACGGCGCCCGGGGGTCCGAGTGGTCCGTGGGGGGATGAGCCTGGCCTAAACTGGAGCCAGATCGCCGACCACCCCGGGGCGGCCCGCGGGCCGTGACCCGTGACAGACACGGAGTACTGACCATGGCCCAGAAGAACCGACCCGGAGCCACGCGCAAGAAGAAGGGTCCGGTCGTGGGTAGCGGCGGCCAGCGCCGCAAGGGCCTGGAGGGCCGCGGCCCCACGCCCAAGGCCGAGGACCGCGTCTACCACAAGGCGTACAAGGCCAAGCAGGCGGTCGCGCGCAAGCAGCAGAACCTGCACCGGCGTCCGTCCCGCACGGGGGCCGGGCCCATCAAGGAGGACCTCGTCACGGGGCGCAACGCCGTGCTGGAGGCCCTGCGCGCAGGGGTGCCCGCCAAGACGTTGTTCGTGGCCACCAAGATCGAGATGGACGACCGCGTCAAGGACATCCTGCAGTTGTGCGCCGAGGCTCAGGTGCCCACGCTCGAGGCCTCGCGCGGCGAGCTGGACCGGCTCTCAGCGGACGCGATCCATCAGGGTGTGGTGCTGCAGGTCCCGCCGTACGACTACCAGGACGCGGACGAGCTCGCGGCCTCCCTCATGGCCGACCGGGACGAGGATTCCCGCCCGCCCCTGCTCATCGCGGCGGACGGGATCACTGATCCCCGCAACCTGGGTGCGATCATCCGCAGCGTCTCCGCGTTCGCCGGGGACGGGGTCATCCTGCCCGAGCGCCGCTCCGCCGGGGTCACGGCCACGGCGTGGAAGACGAGTTCGGGTGCTGCGGCGCGCGTCCCCGTGGCCAAGGCCACGAACCTCACGCGCACGCTCGAGAACTGCAAGAAGCAGGGCTACTTCGTGGTCGGCCTCGACGGCGGCGGGGACGTGGACCTGCCGCAGCTCGAGTTGGCCACCGAGCCCCTCGTGGTGGTCGTGGGTTCCGAGGGCAAGGGCCTGTCCCGCCTGGTGACAGAGCACTGCGACGCGATCGTGTCGATCCCCATCGAATCCGCGATGGAATCCCTCAACGCGTCCATGGCGGTGGGGATCACGCTGTACGAGATCGCGCGCCGGCGTGCAAGCGCGTAGTTATCCGCTGGGCGTCCACCCCTCCCCGTCCGGGGACGGGACCGCCAACGTCGCGGTGTACGCCCCGGGACTGACCGAGGTGGACCTCATGTTCCGGCGCCCCGGTGAATCGTGGCAGCGGTTACGGCTCGCGGGGGAGAACCACGGGATCCATTACGCGACCGTCTCGCGCCCACGCCATGTGCCGGAAGTGGAACTCACCCCGGACGAGCTCGCACGGGACGTGTGTCCCGCGATGCCCGAGGGGACCGAGTACGGATTCGTGAGTGCCCGGCCCGAGGGCAGTCCCGTGCCGGATCCGGCGTACGAACCGGTCCTGCTGGACCCCTACGGGCGGGGACTGACGCGTGTGGCGCCACCGCGCGACGTCGTCAATCCCGGTGCGGACGCCTACGGCGGGGAGTACGTCTCCGTGGTGGTCGCCCAGGACCACGAGTGGCGCGACCACGACCGGCCCCGGCCGGCGTGGCGCGAGACCGTGATCTACGAGGCCCACGTGAAGGGCCTTACCATGCTGCACCCGGGGATCCCTCACGAGCTGCGCGGCACCTACGCGGGACTCGCGCACCCCGTGATGCTCGAGTACCTGCGCAGCCTGGGGATCACCGCGGTGGAGTTGTTGCCCGTGCACGCCCACCTGGACGAGGCCCACCTGACCGCGAATGGGCTCACCAACTACTGGGGGTACAACACCCTCGCGTTCTTTGCACCCCATGCGGGGTACGCGACCAAGGCCGCCCAGGAGGCCGGGCCCACCGCGGTGCTCAACGAGTTCAAGGCCGCCGTGGACGCCTTGCACGGCGCGGGGCTGCAGGTGTTCCTGGACGTCGTGTACAACCACACCGCAGAAGGCGGACCCACACAGCGCCCGTACTGCTGGCGCGGGCTCGGGGACCGGGGGTACTACCGCCACGACGAGCACGGCAACTACGTGGACGTGACCGGGTGCGGCAATTCCATGGATTTCGGCAACCCCCAGGTCGTGCGCATGGCTCTGGACTCCCTGCGCTACTGGGTCACGCAGTGCCACGTGGACGGCTTCCGCTTCGACCTGGCCCCCGAACTGGGCCGCGACGAGCACCACCACTTCACGCGCAACCACCCGTTCTTCGTGGCGATCGCCGCGGATCCGGTGCTGCAGGGCGTGCGGATGATCTCCGAACCGTGGGACGTGGGCGCCGGTGGCTGGCAGACCGGGCGCTTCCCCACCGGCTGGGCGGACTGGAACGACCACTACCGGGACACCGTGCGGGACTTCTGGCTCTCGGGTCAGCGCACCATGCGTCGCGGGGGCGGTGGGGGCACCGCCGGTCGGCTCGCCGGGGCGATTTCCGGGTCCGCGGACTTGTTCGCCCCGCACGGGCGCACCACGCTGGCCTCGGTCAACTTCATCACCGCGCACGACGGGTTCACGCTCTACGACCTCACGGCGTACGACGCCAAGCACAACGAGGCCAACCGCGAGAACAACGCGGACGGCACCAACGACAACCACTCGTGGAACCATGACCACGAGGGCTTCTCCCCGGACGTGCGCGTGCGGGCCGCCCGCGCGGCCACCGCGCGCAACATGATGGCCACCCTGTTGTTCTCGCAGGGCATCCCCATGATCACCGCGGGGGACGAGCTGTTGCGCTCCCAGGAGGGCAACAACAACGCGTACTGCCAGGACAACCGGCTCTCGTGGGTGGACTGGCGACTCACACCCCTGGATCGGTCCATGCTACGCACGACCCAGCGGCTCATCCGGATCCGCCGGGCCTTCCTGGCGAGCCAACCCCGGGACTTCCCCACGCGCCCCCGGGACGTGGTGCTCAATTGGTACGCGAGTTCCGGGGAGCCCATGAGCGACGATCTGTGGCAGACGGACGGGGTCCGTGCGCTGCAGATCGTGATCGGCGCGCGCGGGGGTGACCTCGCGGGACTGTTCGTGCTCAACGGCACCGCATCGCCCGTGGCCGCGGTGTTGCCGCGCTTCGAGAACCTGGCCGGCTCGGACGTGGAGGGGGCCTCGTACCGGCTCGTGCTCGCCACGGACCCTCAGCTCGACGAACTGACCGGCAACCGATGGCGTGCCGGGGAGGAGCTCACGGTCCCGGCACAGAGCATCGCGATGTTCGCGATCGCGTGAACCGGGCGGGCCGGACGTCAGTCCCCGGCGTTGCGCACGAGAGCGAGTTCGGCCGGTGAGGCCAACTCGTCGTGGCGCGGCAACACCCTCACGGTGTACCCGAACGGGCCGGAGCGGTCGATCGTGATGGGCCCGGAGAACGTCATGCGTCCCCCACCCAGCTCGGTCACGTCCTCGAGCGTGGCGTAGGACCGTTCGTGGATGTGATCGGTTTCCGAGACGCGCCCGTAGCTGACCTGCACGGTCACGTCCTCGGGGGTCAGCTCGCCCAGATCTACGTACGCGTTGACCGTGAGCTCGTCACCGATCTGCGGTTCCTGGCGCACACCGTGTGCGTCCACGTGCTCGATCCGCAGCTGCGGCCACGCGGTACGCACGCGCTCGACCCAGTGGGCCGTGCCGCGGGCCAGGGCGCCGTCGTCCGTGGTCACGCGCCGGCCGGCGACGCACGCGGGGACGTACAGCTCGTTGACGTAGTCGGTGAGCATCCGCCGGGCGGAGACCTTGGGCCCGAGGGTCGCGAGCGTGTGGCGCACCATGGCGAGCCACTGGTGCGGCACGGTGCTCGCTCGCGACGGCGCGGTGTCGGGTCCGGCCGCGGTCGTGGCGTCCTCGGAACCGTCACCGTAGAACCGCGGTGCCACGTGGCTCTCGATGAGTTCGTACAGCGCGGCGGCCTCGATGTCATCGCGCTCGTCCGTGCCGGCCTTGTTGTCCGCGGTGGGGATGGCCCAGCCGTTCTGCCCGTCGTACATCTCGTCCCACCACCCGTCCAGGACGGAGAGGTTGAGCCCGCCGTTGATCGCGGCCTTCATCCCGGAGGTCCCGCACGCCTCGAGCGGACGCAGCGGGTTGTTGAGCCACACGTCGCACCCCGGGAACAGGACACGCGCCATGGCGATGTCGTAGTTGGGCAGGAACACGATCCGGTGACGCACCTGCGGATCGTCCGTGAACCGTACGAGGTCCTGGATCATCCGCTTGCCCATCTCGTCCGCGGGGTGGGACTTGCCCGCGACCACCAACTGCACGGGGCGGCGGGGGTCCAATAGGATCCGCTTGAGCCGTTCCGGGTTGCGCAGCATGAGCGTGAGCCGCTTGTACGTGGGGACGCGGCGTGCGAAACCGATGGTCAGCACGTCCGGGTCCAGCACGGACTCCGTCCAGCCCAGTTCCGCGTCCGCGGCACCGCGGCGCTTCCACGAGGCCCGTAGACGCTCGCGGACGTCGTGCACGAGGCGTTCCCGCAGGGCGCGGCGGGTGGCCCAGAGCTCGGCGTCGGACACGTTGTAGATCCTGCGCCAACGAGCGGCCGGGTTGGTGTCGTTCTCCTCCGGGTCCACGGCCATGCGCCACACGGCGGGGTCGATCCAGGAGGGGACGTGCACGCCGTTGGTCACCGAGGTGATCGGGACCTCCTCGGTGTCGAAGCCCTCCCACAGCCCGTGGAACATGGACCGGGACACGGCACCGTGGAGCTCGGCCACGCCGTTGGCACGCTGGGCGAGCCGCAGCCCCATGACCGCCATGTTGAATTTGCTCGGGTCACCGCCCGGCATGGTCTCCGCACCCAGCTCAAGCACGCGCTCGGAGGGGACATCCGGGGCGAGCCCCGCGGCGAGGACGTGGGCGATCTGATCACGTTCGAAGCGGTCGATGCCGGCCGGGACCGGGGTGTGGGTCGTGAACACGGTCGCGGCGCGCACCGCGGTGAGTGCTTCCTCCCACATCATGGCCTGGGCGTCGGCCCCGGGGTTCATGAGTTCCTGGATCCGCTCGACGCCCAGGAAACCCGCGTGGCCCTCGTTGCAGTGGTAGACCTCCGGCGTGGGCGCACCCGTGATCCTGCTGTGCGCGCGCAGCGCCCGGATCCCTCCCATGCCCAGCAATAGTTCCTGGTACAACCGGTGGTCGCTGCCGCCGCCATACAACCGGTCGGTGACGTTGCGTGCGGCGTCGTCGTTTTCGCTGATGTTGGAGTCCAGCAGTAGCAGCGGCACGCGGCCCACGTCCGCCCGCCAGATCTGCGCGGACAGCGTGCGGCCCTCGGGCAGCGGTAGAACCACGCGCGCGGGCGTACCGTCCGCTTCGCGCAGCAGGGTGAGAGGGAGTTCGTCCGGGTCCAGCACCGGGTAGGTCTCCTGCTGCCAGCCGTCCCGGGACAGCGACTGCTTGAAGTACCCGGCCTGGTACAGCAATCCCACGCCCACTACGGGCACGCCCATGTCGGACGCGGTCTTCAAGTGGTCCCCGGCGAGGATCCCGAGTCCGCCCGAGTACTGCGGAAGCGCGGACGTGATGCCGTACTCGGCGCTGAAGTACGCCACGGCCGCCGGGGCGTCCTCGCCCTGCGTGCGCTGGTACCACTGGGGTTCGGTGAGGTAGGTGTCCAGATCGGCGTCGAGGTCGCGGATGCGTGCCACGAGCTCGGGGTCCGCGGCGATCTGCTGGATCTCCTCGCGCGTGAGCGAGCCCAGGAGCTTGACGGGGTCCCCGTGGACCGCGTCCCACGCGTGCGGGTTGAGTTCGGCGAAGAGGTCCTCGGTGGGCTGATGCCACGTCCATCGGAGGTTCTTGGCCAATCGTGAGAGTGCGGCGATCGACTCGGGCAGGACGGTGCGGACGGTGAACCTGTGGATGGCCTTCACGGTCCCGAGCCTAGCGGCTTCGGCCCCGCCGCTCCAGGGGGTCCGACGTGTGACGCGAGCGCGTCGCCGTCGCGGTTCGGGGACCACGGCCACGGCCTTATGAATCGGGGCGTTTGTCGCTAACGTTGGTCTCGTGTCGCAGCAGAACTCACAGCCCCAGGGCCGCCGTCCGTCCTCAGATCCCGTACCGGATCCCCACGCGGGCGATGCCCACCCGGACGTCGGGTCCCGCTTGACCCCGCCGGTCCCGGCCACGGGCGTTCCCGACGTCGCCCCCTCGGTACGCCGAGCGGAGGCCCACGACGATGCCGCTCGCGTCCCGTCCGCGCCGGAGGCAACCGAAGCGGCGTCGTCCGCCGGTGCCGGGAAGCCGGACGCCCACGCATATGCGGAACCGGGTGCGGCCGAGGAGGTCGCTGCGGTCGTACCACCTACCGAGGACACCGAATCCGAGGCGCAGCCCGCATCCGACCAACAGTCCGCGCCCGGAGCGCAGCGCGAGCCCGACACGCAGTACGAGCCCGACACTCAGTCCGCACCTGATCCGCACGCCGAAGCCGCGGCGCAGGCCCCGGCCGAGCAGGACACCGATTCCGGGGACGACGAGCACCTGGCGGACTTCCCGTCGGACGATCTCGTGTACGGGCGGATCCCCGTGACGGACGTGAGCCCCGTGATCGAGGGTGGGCGTTTCCCCGCCACGGCCGTTCCCGGTGAGGACATCCGCGTGAGCGCGACCGTGTTCCGCGAGGGTCATGACTCCCTCGGTGTGACCGCGGTGTTGTACGACCCGCAGGGCCGTGAGACCCAGCGCCGACCCATGACGCTCGTGGCCCCCGGGACGGACCGCTACGAGGCGTGGCTGCGTCCCGAGCACGAGGGCCCCTGGAGTTTCGCGGTGGAGGGCTGGTCGGATCTCTACGACACGTGGCACCACGCCGCGCAGATCAAGTTGGGGGTCGGCCAGGACGTCGAGCTCATGTTCCAGGAAGCGGCCCTGCTCTTCGACGCCGCCTCCAAGGAGTCCGATCGCGCGACCGAGGAGGCCCGGGTCTTCGAGGACGCCGCCGAGGCGATGGCGGACACCGACCGCACGCCGGAACAGCGGTGGGGGATCGCCACGTCCCCGCAGCTCCTGGACTATGTCCGTGAGCGGCCGCTGCGTGATCTGCTCAGCTCGTCCCCGCGTTACCCGCTCGGCGTCGAGCGTGAGGCCGCGGGTCGTGGTGCGTGGTACGAGTTCTTCCCGCGCTCCGAGGGCGCCACGTACGACCCCGAGACGGGCGAGTGGACCTCGGGGACGTTCCGCACGGCCACCGCGGCCCTGGACCGGGCCGCGGCCATGGGCTTCGACGTCGCGTACCTCCCGCCCATCCACCCGATCGGGCGCAACCACCGCAAGGGGCCGAACAACACCCTCACGGCCGGACCCCAGGACCCGGGTTCCCCGTGGGCCATCGGTGGGCCGGAGGGAGGTCACGACACGATCCACCCGGACCTCGGGAGCTTCGAGGACTTCGACGCGTTCGTCGCGCACGCCCATGATCTCGGTCTCGAGGTCGCGCTGGACCTCGCGCTGCAGGCGTCCCCGGATCACCCGTGGGTCGCCGAGCACCCGCAGTGGTTCACGACCCGCGCGGACGGCAGCATCGCCTACGCCGAGAACCCGCCCAAGAAGTACCAGGACATCTACCCCCTGAACTTCGACAACGACCCCGAGGGCCTCGCCGCCGAGATACTGCGGGTCGTGGAGCTGTGGATCGGTCACGGCGTGAACATCTTCCGCGTGGACAACCCGCACACCAAGCCCCTGTGGTTTTGGGAGTGGCTGATCGCCAGGGTGCGCAAGAACCACCCGGACACGGTGTTCCTCGCCGAGGCGTTCACGCGTCCGGCCATGATGCAGGGGCTGGCCAAGGCCGGGTTCCAGCAGTCCTACTCGTACTTCACGTGGCGCAACACCAAGGAGGAGATCGAGGAGTACCTCCAGGAGATCTCCCACGAGACCTCCGGGTTCTACCGGCCCAACTTCTTCGTGAACACCCCGGACATCCTCACCGAGTACCTGCAGTTCGGTGGCCCGGCCGCGTTCAAGGTGCGCGCGGCCCTGGCGGCCACCGCGTCCCCGCTGTGGGGCGTGTACGCCGGCTTCGAGTTGTTCGAGCACGTCGCTCGTCCCGGGGCGGAGGAGTACATGGACAACGAGAAGTTTCAGTTGCGCCCGCGCGACTTCGGCGCCGCCGTGGAACGCGGCGAGTCGCTCGCGCCGTACATTAGGCGCCTGAACCGGATCCGCAAGGACCATCCCGCACTCGGGGACCTGCAGAACCTCACGCTGCAGAATTCCACGGACGACGCCATCGTGGCCTATAGCAAGACCAAGACCGTGGAACGGGACGGCGAGCAAGTCCGGGACACCGTGATCGTGGTGCTCAACACGGACCCGCACAGCGCGCGGGAGGCCACCGTGTGGCTGGACCTCGACTCCCTGGACCTGCGGGGCCAGGACTTCAACGAGGACGGCTCTTTCTGGGTGGACGACCTGATCTCCGGTGCGAGCTGGAAGTGGGGCACCCACAACTACGTGCGCCTGGATCCGTACGTGGAACCCGCGCACGTGCTCAGCGTCCGCCGCGGGGTCAAGTGAGCGAGCGCCGTCGCGATGCGCCCCGACCGCTGAGCGCGGCGCACCACGGCGGCCCGCACCCCGCACCCGTCATGACCGACACGCACGTTTCTCCGAGAGGGCAGTCCAGCCGACCATGAGCACCACTCCTTTCCAACTCAACGCTCCCGGGCTCGCGCACGACCCGGACTGGTTCCGCAAGGCCGTGTTCTACGAGGTGCTCGTGCGAGCCTTCTCGGACGCCAACGGTGACGGCTCCGGCGACTTCTCGGGTCTGATCGACAAACTCGACTACCTGCAGTGGCTCGGGATCGATTGCTTGTGGCTGCCCCCGTTCTACGAGTCCCCGCTGCGGGACGGCGGCTACGACATCTCCGACTACTACTCCGTGCTGGACGAGTTCGGCACCGTGAGCGACTTCAAGCGACTGGTCGCGGAGGCCCACGCGCGGGGTCTGCGGGTCATCACCGACCTGCCGCTGAACCACACTTCGGACCAGCACCCGTGGTTCCAGGCCTCCCGGGAGGACCCGGAGGGGCCGTACGGCGATTTCTACGTGTGGTCGGACACGGACGAGAAATACCAGGACGCGCGGATCATCTTCGTGGACACCGAGGTCTCCAACTGGACCTTCGACCCCGTGCGGCGGCAGTTCTTCTGGCACCGGTTCTTCTCCCACCAGCCGGACCTGAACTTCGAGAACCCCAAGGTCGTCGAGGCCGTGTTCGACGTCGTGAAGTTCTGGCTGGACATGGGCATCGACGGCTTCCGCGCGGACGCCATCCCCTACCTCATCGAGGAGGAGGGGACCAACTGCGAGAACCTGCCCGGGACCCACGACTTCCTCGTGCGGCTGCGCGAGATGGTGGATCGCGAGTACCCCGGCCGCGTGATCATCGCGGAGGCCAACCAGATGCCGCACGAGGTCGTGGAGTACTTCGGCACGGAGCAGGCGCCCGAGTGCCACATGTGCTTCCACTTCCCGATCATGCCGCGGATCTACTACTCATTGCGCGATCAGAAGGCCGCGCCCATCGTCTCCACCATGGAGCACACGCCGCAGATCCCGCGGGGCACGCAGTGGGGCACGTTCCTGCGCAACCACGACGAGTTGACGCTCGAGATGGTCACGAGCGAGGAACGCCAGGCCATGCTCGGGTGGTACGCCCCGGATTCGCGCATGCGCGCGAACATCGGTATCCGACGCCGCTTAGCACCCCTGCTCGACAACTCCCGCGCGGAGCTCGAACTCGCGCACGCGCTGTTGTTGTCCCTGCCCGGGTCGCCGTTCCTGTACTACGGGGACGAGATCGGCATGGGGGACAACATCTGGCTCGACGACCGCGACGCGTCCCGCACACCCATGCAGTGGACCCCCGACCGCAACGCCGGCTTCTCCACCGCGGATCCGGGCAAGCTCTACCTCCCGGTCGTGCAGTCGCTCGTCTACAACTACACGCAGACGAACGTGGAGACGCAGCTCGCGTCGTCCTCCTCCCTGTTGCACTGGATCCGGCAGATGCTCATGGTGCGCAAGGCGCACCCGGCGTTCGGGCTGGGGGACTACGTCAACGTGAGCACGGACCACGAATCCGTCCTGGCGTTCCTGCGCCGCTTGAGCCCGCAGGACGCGGACGACGGCGTGGGGGAGACCCTGCTGTGTGTGTTCAACCTTTCCCACGTCCCCGCGAGCTGCAGCGTGCACCTGGCCGAGTACGCGGGCCGGGGCACCCGGGAACTGTTCGGCGGTGAACCGTTCGGCTCCTTCTCGGAACAGGGCGACTACCGCATCACGCTCGGTTCGCAGGACTTCTTCTGGCTCCGGTTGCGCACGACCCCCGGCACGGACGGTTCCCACCCCGAGACGGTGGCCATGCCCATCATCAAGCCCGCGCGCAACGAGTGAGCGCGCGCGGGTACGGCCCGCGCGCGAAGCAGTGATTGTCCAGACGAAAGCGGGGGACCCTCCATGACGGATCAGCAATTTCTCGACAGGTTGCGCGACTGGTTGCCGCGGCAGCGGTGGTTCCCGTTCACGGCCACCCCGGACCAGTTGCGCTTGAGCGTCGTGGGCCGCGCGACCCTGGATTCCGGCACCGGATCGCATCGCGGCACGGAACGCATCATGTTCCTGGTCCAGGTCACGGTGGGCGAGCGCAGCGAATTGCTCAACGTACCGGTCGTGCGCAGCACCGAAGCCCTGCCCGAGCTCGAGCGCTTCGCGATCGGCAGCTATTGCTCCGGCGGCCCGGACCGTCCCCTGCCCGAGCAGCTGATCGCGGGTGCGGAGGCCTCGGCCTCGTTCCTGCGCCGCGCTATCTCGCACGCGGGTTCCTTCCGCGAACGACGCCGCTCGGAGCGCTCGCGGACCGCCCAACCCATTACCTCGGAGGACTCCCCGGAGGCCGGTCGGACCGCCAGCGCCCGCGAGAAGGCCGGCGCGTCCGGTCGTAGTGAGGCCCGCGCCGATGCACAGGGCAGCGAGAGCACCACCGCGGACGAGACGGCCACGTTCCACCTCTACGACGCCGTGGGGGACCCAGGTTTCATGGACCGGGTGCTGCGGATCATGGATGCGCAGCTGACCGAGGGCGGGGTGCTGCGCCACGGGATGGGCCTGCACGGCCGCTACACCGGGGCCATGAACACGGATTATCGGATTGCCTCCGCGGATCAGGTGCGGGTGATCTCCTCAGAGCAGTCCAACACGTCCGTGATCCTCACTCCGCAGGACGCGGAGGACTCGGATTCCGCGCTGGGCGGCGACGCGGTGATCGTGAAGTTCTTCCGCGTGGTGGGGGAGGGGCGCAACCCGGACGTGGAGGTGGGCGTCAAACTCACGTCGCACGGTTCCACCGCGGTCCCGGCCACGGCTGGATGGCTCGATGCCCAGTGGCGCCAGGGTCTGGTCACCACGTCCGGTCAGCTCGCGGTGGCCGCCCAGTTCCTGGCCGATTCGCGGGACGCGTGGGCCATGGCCCTGGACGCGGCGAGCCATGCCCGGGACTTCTCCGAGCTCGCGGCCGAGCTGGGTGCCACGACCGCGCGCGTCCACGCCGACCTCCTCGGTGCCTTCGACCCCGTCTCCGCGGACGACGATGCTCGGCGCCGGTTCCTGGACGACCTCGCCTCGCGGATCCGCTGGGCGTGGGAGTCCTGCGGGGACTACTTCGATTCCTACCGGGCCGAGGTCGAGGACCTGCTCGAGCAGCTGTCCCGGATCCGGGAGATCCCCGCCCTGCAACGGATCCACGGTGATTACCACCTGGGCCAGGTGCTGCACAACGACGCCCAGGGGTTCCGGATCCTGGACTTCGAGGGTGAGCCCCTACGACCCATTAAGGAGCGTGTCCGCCCGGACGTGGCCCTGCGCGACGTCGTCGGCATGCTGCGCTCGTTCGACTATGCGGGCGCCATGGCCGCGCGCGAGCGGGACGAGGACATGAGCGCCTGGACCGACGCGGTCTCGGACGCGTTCCTCGAGGGGTACGCCCGCACGAGCGGTTCTGGCGTGGACCGGGATTCGGTGCTCTTCCGCGCCCTGTGGCTTGACAAGGGCCTGTACGAAGTGGTCTACGAGCAGCGCAACCGCCCGGGCTGGGTCGCGGTCCCGGCCGGTGCCGTGGTGCGTTCGCTTGAACGTGCGCGCTCCCGTAACGTGAGGCGTGAAACACACGAGAGCCACACACCTGCATCCAGAACCGAGGATTTCGTGACCCCTGAACACCCCGAGAACACCGGCCCCGCGGCGTCGTCGACTCCTACGGGCCCCGAATCCACGCCGACCCCGGCATCCGAGTCCGCGCAGCACGCCGACGGCCGGGCGCCGTCGGCGGAACCGCGCAACGCGCGGGGCGCTGCGTCGGAGGCGACCGGGACGAACGACGCGTCGGCTCGGACCACCGACGGTCATGACGTGACGGCCCCGGCGGAGACCGCGGGCGGGAACTACGCGTCAACTCGGGCCGGGGCTTCCCAGCAGAGCGTCGCAGCGGCGTCGGAACGGGAGCACCCCGCGAGCGGGCCCGTGCCCATGAGCGCGGACGTGCTCGCAGCGGTGGCCGAGGGGCGCTACCACGATCCCCACGCGGTGCTCGGGGCGCACTTCAACCCGGACGGTTCGGTGACCATCCGGACCCTGCGACGCTTCGCGACGCACGTCTCGGTGCGCACGCTCAACGGGACGTTCCCCCTCGAGCACGAGTGGGGTGGGATCTTCACCGGCGTGGTCCCCGCGCACGACGAGGGCAAGATCCCCGACTACCGCGTCCTGGTGACCTATGCGGGCAAGGAACCCGCCGAGGTCGACGACCCCTACCGCTTCGCGCCCACCCTGGGCGAGCTGGACCTGCACCTGATCGGCGAGGGCCGGCACGAGACCCTGTGGACCGTGCTCGGTGCTCACGTGCACCACTACCCGTCCTCCATGGGGGACGTCTCCGGCGTGAGCTTCGCGGTGTGGGCCCCCAATGCCCGGGCCGTGCGTGTGATTGGTGACTTCAACGGGTGGGACGGTTCCGAACATGCCATGCGCTCGCTGGGTTCCAGCGGTGTGTGGGAAGTGTTCGTGCCCGGCATGGGCTCCGGAGACACCTACAAGTTCCGGATCCAGGCGGCGGACGGCTCGTGGCGGGACAAGGCGGACCCCATGGCCTTCGGCACCGAGATCCCGCCGTCCACCGCGTCGCGCGTGTTCGAGTCCTCCTACGAGTTCCAGGACGACGCGTGGATGCAGGCCCGCGCGGCCAAGGATCCCCACAACGCACCCATGAGCGTGTACGAGATGCACATCGGCTCGTGGCGCATGGGTCTCGGCTACGTGGATCTCGCCCGCGAGCTCGTGCAGTACCTCACGTGGCAGGGCTTCACCCACGTGGAGTTCATGCCCGTCGCGGAGCACCCCTTCGGTGGTTCGTGGGGTTACCAGGTCACCGGCTACTACGCGCCGTCGTCGCGCTTCGGTTCCCCGGACGAGTTCCGCTACCTCGTGGACCAGCTGCACCAGGCCGGCATCGGTGTGCTCGTGGACTGGGTCCCCGGCCACTTCCCCAAGGACGAGTGGGCGCTCGCCAAGTTCGACGGGCAACCGCTCTACGAGCACCCGGACCCCCGCCGCGGCGAGCACAAGGACTGGGGCACGCTAATCTTCGATTACGGCCGCCGCGAGGTGCGCAACTTCCTCGTGGCCAACGCGAACTACTGGCTCGAGGAGTTCCACGTGGACGGGCTGCGCGTGGACGCCGTGGCCTCCATGCTGTACCTGGACTACTCGCGCAACGACGGCGAGTGGGAGCCCAACCAGTACGGCGGACGCGAGAACCTCGAGGCCATCGCGTTCCTGCAGGAGGCCAACGCCACCGCGTACCGGCGCAATCCCGGGATCGTCATGGTTGCGGAGGAGTCCACGTCCTTCCCAGGGGTCACCAAACCCACGAGCGCCGGCGGTCTCGGCTTCGGGATCAAGTGGAACATGGGGTGGATGCACGACAGCCTCGAGTACATGGCCGAGGATCCCGTCAACCGGCACTACCACCACAACAAGGCCACGTTTTCCATGGTCTACGCCTACTCGGAGAACTTCGTCCTCCCCATCTCCCACGACGAGGTCGTGTACGG
Source organism: Kocuria sp. CPCC 204721 (assembly GCF_040980945.1). Taxonomy (NCBI): domain Bacteria; kingdom Bacillati; phylum Actinomycetota; class Actinomycetes; order Micrococcales; family Micrococcaceae; genus Kocuria; species Kocuria sp. CPCC 204721. The sequence continues at coordinate 71,273 of NZ_JAVKPO010000013.1, forward strand.
CAAGGGCTCCCTGCTGCGCAAGATGCCGGGTGACCGGTGGCAGCAGCTCGCCAACGTGCGCGCGTACCTCGCATACATGTGGGCCCACCCGGGTAAACAGCTGATCTTCATGGGCACCGAGTACGCCCAGGAGTCTGAGTGGTCCCAGGAGCACGGCCTGGACTGGTGGCTCTCCGAGACCCCACCGCACCACGGCGTGCAGGAGCTGGTGAAGAGCCTCAACGAGATCTACCGCGAGACCCCGGCCCTGTACGCACGAGACAATGACCCGTCCGGTTTCGAGTGGATCGACGCCAACGACGCCAAGCGCAACACGCTGTCCTTCACCCGATGGGACGACCAGGGCAACCCGCTCGTGTGCGTGGCCAACTTCGCGGGCAACACCCACGAGCGCTTCCGGTTGGGTCTGCCGTGGGCGGGGGAGTGGGACGAGGTGCTCAACACGGACTCCGACATCTTCGGTGGTTCCGGCGTGGGCAACCTGGGCCGGGTCACCGCGGCCGAGGGTGCATACAACGGGAAGCCGGCGTCCGCCGAGGTCACCGTCCCTCCGCTCGCGGTGTTGTTCCTGAAGCCGGCCAAGGGTGCGAGCACCAGCCCGACGGCGCGCGACCGGGACTGATCAGGTCACGCATCATTGAATGCAGAACCCGCGGGAGCACGTGCTCCCGCGGGTTCTCCGTCTCCGGAGGGTTCTCCCTCTCCGGAGGGTTCGCCGTCCCAGGTTTGCCGTCTCCGGTGGGGGCGTGTAATGTCTTCTGAGTTGCCATGGCAGCGGCCGCGAAGGCCGAACGGGGCAACGAAACGGGGTCGATCCCACCACTGACGAGCCGCGCACAACGGCGAGAAGGTGTGCTAGGATGGTTCCCCGCAAGCCGCTGAAGAGCAGTGACAGCAGGAAGCAATCGAGAGTTCATGTCGAGTTGCAGCCTGGGTCACCCGCAGCTAAGCTTGCAGATCGCAACCGACCGTTGTGGCCCTGGTGAGGGGTCTGGTGGTGTGGTTTGTTGTTTGTCAACTCAATAGTGTGTCTAGTTTGTTGATACCAAAGTTTTTTGTTTTTGGTT